>JAFASY010000159.1 GCA_019244235.1 Chroococcidiopsidaceae cyanobacterium CP_BM_ER_R8_30
AAGTATAGCTTCCTGAATCAACTTTGAGAATCAGTGCAATGTTAGAAGAAAGTTAGATGGAGGTTAGAAGAAAGTTAGATGAAAGTTAAAAGCATTGCCATCTAGAAGCATAACAGGTTTCCCGCATTTCTCACACCACTGGAAAAACGAGTTGAAAAATCGGCTAAAATGTAGTCATAGCAATAGTTTCAGCGTTTTAGCCCCATGATTCCAAGTGCCACAGATTGTATCCCGCATCAATTCAATTCAACCTGTAAATTTTTCGGTGATCGGGCAAACCAACCAGGAACCACAATTGCTGCCGTTCTTTCTCTTCATCCCCCATCACCACTTCTACCCTGGCTTTCATCCCTGACTCGCTCTTGACTCTCTCTTCCGTGATGGGGTACATCTCCCGTAGTTGACCGGATGAGCACTGAAAAATTTACAAGAGGAAAATTTTTATCTCAAATACCGTAGTCAGACTAGCAATAGTATTGGGGGCTAACTTATGAATCCTACTACAAGGTGATGTATGAATGAACATTTAGATAAAGCAGCTGGCAGTTGCTCTGGAATTAGTGCTAGTTTTTAAGGACCAAGTATTGCACGAGAGCTATACATTATGTCGTCTACAGCCATCACCACTATTGTCAAGATGTTAGAGTCTTTGCCTATTGAGGTACAAGACAGAGTTGCAGAGCATCTTCGAGAATATATAGACGATATACAGGATGAAATGACGTGGAATAAGTTATTCCAGCAAACACAATCAAAACTGATTAGTGCTGCACAACGAGCCAAGCAGGAGATTGCTGAAGGGCAAGCAACTGCAATGGACTACGATCAGTTATGAAGTCAGCAGTTCTTCCATCCTTCTGGGCTGAATATCGACAGTTAAGTAACGAAGTTAGGCAAAGTGCAAGGAAAGCATATCGGTTGTGGGAAGAGAATCCTTTTCATCCATCTTTGCATTTCAAATGCATCAATACTGATGAGGGAATTTGGTCCGTGAGGTTAACGCGAAGCTACCGAGCACTTGGGGTTTTGGAAGGGGACACAGTGACATGGTTTTGGATTGGTAGTCATGACGACTATGAGCGTTTCTTCTCGTAAGTTGCAGTAACTAGCAGACTGGGCGCTAGTGCCCATAGAGTAGTTTACGCTCTTTAGCTATTACCAGCACTAGAAAGCTTTGGCATCAAAACCTGATTTAGCTTCCCGCTGCGATAGCCCTCTAAATCCAAAGTGATGTATATAAAACCGTAGGATTGGAAGACAGACACCAAAGTTGGCAAATCTGTGGTTAAAACAAACTCTTTAATTTGTTCTGGTGGCAGCTCAATCCTGGCAGTATCACCCTCAGAACGCACGCGAAGATTCTTTAATCCCAACTTGCGCAGATAAATTTCAGCCCTACCCACCCGTTGCAACTTGCCTACAGTAATTTCTTCGCCGTAGGGGAAGCGAGAGCTGAGACAGGGCTGTGCAGGTTTGTCCCACCCAGATAAACCTAGATGCTGTGAAAGCTGACGGACTTCTGCTTTTGTAATGCCTAATTCTGCCAATGGCGATCGCACACCTCTTTCCTTAGCTGCCTGAATCCCTGGTCGATAGTCCCGCAAATCATCAGCATTCACTCCATCTACAACATATGGATAGCCCAACTGCATTGCCAACGGTTTTAGTGTATCGTGCAACTCGCTCTTGCAGAAATAGCACCGATTGACCGGATTTTCTGTGTAATTGGGGTTATCCATTTCATGCGTCTGGATAACCTGATGCAGAATCCCAATCTCGGCTGCTTGGACCTTTGCATCTTCCAACTCTTCTGGCAGCAGCGAAGGCGAAACAGCTGTTACTGCCACGGCGCAATCTCCCAAGACATCATAGGCAATCTTGGCAACCAGAGTACTATCAACACCACCAGAGTAGGCAATCAAAGCCCGCTCCATTTCAGCAAATAAAGTTTTCAATTGCGCCAATTTTTGCTCTATCATCATTTCCCAGTCCGCCCAAGTCTCACTACTCCTATTTTAGAGATGGACGGAGGGAGGAAAAAGCAAAGCGGCAATATCTACCAACTGGTTGCGGGTTTTCTCGCTTAAGGGAATTTGTCTGAAAGCTCCTATCAGCCTGATTCCAAAGATTACCACTAAAATAACTCAAGTCTTTTTAGTTTCACAGTCGAGGTAGTGATACGGAAGTAGTGGTGAGGCTCAAGCCCTGTTCAGCGCTGCATTGTACCCATGAATGAAGTACCAGATTGGAGCCAACAGTGCCAGATGGGGCACAATGAGGTAGACTCTTATACAAGACAAGAGCTATGATGCGCTCCCAGGAATAGTAAAATCAATTCATTGGTTGAAATCCTTGTATTAGGTATTATCCCGCCTTAAATGGTAGCCTGTGAAAGGTCAAGGCCATGGCTAGAAAACGAATTGATTGGGAAACACTTGAGCCTGCACTCCGCAAGCGGAAGAAAGAAGAGCTGCTGAAGGTGCTTCGTGATGCCTACCAGGCGCTGTCTGCCTCTGATGTGGTGTCCGTTTTTGGCGCGTATGTGGACTTCACAACGCTTGACTTACAGTCTCCCAGAAGCCAGGGCATGGCACCAAATCGGCTGCTTGCCGCCGTACAGAACTTCCACAATCAGAGTCTGGCGGGTCAATACTACGAGTCCTTTCAGGTCAACTCCCAGAACTTCATGGAGAAGTCTGAGGGCACCGAACTCTGGATCAGCGAGTGCAATCAGCTGTTTGACAAATGTGTTGAGTTCAGTGCTCAGGGACATCATGCGGAAGTTCATGCCGCCATGGACCTTCTGTTTGAGTTGCTGGCACAGCTGGATATCGGTAACGACGAGATAATTTTCTTTGCCGACGAGGCAGGCTCCTGGCAGGTCGGGCTCAATGATGAGAAAGTCCTGCCCGCCTATTTTACCAGCCTGGCTGCTGTAGCCAAGCCGGAAGATTACGCCCTAAGGGTGATGGAGATCATCGAACAACACGGTTCCTACGCCTCGGAAAACTTTTTCGAGGTGGCTCGAAAAGTTGCGAATGAAGCGCAGCAAGAAGCTCTTGCCAAGAAACGAGGTCTTATCTAGTGGGGGCTTATGCCTTCCAAACCTCCACTAGACGATAGAAGCCGCACCAGAAACATCAAAGCCGTAACCTGGAAAACACCAACCCTGGTATCTCAGCAACCTCTCTAACAGACAGTGCTAGTTTTCTAGCAATATGACACACACCATGGGGCTGAGGACATGCCATCTTTGTCGGCACAGCATAGGCGATAATTACCACCCAGAAAATCAGCATCGGATTCCACACTAGGCAGAACAAGGTCGTCTTGTTCATCAGCTTGTACAAGTTGCCTGCTGTCCAGCCCAGCAACTTTTGTCCTTCACTGCGGAGGGTATCGCCTGTCTGCTTGATTGCTCTAGCTTTCCTTTCCTCCGCTGCTGCCCAGGTCAAGCTAGCATTCAGCTTCTCCCTGGCTAACTGCTCGGCTTTGGCATCCGATGCTTGCTCTATCCTGACGTTGATTGTCTGCCGTTCCTCTTCTAACTCTTGCTCAAGCAATCGTTTCACTCTTCGCTCGTTCCATTCTCGGAGCCTTCGGGCAAGCTCATCGGCTTGGGCGACGAGAGCGGTAGTGAATTCGGCTCCCAGTCCCAAGTCTCCGGTAGGGAACGAGCTTGGCGCTTTCCCTCAATTTGCACCATCACTCGCTCTTCTAGTTCAGCAAAAAACAGTTCTGTATTCTCCTTACCTTGAGCGAGTTTTCGAGCAGCGTGTTTCAAGTAGAAGCGGTTGATCATTCCTGGAATCTTATCGGTCTGTCGGTCTGTCACTTTGTCAACCAAGCGTTCTAACCCAGCTTCAGTAATTAGGGTTGAGTCACTGACTAGTCCGGTAATCTGCTCAACCGGAGATATTTCTGTAGCCCCCAGCTGCACTGCTATTTCCTCATATGCTCTGCCTTGATTCTTCATGAGGTCGCAGGCTTCCAGGAAGCGATCGCACTCCTGTTGGTTGTACTGTTCAGCATCACTTGATAGGCCACAAGCCTGAAGAAGTTTGAGGGCCTCCTTGGGAGAGACACTACAGCTAAGTTCTTTAGCCAAGGAGAGGAGTTCAGAGAAGTCTAGGGGTTTTGCTGCTGGTTTCTTGCCATTCTTCGGCTTCTTAGACTTGGCTGAAGACTCTGGTTCAGTCGGTTGAGGTTCATTGCTTAGGAGCAAGCCATTTTGCTGAAACATTTGAGATATTTCATCATAGGATTTACCCTGTTCCCTTAAAACGAGACATTCTCGCAATCTATCTCCTTCATCATCGGTATATTCCTCCTTTTCAGGCAACGCACAAGTATTCAGGGTCAGTGTCATCTCTTCTGGGGAAACAGTGGCAAACAGTTCTTGACGTTGGTACATAATCTTCTCCTATTAAGCATGAACAAACTTTAAACCTAGTGGTCTTTATACGGGTCCCAGACTTCCTCATTATCTGGACTCTCGTCTTTAGTTGCTACGATCGCTAATTCTGGAACAACTTCAGGAATCACATTCGGAACTAAATTGCCACTGATCTCCGGCGAGTTTGTGGTCAGTATCTCCTGTAAATACTGTTCCTGTAACTTCAAGCGATCAATACTGTCTCGCAGCACCTTTTCCTTCTCCTCCTGTGAAACCAAGACCATGTCTCGATAGGCCAGAGGTAACCAGTAACCCTTTAATGCTGTTAGCGTCATATCGTTAAAAGGGTAGGGCTTATGCTCGGAGACAAGGTAATTCAGTAAAACGGTTTCCCAACTATCATCCTGAACTTGTACTTGAAATCTCAGTTGGTACTTCTTGATAGCAACTGTTCTAGCTGCCATCTCCGGCTGAGAGATAGTATCCTCTGCCTTCAAGTCTAAACTTTGGTAGAATTCATCTTCCTTTGCCTTTTCGCTCATCTCCAAAAATGTTTGCATTTGCAGTTTGAGGCGATAGATACTATCCCGCACTACCTTATCTTTTTCTTCCAGCGCTATCAAACTATTGTCTCTATATGCTAGAGGCAACCAGTAACTTCTCAGTGCAATCATTGCCATGTCCTTGAGTGGATAAAGGGTATCCTTAGAATTCAGGTAGTTGACTAGCATGGCCTCTGGACTATCATCTCTAACTCTGAGTTGCAACCAGATCTGAAACTTTCTCCCCATGGGCCCTCCTAATCTTGCCTACCGACATCAACCAGGCTAGGAAACACTTGCCGTTGTAAACATCGGTATATGCCATATACATCCGTTAATCGTAATGACAAATGATCGTCTTCAGGTGGAATGTTAAAAGCGCGACGCACATCCTCTTGTAAATCTGCTGCCCAAGAGATCGGGACTCCGGCAAAATAAGCTTGCAATTCCGGTTTGAGATACTCTGCTGTCCCACCGCCAATGATTACTTCATCAATCTTACTGGGAATGACACTGCGTAACCAGCTCGATATCCGATTCCAGTACTCCAACCGCGATAGCCTCACAGCTTCGGCAATTTGAACCTCTTCCTTTGCCCTGTTTTCTGCCCCCGTACTTCTGACTAAATGTCTAAACTTCTTCGGCTTAATTGTATTACCTGCTTGATGCAAAGCCTCCAGTAATGGCTGCAATTCCTGATCGGAAGTTCGACTAATAATCCGACTCAGCAACCAATACAACCCTAGTTTCTGAGTTTCTCCGCTCGTTATCCCTCGCTCCAACAGCTCGATTGATAGATCTCGATAACCAAACATCAAGGTCGGTACTGTCATGCGTTTGTAAGCCGCTCCCACTCTTCGGCTACGTGAATACGAAAGCCCTGCTCCTTCTGGCCGACATTGAAACAATTGCAAATTGACTGAGAATGGGCGATCGCAGAAGGCAAAGTCTGCTAGGGCCTCGGTTAGCCCTTCTTGAAATGCACTACGGTTTTCCCACTCCCGACGTGGCAGCAAAGAGGCCACTCCCACACCAAATTTACTGGGTAGTCCCTTAATAACCGCGATCGCTCCTATTACTGCCAAAATCTTACGAATAGCATTTTCATATTTCACCTGCTTTACATCAATGCTTGCACCTAATTCTTTCTCTGCCAAAAAACCCACAAAGTAAGCTTGACCCGCCACCTCAATCCATGCCTCATCACTAGGGTCAGGATAAGATAACCGCCGTGACTTATAGTTATCAATCGAATCCCTGCTGACTTCTATGAGAGCTGGTGACATCACTAATAGCTCTGCTTTACCTTTGTTCACCGAAAACACATTCTTATTTGATGATGTACCACAGTCGTTAGCCAAAATCAGATCGACCATGTTCCCCTACATACTCCTTCGAGTAACTTGGAATGAATTAGTTATTGACAAAATTCTCAACAAGTCGGCAGACCAACTTCTTACGACTTTCTTACAAAATACTACCACTTATTTCAAATTCTCGCGAGAATTTGACAACTTAATGCGACTTATTACTACAAATTTTTCTCCCTCAATTTTTCTATGAAATCCTGCGGGTTTTTGCAATTCGCTGCGAGTTTTTTACAACCTACTACAAGTTTTTGCGATTTTTCGCGACAACATTAGTCTAGATTATAGACTTATTGACGCTATTCTCAATAAGTCTATAAGATTTTTGGGTCAATGCAACTTACTACGAGTTTTTGCGACTTACTACGACTTATTGCAACTTTTTGAAAGAGTCGGGAAGGAGAGCCTTCCCGAACCCATCCCGGAAAATCCTTCCCTTCGGTCAGGGCACATTACTCTAATTCTTAGGTTAAGATAGCATACAGTTAAAACCCCAATTTTTAGAGGAAAACAAAAAAGTGTATTTGGGTGAATAGAAATTTCCGAAGTCAATCAAGGCTCAGTTTCTCTTCAACTTTGTAATCGTCATTGCTCATGCACGCACTTAAGCAGTCTCTCTTAAACAGAGAGGCAAGAAATTTAATGGACAGTTGTTTTTGGTCGAGTAGTTGTTACTGGACAACAAGACAGGCCACTCTGAAGCGAGACAGAACCAAAACCGGAATTAAGATCGCTCACTCATCTAGAACTGGATGGTTTGTCTTTATCTTCAGTAAGTTCCATCGGGGGGCGATAGAAATTTTTCGCTCACTGGACAAAAGGGAGGCGTGGTTTTATCAGGAGCCGATTAACCAGTATCGAAGTTTCAGTGCTTGGTGCATAGTTGCTAAACACTTTGAGTCGGTGCTAAAGCGATTACAAGCGTTGTCTGATATTGAGTTGGAGTTTGTTATTCCCCAAACCAATCAGGGATTGCAGATACCTGCACCCTTTGAGGCATTGAAATTGCAGTTCTTTGAGGTGGGTTCGGTTCGCCATGATGACCCCGAAGAATATCAAGGCTAAGACAGCTATTGAATATTTCAAGAAAGGCTACTACGCACAGGGCGAGTGGCTGGGTCAGGGTGCAAAGACGCTGGGTTTAAAGGGGGAGATTAAGGAGCAACAAGTCTATGAGAACGTGGTCAAAGGGTTTAGTCCTGACGGGAGCCAGCGTTTAAACCAACGAGGAGTTGACGAGAATAAGCGCAAAGCCGCAGTCGATTGCACGTTTAACGCTCCCAAAAGTCTGAGCATAACGGCTCTGATTGGAGGTGACGAGCGCCTGCTGGAAGCGCACAATCAAGCTGTAGAAGAAGTTTTACGAATTCTAGAAGAGCGCTATGCCCAGACCCGGATTATGGTGGACGGCAAGACTCAAGAGGTCGTGAAAACGGGAAACTTGATCATCGCCAAACATGACCACATCGAAACCAGGAAGCTAGACCCTCACATCCACAGCCATTGTTTAGTGATGAATGCCACTCAAGCACCAAATCAGGAGTGGTACAGCCATTTGAACGATGCCATCTTTAGAAATCAGAAGCTGTTGGGGATGATGTACCAGCACCATCTAGCAGCAAAGGTTGAAAAATTGGGATACGAGATTGAGTGGAAAGACCATGGTCAATTTGACATCAAGGGTTACTCCGAGAAAGATTTAATGGAGTTCTCCAAGCGACGGAAGCAGATTTTAGCCGTTGCTGGTCCGCATTCAACTTGGGCAGAGAGAGAAAGAGCCTGGAAGAAAACCCGTGACAACAAAGAATATGTCCCTCCTGACGAACTCAAAGCTAGATGGCGGGAGGAAGCGAAAGCATTATTGATTGAGATTGTTAGACCCAGGGAGCCAAGACCAGAGTTAGAACCAGCACCAATTGGTCAAGAACTGTTCAACGATGCCATCAAACATTGCTCAGAGAAGCGGGTTGCTTTCAAAGTGGAGGATATTGAGAAGTTCATCCTCAGCCACAGTTACCAAACTGTCAATCTGCACAACCTTCAGTCCTTGATTGACAGTAGCAACGAGTTGATTCGGTTAGAGTACAACAATCAGCTGCGCTACACGACTCAAAGAGCTGTGCAGATGGAGTTAGCAACCATTCGCCTGATGCAGGAGGGACAGAAAACAGTTGCCGCAATTACCCATCCCGAAGTCATTGAACACTACCTAGAAGAAATTCGGCTTAAGCAAGAGCAAGAGCTGAATCATGGGCAGCGGCAAGCGGTGATATTGAGTTTGACGACAAATGATCAGTTTGTTGCATGGCAGGGAGTAGCAGGAGCTGGCAAAACCTTTGCCCTGGAACCTCTAAAAGCACTGGCTGAGGCACAAGGATATGTGGTTAAGGGGTTCGCTCCCAGTGCTAAAGCAGCACGAGTCTTAGCCAAAGATATTAAGTCGGAGACTCAGACAGTTGCTCAACTGTTATGTTCCAAGATGCCAGAGGAGGTGCAATCCAACCAAATTTGGGTGGTAGACGAAGCGGGACTACTCAGTACTAAAGATGCTCATGCTCTGCTACAACGAGCCAAGGCAGAACAAGCTAGGGTAATTCTAGTCGGGGATACCAAACAGCTATCAGCAGTAGAAGCTGGGAACCCGTTCAAGTCTTTGCAGCAAAGGGGAATAGAGACAGCATATTTAAACGAATCGAAACGGCAGAAAGACCCGAACCTCAAGCTGGCAGTGGACCTACTGGCTGATGGTTGCATTGAAGATGGATTTAGAAGATTAGTAACGGATGGTCGCATTAAAACAGTAGATGCAGGCACCCTAGTGCATGAGATGGTGCAAGCCTATGTGAAGCTCACGCCAGAGGAACGCAGAGAAACTCTACTACTGGCTGGCACTAACGAACAACGACGCATTATCACCGCCGAACTACGGAAGGAGTTGAAAGCTGAGGGCAGCTTGGGTGAAGATGTTACACTGACTCAGCTCAAAGCTAAGGATTTATCCGAAGTTGAGAAGCAGAGTTACCTGAGCCATTTTGCCGTGGGCGATGTGGTCATACCTCTAAGAGACTACAAGCGCAAAGATCTGGTCAAGGGTGAGCAATATGAAATCGTGGGTAAGACGGCAGACAAACTCCAACTGCAAGGCACTGATGGGACGCAGTTAGCGGTTGACCTGAACTTCAAAAAGGCAGTATTTGAGCGCGAACAGATTCAAATTGCTGTGGGCGATCGCCTGATGTGGAAAAAGAACAACCAGGCACTAGAGCAGGTGAATGGAGAAGAGGTACTTGTCAAAGCGATCAATGGCAACCAAGTTGAGCTGGAACAGCAGGATGGAAAAACACGCACGATTGACCTATCTCAGCCTCATCACCTAGATCACGCACTTGTCAGAACGACTTATTCTTCTCAGGGAGAAACAGCAGATCGAGTGCTGATAGCGGCAGATGCAGCCATTGGTCAGGAGAGCTTCTACGTAGCGGCTAGTCGAGCCAGACACGAACTCTGCTTCTTCACACAAAATCCCAAAGAGCTATTGAGGTGGGCGTTGGAGTCAAGGGCGCAGGAAAATGCCTTAGACCTACTGCGACAGCAATTAGAGAGGCAGATGCAACTGGAAGTAGCTAAAGCTAGTCAGTCATCTGCCTCAGATGCAGTGGTGGAAAGACCACAGCCTAAGCAAAATTCACGAGTCTTAGCTACTAATAGTGCATCTCAATCAACAGTAGCACCACCGATTAAACGCACCGATAAAACTCCTAAGCCCACTGTCGCTGCTCCAGTTAAACGGAGTAATCAACCTCCACATCTGCAACCAGCTCCCACTCACCTCATTGCTCAACCAAAGCAATCTCCTCATCGTCGCATTGCTCAACCACCTGTTAAACATTCAGAAATAGAAGCCTTCTGGACTCCAGGCAACGTTGGGGAAGCCCCCATTCACATTGAACCGCAGCACTGGAAAGAGCGAGTAGAGGGCAGCGCTATTCATCCCGACTTAGCCCAGAGCAATGTTCAAAGCGTCTCAGGCAGGGGTGTTTATGAACGACTACTTTCTACCAAGCTGGAGCAGATCGGCGGCAGTGGTCAATACGTTACCCAGCCTGTTGCTAAACTGATGCGAAGCTATGAAGGGGTGGCGCAGGGCGGCTGGTGGGCAGAAGCAGGGATAGATGCCCGTTCGCTGCTACAAATCCAACCTGGCGAGCAACCTGAAAACAAGCTTTGGGGAAGCTTTAAAGCAGACCATCCTCGTCTAGATGCTGCTAAGAGTCAACACAAGGGTAAGACAGAGTTTATCAAGTATGAACACCCACTGGCTGAGGAGAGGCAGCTCTTCCTATTTAAGGTTCCAGATGCTCTAGCTGAGCGAATTTACAGTAAGCACAATATCACACCCACTGAAGCAGAAAAGCAAAGTGGTTTTTGGCATGTGGTCCACAAATACAATCTGCCCATCACATTAACCGAGGGAGCCAAGAAGACCCTTTCTAGCCTCAGTCAGGGAGAGATTACTATTGGACTTTCTGGTGTGAATGGCGGCTATACCTCTAGAGATCGGGATAAGAATCGCTTAGAACAACGAGTACTGCATCCTGAACTGCAAGTCTTTGCCACTCCCAGTCGAGATTTTCGCTTTGCCTTTGACCAGGATACAAAGCTGTCCACGATCTTTAACGTGAGACGAGAATTAGTTCATACTGGAGAGCTGCTGGAGCAAGCAGGTTGCAATGTGCGAGTAGTGCAGTGGCAAGGGGACAAAGGGTTGGATGACCTGATTGTGAATCAAGGTCCACTTGCCTATGCCCAGGCACACTCCAAATCTATTCCTCTAGAGTGGGAAACTAAGAAACACTACCGCAGCGAGTATACACGCCTAGCAAGGCAAGTCAGGAACTCTCAACCTGCCTTACCTGGTGAAGCAGTAGATGTTGAGGTCTACAAACTTGCGGTATCAAAAGGTGATATTCGAGATGGTGCTAGGGTGATTGCTCAAAGTGACCAAGCACGGGCATTCAAAACAGAGCTACTTCCTCAAGAGGCTAATGCTAGAACACTTGGCTACATTCAGCAGATCGAACAGCAACTCTATCAATCACTAACCAAGAAGGCAGAGAGTAGCCAAGTAGCAGAGCAAGTCGGCAGCCAGCCTGCGCCTATCTCTGTCACTCCCCCAAGCAAGTTGTCCAGTGAACTCGATACTCAACCACAGGAGATTTCTCATGAGCGAATTAACCCCCAACCATCAGGAACAAGCCAATTCCAGCAACCACGAACAACTGAACCCCAGCAACGAGGAACAACCGAACCTGAGCGATCGCGAACAGCTGAACCTCAACAACCACGAACAGCTGATGACGGAGAAATTAGACCTGATTTTGCAAGGGATAGAGGAATTGAAGACCAGTCACCAGAACTTGCATCAGGAAGTCGAGCTGGTCAAGACCAATCAGAGCAGTTGGCAGCAGGAGTTGGAGCAAACCAAGTCGAGCCTTATCAGTTTGCAATTGGGGCTGGAGAACTTTATGCAGCAATTGTTCGAGCGACTGACCTCGAAGAAATCGAGCAATATGCAGGACATTTTGCAGAGTTTGGTCGAGTCCTTGAACAATGTCAACACACGCTTGGAGGGTCTACAGAACTCAGAGCAGCAATTGCTGGACTCTATGAGCGAATTGAAGCAGGACTTAAACCACAAGCTCCCTCTACTACCCCAGCCCATGAGCCAGTCAGAGGAGAACGGCAATCACAATCAGACTCAATCTATGGAGGAGCTAGAGCAGAGTCAGAGCAGTACACAAGCGGAAAAGTCTTGAATGCGATTGTTGAGTACATTGAGCAGTCGGCCCTTGAGTCCGAAGAGGTGATTCAAGAGCTAGAAGCTCTAAGGGAAAGCCTCGCCAAGTTACAAACCTTGCCTTTAACTCAAGCAATTCAGCAACTTAGCGAGGTAATCTCTAGTTCCGATCTGAGTTATCTTACTCAAGATCATAGCTTCCCTCCTCCTCAGATAAGGGAAGCAAATATTGAACCGTATCAATTCTCAATCAACCCTGAAGAGCTATCGGAAGTAATCATTGAAGCGTCTGAACAAGAGGAACTTCAGCAGCCTGGTAGTGCTTTTGCTGAATTGGAGCAGCGTTTGAGAACAATTCAGATCCCTACAGCAAGCATTGAAAATCTTAGAGCAACTGTTGAACAGTTCAACACTGGGGTCAATGCAGAGATTGAAGGGCAGACAGATAAGGAGCTGGTAACAGCAATTATTAACTATGTGGAACAAACTGCCATAGAGGAGTCTGCATCAATTGCCCAAGCTCTCGCAGAGTTGACGGGGCAACTGGACAAATTCCCGACAGGTCAGTTTGAGCAGGCAGTTACCGCACTCAATACTACAGTTGCCAAAGGCTTAGAGCAATTAAGAGCCTCGTCTGTAGAAACTACAAGTCCAGAAGAAATTAGGCAGCAGTTGATTGCAGCGATCGCAGGCCATGTTGAACTCACTGCTCTTGAATCTGAACCGTTTACTCAAGCACTGGGCTCTTTGGCTGAGCGATTGAGCCAGTTCCCAGATAGGAATCTTACTGGGTCTATCGAGCAGCTTAATGCGGTAATTTCAAATCACTTAAAGGAGAACACAAACCCTGTAATCCAAGTTGCTCCGGTCGATGAAAGCATTAGCCCGGCTCAGCTAACTAAACCAAGTGAGATTAAGCCCTACCAGTTTGCCATAGGAGCTGAGGAGTTAACACAAACTATCAACGAGGCAGTTGAACAAGAGGCATTGCAGCAGCTTGCACAGCCTGTCATTGAGCTGACTCAAACGCTAAGAAACCAGCAATTCTCCACAGTTAAGATAGACGATTTCAAAGCAGCTGTCGAACAAGTCCGGGCAAGAGTTCAACAAGAGAGTAAGCAAACAACACCAGAAGAGTGCCTAGATGTGATCGCTAACTACATTGAAGAGGAAGCTCTGAACTCTGAAGCGCTCGCTCAAGCGTTGACAGCTCTAACGCACAACCTGACACAGTTCAGAGCAGGTGAAACAGTGAGTGTTGTTGAGGAGCTTAACACAGTTATCTCTCACTACCTACCACAATCGGCAGTTTCATCTCTTGAACTGGATCAAGAAACATGTGAACAACTGGCAACAGCGATTGAAGATTATCTCGCATCTTCAGCTTTGGAGTCTGAAGAAGTGACTGCTGGTCTGGAGCAACTCAACAGCAGTCTGAACCAATTATGCACTGATGACACAGTTCAGGCAATCGAGGAGCTGAACTCAACCATCTCAAACTACAAGGCAATGAACATTCCAGGACTGGATCGCAGCCTGGTTGATGGCAACTGGGTGAGGAGCGATAAGCTTTCCCCAGAACAGTTTGACCAACTTTTTAACGTCATAGAGGAGAAAACACTTGAACAACCCAACTCCCAACAGTCCCAGTCAACTGATGGCTCATACCAAGTTGCGCTCGGACGTAGAATTCCCAAATCACGTAGCGGGTCACCGAGGGCAATGCGAAGATTGTCGTTAGATTGCAACTTGGTATCAGATATTGGAGGACGCGCTCGTACTCAGCTTGAGTCCGTTAGCGATCAGGCTCGACCGCATCGAAGCCATGATGAGTCAACAGCCATCACAGGAGCAGTTAGAAGTGGTGAGCCAGCAGATGCAAGCCCAACGACTGGATTTGAGGCACTTGGCAGTGTTACCCAACGTGCTGAACAAAGTGATAGACCGCATCGAACAGATGGAGCAGCAAGTCAGCAGTCAGAGCGACCACAACCAACAACAGAGCCAATACATTACCCGTCTGGAGCAGAGGTTGAACAGCCAACAACAGAGCTTCAACACCTTGACCAAGACGCTCATGCTTTTGTCAGACGGACTCAATCAACTCCCGAATCACATACAGCAATGGCACCAACAACTACATCAGGAATCACTCAACCACCACCAGGTTCTCAATCAACGGCTGGACAGGCAAGATCAGGAATTAGAGCTAACCTCGAAAGCGTTGAGCAGCTTAGCCAAGCAGTTAATCAATCACCAGCTGTCTCTCAATCAAAACCGGAAAAGCCAAGACCAGGAGTTAAAGCAGATCTCGCAGGCTCTGAGCAAGTTAATTCAACAATCACTCAACCACAACCAATCACTCGACCAACATCTGCACAACCAAGACCAGGAATTAGAACAACTGTCAAGCGCTGTCAGGAAGCTAGCAGAAGACTTAACAGCGCTCGTCAAAGTCTTGCCGCCTTAACTCAACAGTTACGAGACACCCCACTGGTTGAACTAGCGCCCCACTTGGGATTAGAACCTGACCGCCACGACAAGCATAAATGGCGCACTGAAGGACAGATCCTCAGTATCAACGGTCAGAAATTCTACGACCACCTGGCGCAAAAAGGTGGCTATGGTGCGATTGATTTCGTGATGCACGTCAACCAGCTGCCCTTCAAAGAAGCAGTTCAATGGTTGTCCCAAGGCTCTAGTTCGGGAAACCGAACCACTGCTATCCGGCAAACCGAACCAAAAACACCAGCTGTCGCTAAGCACACCCCATTCCAACCACCCACTCCTGATGAGTCAA
>JAFASY010000253.1 GCA_019244235.1 Chroococcidiopsidaceae cyanobacterium CP_BM_ER_R8_30
AGGTGGGGTTTTATTTGCCGTCCCAGTGGACCGCTCCTTATCGTTGGTCTGGAAGTGCTGCTTGAGCACATCGAAGCGAGAGCAGCACCAGTAGTCGATTTGGGAGATAATTAACCCCTCCTCGTTGAGCGTCAGTTCACTCCAGCCCGGAACCGCAATTCGAGGCTTCCACGGCAGCGGTGTATTCCAGCTCAGAGTCCACTCGGTGCGGATGATGTTGCCTTCTTGCCGGATATCGTGCAGCTCCATAACGCAGTTGAGAAACACCTTTTCCATGACTGTTAGCATGGTCCGAAAGATCTTGATGCCGCGAAACTGGCTCATTGGATCTTTGAAATACAAGTCCTCAGCGTAAATGCTGTAGGTCTGGTTGTGAGGGAAGTGGGCGTAGTCGTTTTTCAGAATTTGTATAGGAACATTCAACTGGGAAACCGCGCCAAGCTGAGATTCCGATTCTTCCGTCATGGCTCTACATCTCTTAACTTGCTAAAGTTAGAAACTAGACGAACTACTTTATTTGTCGGTGTAATATTTTCGTACATCATCATTTGATTTGAGCAACACTACCTTAAATGTAGGGTTCTGAAGGCTGTCTTCTCATGAGAAAGCCGACTAGAAAGACTAGTCCCAAAAATTATTGTGAATCAAAAAAACTGACTCTACAGGACTTGCTATGCGCTTGCCTCGACTTCTTCGATGGGAAAAAGCTTCACTAACAAAGGGTTGGGCGACTTCATCGTCAACCATGATTGACTTGTTGTTAGAACTCTCATTTAGTAAAGGGTTTCAGCCAACTCTCAACAAAATTAGCATACTAAAACCTGTAGAGTCACCATTTCTTATTCTTCAGCTGAGAGTTAGTTCCTCAAACTCGAAATTGGAATAGAGCATCTGCCGATCTGCCGCCGATAGGATTTTATTGTGAGCACGCTCAGAATCAAGGCAGAGGCAAACTAGATGAGCGACATCAGCTCTATGGATCGTCCCAGCAACTCTCGGATCTTCTGTTAGAACTCCATTGCCGGTTGCTGGTTCAGACTTGAGTCCTCCAGGTCGGATGATGGTGTAAGTCAGGCCGCTTGCAATCAGATGCTGCTCGGCTTTCTCTTTCTCTGCCAGGACTGCTCCTAGTGCTGACAAAGCCTGAGGAGGTAGGGCAATGGCGCTATTTCCACTACCAATTGACGAAACCAAAATCAACTTTTCTACCCCAGCTTTCACCGCAGCATCAATGAGGTTTTTGTTGCCTAAATAATCTGCCCTCTCCCCGTCTTTGGGTAAACCACCAATTGTGCTGATGACGGCGCGGATTGGCTCATCCCCTAGCATTGCTCGTTCGACATCCCCAACATTCAGAGCATCTCCTATTACAACCTTAATCCCCATCGCCTCTAACTCCGCACGAGCCGCTTCGGTTCTTAGGAGTGCTTTGACCTTCAGTTGTTGTTCCCTCAGACAGCAGGCAATTTCTCGACCAACACCTCGACTGGCTCCAGCGAGAAAAATGTAAGCTCCATCTGTCATATTGTCGCGTTCCTCAGTAAATGAGCAAAATCCCGCGAGCAATGACCACTGGAACAGGAGCCAAAAACCTTGCAGTGCGAGAATTAAAGGTTCAAATCACTGAACCCTCCAAAATTCTACGATACGTGACTGCAATTTCCTAGTACAATCCCTCGCTATTTGTCCTCAAAGCCCAGAAACCCTTGCTGGAAACCTATTTCCTTCTTAAGAAATGCTTAATGGCAATTACTTCAGGGGTATTTCTCTTGCATCCTCTTGCCAATATGCCTCTCCCTCAAAACTTTGCCTGACAATGGTTCTAGGCTTTGAGGATAGATAATGCAGGATCGGTGTCAATTACTGAGAAACGCGACAATTAAAGACCGAGTTTGACTTCCACCCTTCCCCCTGTTACCGCGACTAGTACCAAATGCAACGGTGATCGCCTACTCTATCACCCCACACCCCTAATTCAAGCGCGTTGCTACTGTCGCCGCACACTACAAATTTCATCCCTGGTTGTTTGGCAACTTCTCACTGCACATGGTTTGATAGATATTAATTCTCCCTTCAAAGCTGGGATTGAAGCAACAGCACATCTGAGAATCGGTACAGGTAATACAGGTTTAACCCCCGCCCTGGTCGTTGGTCAGCTTGGTTAATGCCCAACTTCTTTTTGAGCCGATCGAATTCTGTCTCTGGGATATCGAGAAACGCTGCCGCCTCCAGTCGGGTCAGCAGCGTTGCGTTGTCCAACTCCTGCCGCTGCTCTGGACTGAGGGGGAACGTGACCGAGCAGTGGTACAGGTTCGATTTGCCTCCGTAGCGCCTAAAGTCAGGGTGAACACAGTCTGCCGGAAAATCAGCGTAGTGCATTCGCTCAATCGATTTCTGCTCTTCCATCTGCCGCAGCTGCTTGGGATGCACTAGCTCAGCCCGCTTCATGATTTCTGAACCCTCAAGTAGGCGCGATCGGGCGACGTACTCGACAAAGCGCTGATCGTAGGAGCGATACTCGGCTTCGAGCTTCTCTTGTTCAACCTGCTCGGCTAAAGAGCGAAACGCTCTTGCCACTCGCTCAAAGAACGGCTCTCGCAGCTGCTCGTATGGAATCCCCATCTCTGCCCCAACCTGCCTAATGCGCTCTTCAATCCGCTCATAAATGTCGCGGGCGATCACTCTTGCTACTTCCTGCGACCGCTGCTCACGCTCTCGCGCAGCGACACGAGCATCCAGCCCTTCAACCAGCCGCGAGAGCCGTTCATATTTGACACAGCCGCGTTTCCAGTCTGTATCTTCGCAGTCGCAGCCGACTGATCGCACGAGGAAACCACTTGCCACCCGCACCACCTCTAGCCCCCGCTCTTGAGCTTCCTGATTTGCCTGCTCTAGGGTGTAGCGTTTCTTGTCCATTGCTGCTCCCATCCTACCACTGCCCGAAGCGCGACCCCTACATCACTGCTACCCTCCAGAAGCTACTTGAAAGCAGGCGCTCAATTAGCGCTCCTCGTCAAACAGTGCCGTACTACATCGGTCAATGCCACTTATAGTCAAGGGTACAACCGCGATCCCTCTGGTCAAATCACCCCGGATCGCGGTCATTTATCCTGGAACGCGACACCTGCCGCAGTCCCTGTTCACTCATGCCTCTCTCTGTATTGCATATAATACATTTATTGCATATATTGCATTTACCTCGGACATCCGTCTAGCAATCAACCTAGAAGACTCCTATGACCACTCCCTTACATCGCGAGCCGCCTCCTACTGCTACTGAGGCAGCTCTGGCACGGCTCTCAAGACAGCGCCTATCCCGCTTCGCTCAACGTCGGCAACCATTGAAAGTACGAGTCATTGATGCTGATCCGGAGCAGCCACTGGAACTTCCGGCAACTGCCGTTGCCCTACTGATGGATATCCTTGAAGTGATGGCATCTGGGCGCGGCGTTACTATCGTCCCCGAAAATGCTGAACTTACCACGGTCGAGGCAGCAGCCGTTCTGAATGTCTCTCGTCCATTCCTCATCAAGCTTCTTGAGCAGGGGCAAATTCCCTGTCGCAAGGTTGGTAAGCACCGACGCATCCGCATGGAAGACGTGATGACCTACAAAGCCACAATTGACACAGAACGGGAAGCCATTCTCGATCAGCTGGTTGCCGAGGCACAGGCAGAGGACATGGGCTATATTCGGCAATGAAGAGTTACTACACCGCGCTACTCGACGCAAACGTGTTGTACCCAGCGCCAATGCGTGACCTTTTCCTTCAGCTCACAGTCACCGATCTCTTCCATGCCAAGTGGAGAGCCTCAATCCATTCTTTATGGATTGAGGCTCTCTTAAAACGCGAACCTCATCGCCATCGCCTCAAGCTTGAGCGCACCCGCAACCTCATGGACCAAGCAACTCGTGACTCACTTGTCACGGGATACGAGAGTATCATTCCCTCCCTTTCTTTGCCTGATCCAGGCGATCGGCATGTCCTCGCTGCTGCCATTGTCGGTCATTGTGATGTCATCGTCACTCAAAACCTGCGAGATTTCCCAGAAGAAGATTTAGCCCCTTACAGCATCGAAACCCAGCATCCCGATGAATTTCTTCTTCACCATTTATCCCTCGCTGCTGACATCTTCTGTAGCGCTGTACGAAAGGTGCGTGCGCGACTGAATCATCCTCCTCTCTCTGGGCATGAATATTTAGAGAACCTGACACAAGTGGGTCTTACGGCTACCGCCTCCCAACTCCAGCAATATATTGATTCAATCTAACTCAAGTTTCTCAGCCTGAAATATCTGTAGCGAATTCTCTTAACAATCGATAAACTTATTTATACTATAGCTAAAGATAAGATACTAGATAAGGTTTATCATTCCTTACTACTGCAGTTGAATTGGCACAAGACGCAGCACCGAAGCGATCGCCTACTCCATTTCCCCACATCACCATGAGCGCTTCACTTCCCCATAACTGGCTCGAACTCGCTACTACCCATGCTGTCACTGGCTGGCTGAAAACTTTTCTTAAGAAGTCCTTGCCTCCCTTGGTCGCGCAACAAATTACTGATGTCGAATTCGCTGTCCGTCTCGATTCTCTGCTCAAGGCTCGTAAGCTAACTACCCCCTCTCAGCAAAAGAACCCCCGTTCCAATGTCGTTCAAGCTCTTAAGTCCCTCGATCTGCAGCATCCGGTGATCGCTCTCATCTCTCTATCCACTGAGCAATTCCGCACCCTCAATGACCAACAACGGGGACGCTTAGCACAAAGGGAAACTAAGAGGGCAAGTTTCTCTATGTTAGTGATTGATTCATCTCTGGTGTCAATTATATCAAATTGAGCTTTTACTGTATAAATCAATCCCTTAAAGCTCAGAGCCGTTATCCCAAACCATAAGCTGATTGAGATTATCAAAACTCCTGCTCTGCTAATAAGCTTTAGCATTCCCACCTTCTTAGTCGATAAGATGAACTGAGAACCAAGTCTCTTAGGAATCCCCCGCTTTAGCGGTGGGAGCATGTCAATCGTTCCAAGCCCGAAAAATCACAATTGGTGCCAATAAACAAAGACCGCACACACCCACCATAAGGGGCACTTTGGCTTCCTGAACAACGATGTGGACATCTGCCGACTCGTCGTTTCCACTCAACTTGCCCGACCAGTGTTAATATCTGACGTTTTACCCATCCTTTGCTGACTAACGAGGCTCCACAAGCAGGACAAGCGCTCCAGGAAGTAGTGACTTGAGCGCGTTCTGCAAGTTGCTGCTCCACAATCCGCTTTGCTAACCACAGAGCCATTTGCTAAGCGGACGATACAATGGCGGCTAGGGTAGTGAATGCCTTAAGGGACTGATAAAGTTGTTGCCAGTCTGGATCATCCAGATCAAGCTGTTGGATGAACTGGGATGGTAGTTGAGCCACGATGCAATGACAGTACTTGTTCAACCGAAAAGATGGTTCAGGCAATTGCATTTGATAACCAGAACGCAATTGCCTTTTTAGCTCCTTCGGTGCAACCTACGCGGTCACTGTAGCTTTGACCAAACATAGGGTTGAAACGGTTTGTCGAGCGGGGTTCTAGCAATGTGATTTGTGTAATTGTGCATGATCTTGATAGTAATGCCTAGAATCACCTCTAACACTTGCTGCTGGGTGTAACCTGCTGCTAAGAATGCTTCAATCTCATGATCCTCAACCCAACCCCGTGCTTGAACCATGCGTTGAGTGAACTGCCGTAAGGCTTGTAATTTTGGATCGCTCAACGGCGTGCCGTTACGCAGTGCCTCAATCTTGTCAGCCGACATGCCAATCATCTTCGCTAACCCCGAATGCGCTGCCATGCAGTAATGGCAGTCGTGTTCATAGTTCGCGGTGAGATAAACAACTTGCTGCTCCACAGGCGTAAAACTGGTCGCTTCAAACAAGTCCCACAGCGCCATCGAACCTTTGAGCAGTGAGGGGGCATGGGCAAAAATGCCTTCGAGATTCGGAATAAACCCAAAAGTCGCTTTCGCCTGAGCTAACGCTGCTTTCGATGCTTCAGGCGCAGTATCGATTGTGTAAATCGGGAAATCCATTGACCCTCATCTCCAAAATGACAAGGTAGACAAACTTGTCTACCTACTTGACATGGTATTGTAGACGAAAGGAGACAAACTTGTCTACTCCCTATGACAACTGAAATTAGTTCCGCTCGACAACAAATTCTGGAAACTGCATCTGACTTGTTCTACCAAAAGGGCATTCAGCATGTGGGCATTAACGAAGTTATTGCTGCATCCGGGGTGGCAAAACGGACGCTCTATCGCTGGTTCCCATCTAAGGACTTACTCATCGAAGCTGTCATGCAGTATCGTGCAGCGCAGTGGAGCAGTTGGTTTGAGACCGCCGTATCCGAGCGGGGCAATACGCCTAAAGAGCGGTTATTATCTACCTTTGATGTGCTGCGCGACTGGTATGCGAGTCCCAGCTTTCGCGGCTGCCCCTTCATCAACGCTGTTCTAGAAATTGCTGATGCCTCTCACAAGGCGCATCAGGTTTCAATCGATTTACGCGAATCGATTCGCCAGATCATCATTCGATTAGCAGCAGAGGCAGGGGTGAAAAATCCAGACTTGTTTTCGCGGCAGTATTTGCTGTTAATCGGAGGTGCCAGCTTAATGGCAACGATTGAACAATCTCCAGACGGCGCAACCTTTGCCCAAACTGCTTTGTCCGTCCTCATTGATGCGAACATAGGCGATTAGGTTGGGTCTGATTGCTTGTACTATTCTTTGTACTCCCCCAACCCTTAGATGCACCCCCCCATTATTAAGGGTTACTCTACTAATGCCTGGAATCCCCCCAAATCTGGGTTTCTCCAGAACGAATCGCACTTGCATCTATCTCGGCGTTTACCCTACTTTGGAAACAAGAACTTTTCGATACACCCACTCCAAAAGCTGAAATGGTAAAAGTGCCAAAGGCCCTGCTTGACTCTTGGACTGAGCTACTCTGCTACTCCAACTAATTGGCTAAAGTCGAGCTAAGAGGCTTGAGCTGCCCAATCAAAAACAGTTAGCAAAGCGTAACACGCAATTTAATTTCTAAAGATTAGAATTATCAGAATACGAAGACTAAAAATTTAAGTAACTTTGAAGTTTACTTACTCATATCTTGCACCAGTACCAGAACGAGGTAGAGCACAGAGTAAGGTGCAAGAAGTCAGCTTGCATACTCTAAGACTACCTACGACGGTAAAAGCAGTGATACATGAATGGAATCAGTTTGAGGCAGTCGATTATCAAGTTGTTCACACTACTGTGGGACGTATCCGTATCCATGTCCCTCAATTGGCTCACGATTTAGAGTATGCTAAAAAACTCCAGCACTTAGTCGAGTCTCTAAATTTTGTTAGCAGTTTACGTATCAACAGAGCGGCTAGCTCAATAATTGTAGAATATGACACATGCATAGATCGATTGGCTACGGTACAGTCAACGCTGGTTGATGCTATTCAACAGGCATGTACTACAGATGTCCCCATAGTACCGACACCTAAAGCTCTGCCATCGAGTCGAGAAACAAACCTTGTGGAGTATTTAGATTTGCCTGTGCCTGAAAAAAGTTCTCAGCCACATAGGAAGATTGTGTATCAGGCAAGTGTAGTTAGTCGTTGTGCTTGCTTAATTTTTAACCCGATTGCTGGACAGTCTAACCCGGAGCAAGATCTAAAAAAGATCCAGAGCATCCTAGAACCAGAACTTGACTTGGATGTCCTGACTACAACACCAGAAGTTGATACTTACCAATTAGCAAAAGATGCCGTTGACCAAAAAAGGTTTGAAGCGATCATCGTCTCAGGGGGAGATGGCACAGTTTCAGCGGTTGCTTCTGCTGTGGTGGAAACTGATATTCCTCTGGGGATTATTCCACGAGGGACGGCGAATGCCTTTGCCAACGCCCTAGGAATTCCCACAAGCATTGAAGATGCCTGTGCAACTATCCTGGCAGGAACCACACGGGTTGTTGATGCAGCCTCTTGCAACGGTAGACCTATGATTTTACTAGCAGGTATTGGCTTTGAAGCAGAAACCGTTAACCGGGCGGATCGGGAATATAAGGATCAGTTTGGGATGCTGGCTTATATCCTAGCAGGGTTGGAGGAGTTGAGCGAACTCGAAACTTTCGCAGCCCAGCTAGAAACTAATGACAAAAACATTACTCTCCAGGCAGCAGCAGTTACAGTGGCGAATATAGCCCCTCCGACCAGCGTGCTAGCTCAGGGACCAGATGAACTCATTTCTGACGATGGTTTGCTTGATGTGACGATTATGGCTCCGACTAATAGTTTAGAAGCTCTAGCCGCCACCTATAATCTGCTGCAATCCGCATTGCTTGGTAAATCGGCAACTCAACCCAACACAGGTTATTTACGCACGAAACGGATTAAAATTACCACCGATCCACCCCAGAAAGTGGTCAAAGACGGAGAACTGATTGGTCATACTCCGGTTGAGATTGAGTGTATTCCAAGAGGGTTAACTATTTTTGTGCCAACCGAATCAAAGAACCAGCCAATCCTCACCGAGAAATTGGCTAATCTGATCGATCTGCAAATTGAACCTAAAGAACCAGGGGTTGTACATCCAACATCAAAGGACTAACAGTAGAAGTGCTGGAGTGATGCCAACAATTAGACCACTGATGGCAATTACCAACCCGTCTTTTTCAATTAACCCAAGACAGATCAGAACGATGGCGATCGCCGGCAGCATATTACCAAAAGGAATTGGCAGGGCAATGATGAATCCGAGAAGTAACAAAACTATGCCGACACACCGTTCAGCTTCAGGGGTGGTAAGAAACGACCAACGGGGTTTAAAAAAGCCTTCCAAATTTTCTAGAAAAGGGATTGCCCCGGAAATCACCTGCTCACAGAGTTCTCGATTGAAGGGCTGATCCAGAAGCTGGTCAGGCAACCAGGGTTGCTGAAATCCAAGCACTAACTGACCGGAAACCAGCATTAAGGGCATGGCAACGAAGGCAGAAATTCCAGCTATTGGTAGAGGTAAGGCTTCAGGCAAGGCGCAAAGCAGCAGGGTTGGACCAAACGCCCGCCCTCCCATCTCGTTAAACAGATCCCGCAGGCACACTTCATCACCTCGATGCTGCTCCAGAAATCGCCGCAAAAGTTCAGAGACTCGCAGAGTCTTGTCAGAAGTTTCAGGATTTTGAACGAAGGGTATTAGCATGCTCGGTTTATCCAACTACAGATTGCGCTCCTGATTATAACTCCTTAACAATCATACTCAAATTAAAAGGGTCGTGTTCTCAATTTGTAGAAGGGTGGTGTTCTCGAAGTGTTGTTAGATGTTTAAGCCGAATTCGTAACGGTTAATGAAGAGCCCAATAATTAGGTTATGCATCTCCTCTGTCTTGGAAAAGCAAATAGTCTTCCTAACCAGTCGTTTGATTCGAGTTCTTAACCTTAGATGTTTTCGTTCAATTCTCTGTGTTTTTCTTTTCCCAATTTCATGCTCTTCTACAGACAAATGGTGTTGATAAGCTCCCCAACCATCTGTGCAATACTTTTTAATCCCAAATGGCTCTAATAACTTTTTGCACTACAGTTGTAGATAATCTTACAGCAATTTTTAATTCAGTGAGGTACAGTAACAGCAATGAGCAAACCAATTTCTAATATCTTTAGGAGTCACAAGATTAATAGCATTGGCGATAGCTTGTTCAAGAGAATCTCGGGTCCTTGCTGCCATAGACCGTAAATACTCTTTGAGCTTAGACCAACAGTTCTCAATCGGATTAAAATCAGGAGAATAAGCAGATAAATAAATCACTCTGGCTCCGGCTGCTTCCAGAGTTGTTTGGACAGTTTTAACTTTATGAGCTGGCAAATTATCCATAACAACCGTGGCTCCAGGCCAGAGACAAGGGACTAAGATCTGTTTGATAAACACCTGAAAGACATCTTGATTAGTACCACCATCAACAGTCATAGCTGCTAGCAAACCATTGAGAGCCATAGCACCAATCAAAGTGATACTTTCTCCTCTAGGGTCAGGTCGAGCGCCATAGGCTCGCGCTCCTTTGAGGGAGCGGGCGTAGGTGCGCGTCATTGCCAAACTTAACCCGGTTTCATCGATAAAAATTAAGTCCTCTGGATTGATATCTCTGATGTTTCTCCAGTAATCTACTCGCTGGTTCTGGAGGCGTTGACTTTCAGCTTGAGTGGCGTGCAAAGTTTTTTTTTCGGGTTAAGTTAAGTCGCAGTAAGAACCGACATAAAGTACTCTGGCTGACGCTAATGCCGCTACGTTGTTGAATCTGCTGACACAATTCCTCCAACATTGCATCATTCTTTTCTGCTATCAATTGCCTGAGCAAGTCTTCCTGATTGGCTAGCTTACCTGGCACTCCCCCAGCGTGAGGTAAGGGAGCTAGATTTCCCTGCTCTCGATCTTGTTTGAGTAGTTTCTGCACATAACTCCGACTTACCTTAAATCTTTGCGCACATGAGCGGACTGACTCTTCTTGATTCTTGTAAGCTTCCACTATTCTCTGCCGCCAGTCCAGGGAGTAGGCTTTCATCAACTTCTTTCTCTAATTTCACCTCATATCTCTTTCTCATCGTACCTCACTCGCATACAAATTGCTGTTAGGGAGCTTGGGCACGCTTACGGTAATGGTGGTAGCGAGGGTAGTGATACGGAAGTAGTGGTGAGGCTCAAATCCTGTCCAGTTCTGCATTGTAGCCTTAAATGAAGTACCAAACAGCTGGTAGAGTCGAAGGGGGCTATTATGCCCCGCAGCTCTCTGTTAGATCCGTGCATGTAGTAGGGTAGGCGACCAGCGAGTTACCTGCATAGGTACTTTTCCAATCGCCCCCCTCCAAACTACGCATGACCGTTTCCGTATCACGTAGCTTTCCAATGAACTATTTCGAGAAGGGAGCCCGATCATAACGCCCGTAGTGGATGGT
>JAFASY010000179.1 GCA_019244235.1 Chroococcidiopsidaceae cyanobacterium CP_BM_ER_R8_30
TTCCTTCCCCAAAAAAAGTCGAAACCCGATTCTTTGTCCGGTCAATAAACTGATCTGGTACTACCATATCTAAAGGTTTAGCTGCTTCCTTGAGAGAGCCAACAGCCGAAGCCGAGATGAGATACTCAACTCCCAGTTGTTTCATTGCATAAATATTCGCTCTAAAGGGTAATTCAGAAGGTAAAAAAGTGTGATTGCGACCATGACGGGCAAGGAAGGCAACCTGCGTCTCCTCCAGCGTTCCCAAAATCAAGGCATCAGAAGGTGAACCAAAGGGCGTATCAACCTGCACCTCACGAACATCCTTGAGAGCATCCATTTTGTATAAACCGCTACCACCAATAATGCCAATTTGAGCGTATGCCATTATCTTTGTTCCCTCTCTCTAATGCAATTCCAAGTCATTTTACCGAATTCGCGTTGCATCGCGTGGCTAGGCAATGTAATATGATGCAGCCTGTAAATCATATAGATCAATAGCTGTGAGCGAGAATTGATATGGAGGATATGCTTTAAGTAAAAAAATGTGGTGAAATTGTGTAATGAGCAAAAGTAATTGTAAATTAATGGTAAAGTTAAGATTAAACCCTGGCAACGACATTTTAAATATATTTCTAATCTTTGCAGTTATTATATCTGTTGTAGGGTTTGTTGTAGACCTTGAGAACACTCTCAATTATGGCGGGGTTGACTTAAGGAATAGAGTTGTAGGAGCTAGACTTTTACTTAATGGAATAGACCCATATTATTTTAAATGGCATCATGGAATGCCGGATTTATGGTTAGATCCTCTAGTCGATCCTAATTGGCCTGTCTCTAGAGTTACTGTTCCACCTACCGTATTAATGGTACATGCAACAATAGCAAAATTACCATATTTTACTCAAAGAATAATATGGTTCTTATTACAATGGGGATTCCTACTCTTAACTTTATCTATTTTTGCTAAGAGTACTAATTCAATTACTAAAAGTAAATTAATTTGGATTATTGGTCTACTTTTTTTCTCTGGCAGCTATTTTTGGCGGTTGCATGTTGAAAGGGGTCAAATATATATAGTTTATGTATTCCTGTTATCATATGCCTACTGGCTCGCACGTAAATTTAAACGCAATTATATAATAAGTGGTTTTTGGATTGGCTTGACAGCTAGTCTTAGACCTCCAGTAGTTCTTATGTTTCTCCCCATTTTGCTGTATAGACAATGGAAGTTATTAATCGGAAGCATTATCGGTCTTATGTCTAGCTTGATCTTCTCATTTGCTTTTGCTGGTGTGAAGGTCTGGGAAAAGTATTTTTCTGCATTGAAAGTAGATGAGGAGGTCCACTCAGGCTTAATTAATATAAAAGATATAGGGAAGTATAATGCTGATTTTCCTAAGCAAATAGAAGGTATGAAAACAATATCAAAGGCGCTAAGAATACCAGTTCCAGATACATCAATTCAGAATATTTTCCAACAATTTGGCATAAATTTCTCCTTTGGCATACTCCTGGCAGCTTTATGTATATTATTAATATTTATATGTTTATTTCTCCATAAGAATCGGACTCATATTAGACCCCATGATATGATTTTTTTATCGGGTATGTTAATGATTATAATTAGTGAATATTTTTTGCCTGCTTCAAGGCAAACTTACTGTGATGTTCAATGGATTATTGCTTTATCGCTAATAATAATTATGTCCAGTACAGGTGTTCTTTTGTCAAGTAAATTAAACGTCATACTGTTGATTAGTTTATTCTCTAGCATAGGTTTTACATGGATGCCTTGGTTCACACTTGTAAGCGATATGACAATGCTACTCTACACAGTGCCCATGTTTGTACTTATTGTTTTAAACAATAAAAAAATAAACTCTGAAATATCTCCACAAAACGGACTAAGATACTTACATCGACAATAAGTGAGGTAAATTTATATGCCGTTACTTAGCAAATATGCTCAACACAAAAAGATCAAATATTTCTTAGAAAGAATATCTAAACAGGCTGCAATACTCGAAATTGGCAGTCAGAGCGGATGGGTGCGTGATTATCTTAGGAAAAATGGATGGCATTATTATGTTGGATTGGATATTATGCCACCTGCTGATATTGTTGGCGATATCCGAAACTGGAAAAGCTTGGGTTTGAAAGGACAATCGTTTGATGTCATCATCGCTTTTGAAGTTGTTGAACATGTCAATTGTTTTAAAGAGTGCTATGAACTTTTAAAACCAGGTGGAAGGTTGATGCTTACATCACCTGTTCCACACATGGATTGGGTTATGAAATTACTAGAATTAATTGGACTTAACCAGAAACGCACAAGTCCACACGATCACTTGATTTACTTCCAAAATATTCCTTACTTTAAGACTAAGGATATTAGAATAATAGGCTTCCTATCCCAGTGGGGTATATTTACTAAGTAGTTTGCTTACTTGATTATCGATTAGATTAATCCTCGGCCTGTAACAGCCAAAAACCACTATAAGTCATTCCCGAATCATCCGGCTGCACCAGTAAAAAGTGCAGTCCTCGACTCATCTGTTTGCGCTGTTCATACACTGAACCTGCCGCCGCTACCTCCTGATCCTCAAACGTCGCCACAACCCATCGTTCCACCAGCCCTGCCTCCAGTACCAACCCGCCAGGACTGCCGCCAGCATAATTCAGCGCCACAGGATGAAATTCCTGTAGCCAACGAGCCAACCGCATCGACTGACGTCCACCATCAATCACCACTCCAGGGACTAGCACAGTTGACGCCAAACCTAAATGAATTGACAGGAGAAACTCCGACATTTCCAGAATTGGAATTGGTCTTTCTCTGACCGCCTCTACCACATCTCCAGCATGGAGCGTAGCAAAGCGCCACTGCTCACCCCACAACTTTTCTGGTAACGGAGTAGGCGGTGGACGATCTAGAGCAATAGGATCGTAAGGTTCCCCAGTATAGTTATCCAAACTAGAATAAGTTCGCGATCGCTCTCGTAGCCACTGCTTCAAAGCCCCTGTCCTCCGAGTTGGTTCCACCTTAACCCCAAGCTGTTGACCAGCTGCCGCCATCAAACTCATAGACTGAGGGCGAAACACCTGAATTAACTCCGGCAATCGTTCCCCAGCCGCCAACCGCAACTGTTCCACCAACCAGCCAGAATTTGCTTTCGACTGAGGGCACCGAGCCTCATATACAAACGAGCGAGCCGAGTCACAAACCAACAACTCCCACAAACTCTGCCCATCCACATCCCGCAGCGGACGCCGATAAAAATCAGCCTGCCAAACCAAACCCATACCTCTTCTTACCTCCCCTCCTGTCTTGGCGCTCTTGGCGCCTAACGCCTGCGGCAACGCTAAGTCGCTAGCGCTTCGCTGAGGCGGTTCGTTCTAAAACCCGTAATAAACCCGTCCATGGCTAACACCCATCTTCCGCAGATACCGATTCCACCGCTCTGCCTGTTCCCGCTCCAGAAACGGTCCCACTCTAACATGCGGTCCCATCGGCTGCTCCCTCTGACTCACAACCACTGTATTATCTCTAGCATCAGCTCGCAGTCGCTTCACCTTCTCATCTAGCAACGGCAGTTCCCTGCGGCTAGAGGGAATCACAACAAAATAGAATTTAGAACTCTTCTTCTGTCCTAACTCCGTAGCCTGCTTAGAAGAAAGACTAACAATCTGCGAACTAATTCCCCTAGCCTTTAGTTCTCTAACTCGCTGCTTAGCATCAGCCTCACGGTTAAAAACCCCTACCTGGATGACAGACTTCCCCTGATACTGACGCACAAAGGCATTGGGTTCTAACTGCCGCACTTTTTGCAAGCGAAGAGAGTTGGCACGATCTACATACACCAAATAGCGCTGATTTGGGTTGGATTGGTGGGCTGGTGGTGCACGGAAGTCTAAATCCCGTGACTTAAACGACTGTAGGTACGAACGCTTGTACTTAAAGTTACTTATTTCAGGATATGAGGGCAAAGCATCAACCGCTGTTTTAGCCATCACAGCATTGTCTAACCCCAACCATCCTCCCAGTAACAACGTCATCAACATAGCTAGTCGTCGATTCATCTTGGCTCTAGGATTTCAGGCTCATAGTGGCAGGATTAATCGAGAACTCATCATACGCTAGAACTCACAATGTAGCTACTGTAACAATTAGCTGATTCTGCTCTTCAGGCAAAACAACTTAGGAGTGTTAGCCTAGTAGAGAGTTCTAGCATTTCAGTTCACCATTTTCCCTTCCATGAACAAAGTCGTAGTCGGTCTATCCGGTGGAGTTGACAGTTCTGTTGCAGCTGCAATCCTACACCAACAGGAGTACGAAGTTGTCGGCTTGACCCTTTGGCTGATGAAAGGGAAAGGTCAGTGCTGCTCTGAAGGCATGGTTGATGCGGCTTACATTTGTGAACAGCTGGGCATCCCTCATCGCATAGTTGATAGTCGTGAAGTTTTTCAGGCGAACATTGTCGATTACCTAGTTGCAGGTTACAGCAATGGTATTACCCCTTTACCCTGCTCTCAGTGTAATAAGACAGTGAAGTTTGGTCCTATGGTGAAATATGCTCAAGAACAACTGGGCATCGACCAAATTGCTACAGGTCACTACGCTAGAGTTAACTACGATCCAGAATTAGGACGCTATCAGTTGCGTCGAGCAGTAGATAGCAACAAAGACCAATCCTACTTCTTGTACGATCTCACTCAGGATTTGCTGGCAGCGTCCATGTTTCCCCTTGGGAAGTACACCAAATCAGAAACTCGGCAGATTGCAGCAAAGTTGGGGCTGAAAACAGCTGATAAACCAGAAAGCCAAGATTTATGCTTAATCGAAAGCCACGGCTCTATGCAGGCGTTTTTGGACAAATACATCACGCCGCAAAAGGGGGAAATTGTTAACCAGGAAGGCAAAGTGCTAGGACAGCACGATGGTATCCATCATTACACCATTGGTCAGCGTAAAGGACTGGGGATTGCAGCACCAGAAGCATTGTACGTGATTGGACTGGACGCAGTGCGTAACCAGGTCGTTGTGGGAGATCGCCACAGTGCCAGTCAATTAGATTGTACGATTGGGCGGGTCAACTGGGTTTCAATTTCAGAACCAACTACCCCCATCCGAGCAGAAGTCCAAGTCCGCTATCGATCGAGTGCGGTACCAGCAACAGTCATTCCCCTAGCAGCAGCCCGCGCTAAGTTAGTGTTCGATGAACCACAGTTCAGCATTACAGCTGGTCAAGCCGCTGTTTGGTATGACGGCGACAGGCTGCTTGGTGGGGGCATTATTGAAGGGGGTGGGGAGATGGGGAGATGAGGTGATGGGGTGATGTGGAGAGAGGAAAGTATATGGAGATTGCATAGAATAAGGGGATAATGTTTTAATCCCTATTAGGGATTAAGATGTGAGTCTATCCCCTTGTTTTTCTCTGTACTGCTTATGAACCCTGCCCTATCTCAAATTGGCAATCAGATGTCTAGCCTAACTGGTGTCAGAGCGATCTTGAAGGACATTAGTGAAACGCTGGCAGCAGGTGCAGGGCAAGAATTTATCAATTTGAGTGCTGGCAACCCTGTAATCTTGCCAGAAGTTGAACAGCTATGGCGGGATTGTACGGTAGAGCTGTTAGCTAGCCATGAGTACGGAGAGGTCGTTTGTCGCTACGGCTCGAGTCAGGGCTATGTACCGCTCATCGATGCTATTGTTAAGGATTTTAATCACCGTTACGGGCTCGATCTGCACGAACGCAATGTTCTCATCACTCCCGGTAGCCAAAGTCTCTACTTTTACGCTGCTAATGCTTTAGGCGGCTACAGCACGAGCGGCAAGTTGAAGCAAATTGTGCTACCCCTCACTCCTGACTACACTGGCTATGGCGGCGTGAGCTTGGTACCAGAAGCGTTAATCGCTTATCGACCCACCTTAGACATTAACTCAACAACACATCAATTTAAGTATCGACCTGACTTCAGTCAGTTGACAATAACAGAAGACACGGGTTGCGTCATCTTTTCTCGCCCCTGCAACCCCACTGGCAATGTCTTGACAGATGACGAGGTAAGAAAAATTGCCGACCTTGCTGCGCCCTATGATGTGCCCGTTTTAATTGACTCAGCCTACTCTCCTCCCTTCCCCGCTCTGAATTTTACAGAAATGACACCAGTATTCGGGGAGAACATTCTCCACTGTATGAGTTTATCCAAAGTAGGATTACCAGGAGAGCGGATTGGAATTGCGATCGGAGATGTCCGGCTAATCGGAGCGCTGGAAGCGTTCCAAGCAAACATGTGTTTGCATCCATCTCGCTATGGGCAAGCGATCGCTGCCCGTGCTATCAACTCTGGCAAGCTTGCTGAAATCTCACCGCGAGTGATTCGACCCTTTTACCAGAAGAAATTTGCTCTACTTGAAGCTACCATGGCTCAAGCAATGCCTAATGATTTGCCTTGGTTCCTCCACCGAGGTGAGGGCGCAATATTTGCATGGCTATGGCTCCAGGATCTTCCAATCACCGATTGGGAGTTGTACCAGCAACTTAAGCAAGTTGGTGTTGTTGTTGTGCCTGGTAGCCCCTTTTTCCCAGGTTTACGAGAAGAATGGTCGCATAAGCACCAATGCCTCCGCATCAGTCTTACTGCAAGCGATCAGGAGATTGAGATCGGGATACAGCGTCTTGCCAAGATAGTAGCACAAGCCTATGAATGCTCTGCTGTTAGCGCTTAGCTGGCATGAACCGCAACGACAAGAAGTTAGAAGAGTCCGACTGGCTAGAAATTGGTACGATTGTTGCACCTCAAGGGTTAAAGGGAGAGGTGCGGGTTTATCCAAATTCTGATTTTCCCGAACGGTTTGAGACGCCAGGACAACGGTGGCTATTACATCCTGGTGCCAGAGAGCCACAACCAATTACATTGCTGGGAGGTAGATATGTCCCTGACAAGGGGTTGTACATTGTAGTACTTGAAGGTGTGCAAGACAGGAACCAAGCGGAGGCATTGCGTGGTTGTCAGTTGCTGGTTCCAGCGAGCGATCGCCCAACCTTGGGAGAAGACGAATATCATGTCTTAGATTTGATTGACTTGGAAGTCTTTAACCAACTGACTGGTGAAACTGTTGGTACAGTAGTTGACGTCATTCCCGCTGGCAATGATTTACTAGAAGTTCAACCCCGTTTAGCAGCAAAGACAGATAACGACAGTACTCAGGCAGTTCCCGATCAAAGGAAAAAACGTAAATCCAAGCTAAAACCACCCAAGCTACCGACAACGATTTTGATTCCGTTTGTGAAAGCAATTGTGCCAGTCGTCGATTTGCAATTAGGCCGAATTGAGATTACACCCCCTCCGGGACTGTTAGAAATTAACGAGGACTCGTCTATCTAATATTAAAGAGGGATTATCTATTAAAAATGAGTAGGGTGCTACTCATTGTTGCAGTTGGGAGCGATTGATGGATAGACATCTAGGTTGACTTTGTAAAACTTTTTCTTTAATTTATCTAGGCAACATGCCTCCAGCGCGGCACCAATCCGCTATGATATGTACATGATTCCTGTACATGTCCTATGCTGACTTCAGAAACGACTTATACCCAAGCCCGTGAGAATCTTGCGAGTCTGCTAGATAAGGTTGTCGATGACAATGAGATAGTCGTGATTAAGCGTCGAGATCGCCCTAGTGTGGCACTGATAGCGGAGTCTGAGCTGTCAAGCCTGTTGGAAACCGTGTATTTGCTGCGTAGTCCTGAGAATGCCAAGCGGTTGTTTGCGGCTCTGGAATGGTCGAACTCAAACGATGAGAAACCAGCCGAGGCGATCACAGTTGAGCAAGCCATTGAGCAGTTAAAGGAGAAGCTGGGCATTGTCGAAGAAGAAGCCAGTTGATCCCCCACCGCCTCAACCGAACTATCGCTATCCGAAGTTCAGCCCCCAGTTTTTGGATGATTTAGCTTGGTGGTACAAAAATGACCGATGCAAAATCGATAAGATTTTTGGATTGGTGACAGATACGATTTTGCACCCTTTCCTTGGCTTGGGAAAACCCGAACCTCTAAAGCATTTAGGTGCTGATGTTTGGTCAAGGCGAATTGACTTGGAGAATCGGCTTGTCTACAAAGTGCTGCATGAACATATAGATTTTTTGCAAGCAAGATATCACTACTAGCCTACGAATTTGGTCGCTCAAGGAGCAACTCCTCCCAATTGCGCTTGCTAAACGCTACGCTGAGCAACTTCAGCAATTATTTAGCGAGCTGCATCCACCAGAAGCAACTCGTCTATCGAAAGCGAAGCGTATCTCAAGCAAACCATTGAGACATTTCATGAGTTTTACGTAACGCAATCAATTTATCCGTTCATTGGAACAATTTGCTGATACTATTCATCAACAGTGTTCGTCGTCATTTCCCAAGAATGGCACTATAGACCGTTAAAGGTCACTCACACTCCTACACTGTGAAACGCATGGATCAAAAGCTAAACAATGCTTTCACTCTCTTTTTGAGTCTACTAGTCGAGGCAATGCCCTTCCTACTATTGGGGGTTTTATTCTCTGGTGTGCTGCTACTATTCATTGACGAGCGGAGGCTAATTGCCAAGTTACCTAAAAATCCGATGCTGGGGGCTTTAGTCGGTAGTTTTATTGGCTTCTTATTTCCAGTATGTGAGTGCGGCAACGTACCAGTAGCACGACGATTGCTCATGCAGGGGGTATCGGCACCTGTAGCGATTGGGTTTTTACTTGCAGCACCAACAATCAACCCAATTGTGATTTGGGCAACCTGGACAGCCTTTCGCGATCAGCCAGAGATTGTGGTGCTGCGGATCGTGTTTTCTTTAATTATTGCGACTATTGTTGGCTGGATGTTTAGCGTACAGACCAATTTAAGACCTTTGCTCCAACCAGCGATCGCTCTGGCAATCAAACAACCAGAACCTGAAGGACGAGTTCTAGCTCGTCGGGAATCCGAAGGCTCAGAACTGTTGCGTTCAGGAACATTTTTGCTGGGGAGTCAACCTGGTCAAATGCTGCGGTTAGATGCTAGTGTACTTCAGGCGACTTTGGTGGCAACTCCCCCGGCTCAATCGCAGATCAAGCGTTTGAGTCTATTGCTGGAGAATACGGTGCAAGAACTGCGGGAGTTGGGGGCTGTACTCATTGTGGGCAGTGCAATCGCTGCGGCTATTCAGGTACTGGTGCCTCGCGAAGTCATCCTCAATTTAGGCGCTGGACCTGTAAGCTCTGTTGCTGCAATGATGCTATTGTCAGGACTTGTGTCAATTTGTTCAACTGTGGACTCATTCTTCGCCTTATCTTTTGCCTCAATGTTCACCAGTGGCTCATTGCTAGCGTTTCTCGTCTTTGGTCCCATGATTGACCTCAAAGGTGTAGGTCTGTTGTTATCAATCTTCAAGCCCAGGGCTGTAATTTACTTATTTGTTGTGGCAGCACAATTGACATTTCTATTAACTCTGTTTATTAATTTGTACGTCAGCTAATTGACGATCTCTCCTGTGAATTTAAGAACTCAAACTTTTTTATTACCCTGGCTGGATGTGCTAGCAATCGCTAGTTGGGGCATCTTGCTGTTGAAATACTGGTTAAATGGCAAATTGGGATTGCTCATTCACCCAGATTACTTTTGGTTAGTCACCTTGACTGCCCTGGTAATGTTAACTATCTGTGGTTTGCAGGTTAGAGAACTGCGACGGCGTCGCTCATGTGCAAGTCGTGTCGCGCATCTTACCCTGTTTCCCCCTGGTTTAAGCAGTAGCATACTACTCTTGACTGCTCTTTTAGGTTTGGTATTTACACCTCACATTTTTACCAGTCAAATTGCACTGCAACGCGGCGTCACCGACACTGTTGCCATGACACGAGCGCAGCCACAAGCATTTCGCAGTTCTAGACCACCAGAGGAGAGAACATTAGTAGATTGGGTACGGATGCTCAATGTTTATCCTGAACCAGATGAATACACTGGGCAGAAAGTTAATGTGCAGGGATTCGTAATTCACCCACCTGAACTTCCACCAAATCTCTTAATGCTATCCCGATTCGTGATTACCTGCTGCGCCGCAGATGCTTATCCCGTGGGTTTACCAGTCAAGCTCGATCAAACCAGCAAAGCTTATCCTTCTGATTCTTGGCTAGAAGTTCAAGGTCAGATGATCACTGAAAATCTAGCAGGAAAACGTCAATTGACAATTCAGGCAAGTTCTATTAGGCAAATTACAGAACCTAAAAATCCCTATGACTACTAGATATGTAGCAGTTTTTGACAAAAAAAGGAGTAAGATACTCCTCATGCCAATGTGGCAATAGCTACGTACAACTCTACTTAAATCTCACCTCACCGACCACCACTAGGAGGAACATACGGACTAGAGGTAGCTCCAGGTAGGGGCTGAGTTGGCTGAGTCGTATTCATATTCGAGCTAGGCTGGGTTGTGCTAGAACCTGTTGTATTTCCCGATTCGATTGCTTTTGCCATTTGCAAGTGCTCCTGAATCGTTCGCAGATTCTGTGCGGCAAAAGCTTTGACAGATGGATCTTGCCCCTTTTGAGCTTCATGCTGAAACAGCGAGACTTGCTGGGTGTGGTCTTTAACACCTGCTGACTTGATATATGCCTTATCGAAACTGGACCCAGTTAGCTTCGAGAGCTTATCATAAGTCGCTTGATCCTTGGAATCAATGGTTGTTGGTAGAGTGAAACCTACCTGGGAAGCCAGTAACATCAGCTGATTGTTGATCTGCGTATGATCGCTAATCATCCGCTGCGCGTAATCCTTGACTGCATCGCTGGAGGCGTTCTGCGCCGCGAGTTGCGCTAGTTGGACTTCTGCCATTCCCCCTTGGGCTGCCTTAGTCATGAACTGTTTGTCTGCTTTACTAAGATTAGCTTGTGTTGACGGCTGACCTGGAGATGTAGCTGGGTTCGGCAGCGTCGATGGTTGATCCGGTACTGTGCCTGGGTTTGGCAGTGTCGATGGCTGATCTTGTGGAGTTGTAGGAGAGGTTGTCTGAGCTACGGCTCTAGACTCCAGAGGGACAAATACTCCAATTGCGACAAGCGCGACGGTAAGAACTTTGCGTTTAATCATTAGCTGATTCTCCTCACTAAGATAACTTTTCTTTTTTGTTTGTAGTCCTGCTCAGCAGCTAGGATGAGCTGAACTCTGGAATGGTGGTATTTAAGCACTAAATCCATCTTCCTTCAGTTTACGGTGCTGGTAGCTTGCTTCAACATCTACCTAGCCTACTGGAAATATAAGGTGATGTACCTTTTATACCCAGTACTTCTATTAGCGCTCTCCATTTATTTGATATCCTCTGTCTTTAGGAGAATAATGATGCTATCCCGGTAAAGTTCATAGCAGTTGAAGTGCTTTTTCAACCTTTAAGACAAGACTTTTCGGAGTAATGGAGACCATAGAAATCGCTGGTAAGATATAGCGTTGGCATCTGATAAGTTATATAACTATTCAAAAAATTGGAAATATCAGCAGTTAGAAACTAGAGCAGATATTCTTACTTCTATAGATAGACGGCGAGCTTACAACTAATTTAGATTAATCGCTGTTGTAGAGCGCACTCCAAAGGCGAATTTGGAGCTAACCCTGCCGGAGGGATTCGAACCCCCGTTATACAACTTAGAAGGTTGTTGCCTAATCCGCTCGGCCACGGCAGGAAGCTAACGATTGAGCGAGGAGAGAACCATCCCACTATTCAGCAAAGATGGGAACTATTTCCCCAGTCTCAGTCATTCTCTTGTTCATGTTACCAAAATTTTGATATTTAGGATTTCTAGTTTGAGAACATGGGGAGAAAGTCAACGCTCTATTCCTCGTATTGTGACAAGAGACCAACTAGGCATATTGACCAGAGATGAGCAGACTCATTGGTTAATTATCGAAAATGTGTTAATATTGCTTATTTGGGAGCGACGTTTTGCTCAGTCTTAGCGAAAGATTGCCGCAGCGGTCTTTTCGCTCTACAGTTCAGATGTGTGGTTGAAGCCCTCTGAAACTGCACAGAAAACTGCAGCAGCAAAGCGCTGCCAGAGGTATTTTAGATTTTTGGTAGAGATCTATGCGCCATCAGCATTGCTCTACCTGATTACACATCAAGCTGCGATCTCCTCTTTGGGAGAAGGCAGGCTTGGCAAGAACTGTGGTTATGACCGTGAGAAAACTATCGAATTCTGACAAAAACGACATCCTCAATCTATATCGACAAACTGGAGAAACGACCTCGACCTTAGCTGAACGCTATGATGTCAGCAATTCGACGATTAGCCGTCTGCTTAAAAGTACATTGCCTGAAGATGAGTATGAAGCTCTGATTGCTGCCAAGCGAGCGGCACGGACTTATTACCCAAATGCTGAGCAAACGGTGCTGTTTAGTGAGCCAGAATCAGATGTGGCAGTTCGAGCAACCGAAACACGCCCATTGGCAGAAGTGTCACTGTCTTCACCTGAAATCGTGTTCGATGAAAATTTGGAGAGTGAACCAGAAGCTATCTTCCCTAGCCGGGAACCTCTACACATAGACGTAACAGCCCAGAACATCAATAGCCTACCGAATGTTACAGATTCTGGTGCCCAAGCAAGCGCCGTTGCTCAAATAACCGGGGAAGATCTGCTAGACGCAGCAGACGACTTGACAAATTTTGACGATGAGGACATCGATGATGAGGATGAGGACATTGACGACGACATCGATGATGAGGATATTGACGAAGACGAAGACATCAACGAGAGTACGCCTATAGTTAGAAGGCGATTGCCAGTTGAAGGTTTGGTGCAAGTCTTGCCACTATCTGAAGCAAACCTACCTAAAACTTGCTATCTAGTCATAGACCGTGCATCGGAATTGATTACGCGACCGCTTAAAGACTTTAGCGATTTAGGACAAATTCCTACTCAAGAAATTCAACAGAAAACTCTGCCTGTGTTCGATAATCACCGTGTAGCCAGACGCTTTTCAACAAAGCGTGACCGAGTGATTAAAATTCCAGACAGCCGTCTGCTTCAGAAAGCTTGTTCTCAACTACAAGCTAAGGGAATTACGCGGCTGTTGGTTGATGGTCAAGTATATTCGTTGTCTCCCACTTTGTATTAGTACCTCTGGGCAAATAATGTGAGGTGTGAGCTTGCTCAAGTTAGGTTAAGACAGACTAGGAACTTTCTAGGCTCAGATTGTTTGCTCCCATAGTGATGGCTTGCCAATCCTCTCGACTAATCCCATAAATGACTGCTTCCTTTCCCGAGATCTCTATCATCCCTTCAAATTTCTCCCCCAACTTCTGAGCCACTCGTTTTGAAGCCAAATTTTCAGGACGAATCAGACTAATCACATGAGATTGCTGTAGCTCTCTAAAAGCATAAGCCATCGCCACCCTTGCTCCCTCCGTCGCGTAGCCATAGCCCCAATAAGTCTGACGCAACGTCCAACCAATTTCAAATCCTGGCCAACCCTCTGGTTGCCAGAAGCCAACCCGACCAATCATGACACTGCTCTGGCGTTCTTCAAGAGCCCACATGCCATAGCCCCTTAGTTGCCAGTGACCAAGTATCGTTGCCAGACTTCGCCAAGCTTCAGAGCGGGACAATGGTTGCCCGCTGCCAATGTAGCGCATGACTTTAGGATCGGCACACATCTGGGCATACGCATCAAGGTCAGCTTCACAAAAGGCTCGTAAGATTAGGCGCTGAGTTTCAAGTTGCGGAATCAGCATTCTTAGAATTCAAAAGGCTAACAAATAACTGGAATCAGTGTTCACCTTGAGCAATTAGCCGCCACTGATTTTGACCTTGTATCCCAACTGGGACAAAATCTGCACAAGTTTCTCTCTATGATCGCCTTGGATTTCAATCTCATTGTCTTTAACCGTGCCACCAGTACCACACTGGGTTTTCAACTGTTTCACCAGTGTTGCTAATGTCTCTGGTTTGGCTTGAAACCCACTAATGACTGTAACAGTTTTTCCTTTGCGTCCTTTGCTGGAAGCCTGCACCCTCAAATTCTGTTGCGAAGGGGGTAGTTCTGGCACAGCTCGTTCTAGAGCAGCTGAATTATTGTTACCAAACTCTTGATAGGCAAGGTGATCGCCCTTTGAGTTGGTATTGGAAGAATTGCGATTTGAGGAAGCCATAACAAGCACAACAGATTAGTAACAGGGAAAGTCAGGAGCGCCATCATCCTACATTTAGGATAGCGAGGTTAGGCTAGTTGGAACATAGCTATCAAAATGCGGAATGTGAAAAGTTGTCTCGTTTATTAGTCGGCGAATACTCCTCACCGCTCTGTGCGTGCTAGTTCTCATCGCAATACTCAAGGTTGTGTCTCGTGCGGAGGCAGTCTAACATAGCCTCTGAGGCAGACGGAGATTTGATGCCATCAAGTCCACTGCCTTGATGGTGCTTATGACACTGGCAATTGTGGCTGAATCTGCTCCTCTAAAGGCAAATGAAGATGGTGTAATTCTCGTTGGTAAAACTCGCGTTACATTGGCTACTGTAGTTGCTGTCTTTGAGCAAGGTGCGACAGCAGAGGAAATTGTTTATCGATATCCGTCTCTAAATCTAGCTGATGTTTATGCCACAATCGCCTTCTATCTCAATCACCAATCGGAAGTAGAAGCCTACTTGCAACAGCGACAGCAGCAATCACAAGAGATTCATGCAATGAATCAAGCGAGATTTGACCCACAAGGCTTACGCGATCGCTTGCTTGCCCGCAAAACAGAGCAATAAGCATGTTGAAGCTGCTTGCTGACGAGAACCTTGAATCTGTCGGGTTGTTTGATAGATCTTTACAAGTTATAATTTATACGTATGCTTGCCAGTTTCTGACTTTCGCCTATGACTCCGAAGTTTTTAGAAACTGAAGAAATCGTCACCGAGCTTGACATCAGCCATCTTGTCATCGAGGACGATACGCCCGTGGACAATTTTCAATCTGCCCAACAACAACGGATACTGGTGGAACCTCTCTATAGTTCTAAAGCTTTGCCCATGCCATTTTTGGCAGATGCCAACATAGGGGTGTTTTACAAACTCAAGGGCGATCCGATTGTCCCCGATGTTTTGCTGAGTCTTGGTTTGCAGCGCCCCCAAGACTTCTCCCAACGGCGAAACCTTGAAATGATTCGCCTGCCACTCTCAGCCTGCTTGCGGCGCAAATCATCACAGATAGCTTGTAAATCGTAGTTGAAAGCTTTGGCGTGCTCTTCTCGAATTTTGTAGATTTCTTCAAGAACTTCATCGTTCCACATTAATTATTCTCCCATTAGCTCGTAAAGTGTACAAATTGTGGGTAACTCATATCCAGCATCAAAACTGATTTGAGCTAGCTTTTTCTGGATTTGAGCGTTAGCAATATGTCTACAGTTCCACTATTTTGCACCTATCTCGGCTCAGCCCCTATTTAATGCCGCATCAATCTTGCCTATAATAAGCCTTATTGCATTGTGCCATTCTGTCTCGTGACTACTACTCCTCTGTCTCCCAATTCCCAATCAACTGCCCAACGCCCTGACACCCTAGGACGCTTTGGTCGCTTCGGTGGTAAGTACGTACCTGAAACCCTAATGCCTGCTCTTAGCGAGCTAGAAGCGGCGTACCAACAATACCGCCATGACCCAGCTTTCCAACAAGAACTACAACAACTGTTGCAAGACTATGTGGGACGTGCTACTCCCCTCTATTTTGCTGAACGCCTCACCGCCCGTTATGCCCAACCCGATGGTACTGGACCGCAAATTTACCTGAAACGAGAGGACCTAAACCACACTGGCGCTCACAAAATTAACAATGCCTTGGCTCAGGTACTGTTAGCAAGGCGGATGGGTAAGCAACGGATTATTGCTGAGACAGGAGCCGGTCAACATGGTGTTGCTACAGCGACAGTATGTGCCAGGTTTGGGCTTGCTTGTGTCATCTATATGGGCGTGCATGATATGGAGCGGCAGAGCCTGAATGTATTTCGGATGCGGCTAATGGGGGCAGAGGTGCGACCAGTGGCAGCCGGGACAGGAACCCTGAAAGATGCGACATCAGAAGCGATTCGGGACTGGGTGACGAATGTGGAGACAACTCACTATATCCTGGGTTCGGTAGCAGGACCGCACCCTTACCCAATGATCGTCCGGGACTTCCAAGCAGTCATTGGGCAAGAGACTCGCGCTCAATGTCAAGAAAAGTGGGGTGGATTGCCAGATATTCTCCTAGCTTGTGTGGGAGGCGGCTCGAATGCCATGGGGTTGTTTCATGAGTTTGTCGATGAGCCAAGTGTACGGTTGATTGGGATAGAGGCTGCGGGTGAGGGCGTAGATACAGAGAAACACGCTGCCACATTGACGCAAGGGCGAGTAGGTGTGCTGCATGGAGCGATGAGCTATTTGCTACAAGATGAGGATGGTCAAGTTATTGAAGCTCACTCAGTTAGCGCCGGGTTAGATTATCCTGGTGTTGGTCCAGAACATAGCTATCTGAAGGATGTCGAGCGAGCGGAGTATTACAGTGTGACAGATCAACAGGCTCTTTCGGCATTCAAGCGTCTCTCGGAACTGGAGGGCATTATCCCGGCACTAGAGACGGCTCATGCGATCGCTTATCTAGAAACTCTTTGTCCCCAGCTTGGCGGTACTCCCAGGATTGTCATTAACTGCTCTGGGCGTGGTGATAAAGACGTACAAACGGTGGCTAAGTTTTTAAACCCAGCCTGATAAGGCGAGTGTTCACAGTCAGCTTAATAAGAAATCTCTTTGCGATCACGGAAAAACTTGCCACTCAGACTCGGTGATGCTTCCGTCGCTAACCAAATCGCGGTATCAGCACCTTGTTCTGGGGAGCGCGGTGCAGATGCACCACCCATATCAGTTCGCACCCAACCGGGACACATGGCAAAGACGGAAATTCCTTGGGGTTGAAGTGCCTTTGCCAGCATAATAGTTGCCCCGTTCAACGTGAGTTTTGATAAACAATAACTGGGGACATCGGCAGAAAGACCATCCAAAGCACCATAGCCACTAGACACGTTGACAATGCGGGCACTTGGTGCTTTTTCTAACAGCGGTAAGAAGGCTTGAACGACTTGAATAGGACCGAAGGCATTGGTGTTCATCGTCAAGTCCAGCAAATCGCGGGAAATAGTAAGAATATTTACGCCCTCGTCGGGATAAACACCTGCATTGTTGATCAAAACATCTAAAGAATGTACCTGCTGACGCAAAGCTGCTGCTGCTTCCTGAATTGAGGTATCATTTGTGACGTCAATCTCAATGGGTCGCGCTTTCTCTGGCGATGGAAGTCTCTCAATGGCGGCTTTTGCTTGGGAGAGTGATCGCGCTGCTAAAACTACTTCAAATCCGGCTGCCAACAAACCTTGGCAAATGGCGAAGCCAATCCCTTTACCACCTCCAGTAACGATGGCCTGTTTTCCTTGCAATGATACGTTCATGGCAGCTCCCTAAGAGATGTGAGTAAAGCGTCTCTGGCTCTTCACTCCGGCAAGAACCGTTGGATGTCTGGATGCCACACCCATCCTATTTCATCAGGGTCGTGCATTCTAGACCATTCGAGGAAGCCCGGTAAATCCCTCTGGCGTTGCACGTTTTTGTAAGGCACCCCTAAGCGCATTGCTAGCTGCACAATGCCTATGCCATTTGGAGATAAGGTTGCCCCCTTTTGCGCAACTGTGGCAGACTGGGCTTTTTTATCTCTACAACCTCAGCCTGGAGTATCATCAACTCGTTTTCCAATAGCTCGAACTGGTTAATCATAGATTTGCGCAAGCTAGCTAGCTCTGAAGCTAACAACTTAGTTTCTTCGCTCTGCGCTACGTTTGCTTGAACTGATTCAACTTCGATTTGACCAGAGATAAGTAATCGAGCTGCAGCTTCGAAGGCTTCTGTCAAAGTCCGGTTATTTCGTCTTGCCCAACTCTTTAGCTCCATTGCTAATTTGTGGTCAAGCCGGACGTTAATCTGCTCCTTACCTCCAACCATATGGGTTCCTTGACTCCTTCTCCATCAATATAACTTTTTACCGCGGAATACGGTCATTACTGTTTTCTCTCCGTGGCAAAGGCGGTGTACCCTTCGGGTTCGCGGTCGCCTGCGGAGGGAAACCCTTCCGCAGCGCCGTCTCACCAATGACTAGCCTACTCAAATTGTAAAGAGATGTAACGATATAGCTAGCTAGCTATAATGCTAGCTATAATGCTAGCCAGGATTTGAAACAAATCAATAGATCCGTGGGCAAATAGGTTCTGGCGACTGTACGAAGTTACGAGCGGGGGTTTCCTCCGATCAGATTTTGCAGAGCTTTGAACCAAAAAGGTAACGAGACAGAAGATAGGTCGTAACAGATCTACCTAATTTTATTTTTACCATCAACTTGAGGGGTGAAATATGGATACCGCAATTTCGATTGATTTGAAGGACTTTTACGGATTACTCGCGGTTTGGGAGTTGGGAAGTGGGAACAGGCAACAATGGTCTTTGGTAAAGATAACTCGACCTAGAGAGGCAGTTGCGCTATGCGATACTAAGTCTAAGCGGTTGGTGTTTCCACCGGGGGTCAACCCCAATCAATCCTTGGGCAGGCGCTCAAGGGCTTGGGATCAACAGGGTTGGGCTTCCCACCAGTTTCCTGCAATTAGCAATCGATTGCATCAGCCCGGAAATATTACTGGCGCGATCGCACAGGTTTTTGGTCTAGTTGAGACTTTTCCGGGACAAAACCGAAAAGATCTGGCCCAGTGGCTTGGTATTCATGTTAACACTTTGAAGAAATATCTGCGGCAACTGGAGCAACAGGGATTTGTCTACTACCGCAAGCACCCATTAGACAACAGAGTTAGGCTTTACTATCCTAGCTAGGTAACGTTCTAGCTCTCATTAATGACTTAAATCTGGCCATTCACTCTAAAGAGGCAGGGAACACCAGCTTTCACTCAGTCCGCTGTTGAGTAATAAACTCTTCAACTGTCTGACTAAGTGTTTGCAAGTTTTGACCAACAGCGAGTACATTAGCCTCTACTCGTGACAGTTGAGTCAGTAACAGCACTGCCGCTTGTAGTTGATTGATACTTTGCTCTATTGTGTCTCGGTACTGGATTTCAAACTCATTCAGATCCATAATCTTGTCTCAATTTGTTAATCATTAAATGTGAATCATTACCTGCACCTGCATGTTGGTCAAACTAGCAACCAGTAAACTATCTGCTGGTGCTAAGCGGATTTTGACCTCAACCACCCTGGCATCGACATCGGCGGCGGGATCGAAGTTGCTCGTCACATCTTTCTTGCCAATTTGCAA
>JAFASY010000204.1 GCA_019244235.1 Chroococcidiopsidaceae cyanobacterium CP_BM_ER_R8_30
CATCTAAAGACACAATTATATCGGTAATCAAAGAGGGCAATGGAATTGGGAAACCCTCTAAATCAACGGTCGGTACATCAATGATTTTGTCTACCTGCCACGTACCATTTTTATACCAATGCCAAATGTTGCTGCTAAGAGCGGCTCCTACAAATCCGTGAGTGCTATCGGGGTTGTGATGAAACCGAACTTCTAGTGGAACCAACCCATCCTTACCCAGGTCTACACTTTGAATGATTTCGTGCTTTTCCCAGTTCCAGAAGTGGAGATGTTGCCCATACTTTCCTGCTGCTACATCGCTCAAATCAAAACCGGGATAAAAGGTTTTAGGAGAAGCCCACTCACTGCTGACCATGATGTTATGGCGAGGTTGGTACCAGAAGTCGTAATTGAATTTTCTGCCGTTGGTTTCTTGTTCCCAACGACCGACAATGTCGAAGTCATCGTCAAGTAGCAAAAAGCCACCAGGACCATTACCTTCACTGTCGCCCAGCATGGATATCATGACCTGCCCATTAGCCAGACAATGGACGGTGTGAGGAGCAGAAAGATTGACTTTAGCTTTAATTTCTTCTGGTTCAATTACTTTATAAAGTTTGGGGGCTTTTGGAGCGACTGTATCCACAATGTAGATCCGACTGGAGCGGATACCAGGAATCACCAAATAGCGACGGGATTTGCTGCTGTCTCCATGGCAGGAGCTACAAGCATTCCAACCAAAATGATGCAGTTCATCGCCAATGTAGGGCATTGGTAGGCGGTGAATCACTTGGGAGTAGGTTGGAGATTCAGGAGCAACATCTACAGTTGCTAAATAGTCGGGTTCTGCAATTGTGGAACCAGTATAAAGGGCAAGCGTGTACAGCAGCTTTTCTCGCTCTCCTTGCATAGCAGCTTCTGGTGATGCATAGCCTGGTCCACAACAAGTGTGCAACATAGACCTACCTCAACTCAAAGTGTAAAGTTTTGGCTTCAGTTATTAGCCCTGAGTTTATACTCAAGCATTTTATACGGTGAGTACATCATTTTCCAATTTATCTACTAATAATCGATCGACTTGCAGTATATTACATTTATAAACAGGTATAGTAGCAGTCATTGAGTTTTAGGAAGGGTGGAAAGGTGAATTTTAGCTTTGTTTTTTTAAGTCAATTCCCAAAACAGTGTCCAACTAAAAATGTAGCTTTTCTGCTCGCAATGGGATTTGGCTTGGTTAGCATACTGTCTAGCTGTGCGCCAGGTAACTCCAAAAATGTAGATAGCGGCAGTTCGCTAAACAACTCTTCAGCTAGCAATGCAAATTCAACCCAAAGCACCCAACGCAATGTGATTCGAATTGGTTACCAGAAGTACGGCACGCTTAATATCTTGAAAGCGCGAGGCAATCTGGATCAACGGTTAAAATCTCAGGGAGTATCAGTGCAGTGGCTGCTGTTCCCAGCTGGTCCTCAATTGTTGGAAGCTTTGAATGCAGGCAGTATTGACTATGGTCATGCGGGTGAAGCGCCCCCGATTTTTGCCCAAGCAGCTGGGGCTCCCTTTCTCTACGTTGCCCACGAACCTCCTAATCCCCAAGGAGAGGCTATTCTTGTGCCTAAAAATTCGCAAATTAAGACCGTGGCTGATTTAAAGGGTAAGAGAGTTGCCCTAAATAAAGGCTCTAACGTCCATTTTCTGTTGGTACAAGCTTTAGCTGCTGCAGGGTTAAAGTATAGCGACATCCAACCTGTTTATGTAACCCCTGCGGATGCCAGTGCAGCTTTTGAACAAGGAAGTATCGACGCTTGGGTGATTTGGGACCCATATCTAACCGTCGCTGAACGGTCAATTGGGGCTCGGGTACTCCAGGACGCTAAAGGATTGGCCGCCAACCGAGAGTTCTACTTAGCTGCTAAGCCGTTGGTGGAGCAGTACCCTACTCGCGTCCAAGCTATTTTAGAAGAAACTCAAAAGGTGGATGATTGGGCAAAGAGCCATCCAAAGCAAGTGGCAACTCTGCTCTCGCCGCAGTTGGGAATTGATATTCCCACGCTTACAGAAGTGTCGAAAAAACGCCCCTACGGAGTTCAACCCATTCAACCGGACATCATTGCCTATCAACAAAAGGAAGCTAATACTTTTTTCCAGCTTGGACTGCTGCCCAAGCCTATTGACGTTAAAGCAGATACTTCAGCATCACTTACAAAGCTACTCACAACTGCATCGAAGTAACTGGGAAATGATGGCTACCAACGCGAAGCGGGAGTGAGACACGAAGTTGCTCAGCTAACAGAAATTTGCTTGCATCTAGCAGATAATCATGTTATGCTGTGTGACTACCATCACAACATACGATAAATTTACCGATTTACTGCGGATTATAGAGACGACAGCAATTGACTCACTCGACTGTCAGAGATTCACCTATCCTCAATAACATTTATTAAGGATAGGTGAGTACTGAAATATCGAACCGTAGTTCTCGGCTGAGAGATAGCTTGGCAATCAGGATGAGTATAAAGCAAGAAATGAGCCAATCTGAATCCACTTTCGACAAAACTCCTTTAAAGCCTCTGTGTTTACTGATGTCTCTGATGCTGCTCTCTGGTGTCACCGCTTGCAGTCGAGCCCAGCAGGAGCAGAGTCAGGTGAGTGTAGATGGTGCAGCAGTGGGGTTTCCAATTTCTCTAGCAGTCGCGGAGGAATACCACAAGGTTCAACCTGAGGCTCAAGTGAGTGTAGCTTCCAGTGGTACTGGTGGTGGCATCAGTAAGTTTTGTGCTGGTGAGATTGATATCGCTGATGCCTCGCGTCCCATTACGGATGTAGAAATTGCCACCTGTAAGAAGAAGGGAATCGCTTTTATAGAGCTACCTATTGCCCTAGACGGAATTGCAGTGATTACGAATCGTGCAAACAACTTTACCCAATGTTTAAGTATTAAAGAACTTAAGAAGATTTGGAGTTCCAAATCGACTAATAAAGTTACCAATTGGAATCAGGTAAATTCAAACTTTCCTAACCAGCGGCTAAAGCTTTATGGTCCAGCTTCTGATACTGGGACATTTGATTATTTCACGCGAGCAGTCAACGGTAAAGCCAAAGCTAGCCGGACAGACTATACTCCTAGCCATAACGAAAACATTCTGGTTCAAGGAGTTGCAGGTGATAAAACTGCTTTAGGTTACGTGGGGCTATCTTACTATTTACAGAATCGAAATAAGCTGAATTTGGTGGCGGTAAAAGATCCTAAAGGTCAATGTCAAAAGCCGGTGCCCATAGAAAATATAGTGAAAAACATTTACGCACCCATGTCTCGACCCCTGTTCATCTATATTAGTAAGAAGTCGCTAGATACCAAACCCTCTGTCAGGAAGTTTGTCAATTACTATCTAGAGAATTCTCATAAATGGGTTGATCAAGTTGGTTATGTAGAGCTACCTCAAGAAGCTTACAATAAGATCAAGCAAATGCTTGTTTCAGGTGAAACTGGCTCTAGATTTAAAAGCGTAAAACCTGGTCAGCCTATCACAAAAGTCCTTTAAGCAATGCGAAGAAATACAGATACTTTGGAATTGCCAACTCCCTTGCTGGAAAAGAGAGCAGGCGAAGACATTTCAGAAAAAATTGTTGAGGTCGTTTTATTTTGTTGTGCCTTAGTCTCCATTCTCACCACTTTCGGAATTGTTTTTATTATCTTCCAAGTCACATTTGAGTTTTTTCAAAAGGTGTCGTTAGCCCAGTTCTTTCTAGATACTCGTTGGACACCTTTATTTGCCGAGCGGCATTTTGGAATTTGGCCCCTGATCAATGGCACTTTCTTGACTACGGCTATTGCCATGTTGACTGCCATCCCTCTAGGTTTATCCGCTGCTATCTACTTAAGTGAATATGCTTCACCTAAGCTGGCATCTATTTTGCGCCCAGCTGTAGAATTGCTAGCGGGAGTACCGACTGTTGTCTATGGCTTCTTTGCGCTGTTATTTGTGACACCAGCTCTGAGGTCTTTTCTGCCACTTGAGATTTTTAACGCCCTAAGTGCAGGACTAATGATGGGGATCATGATTTTACCTACAATTAGCTCCATCAGCTTAGATGCCATACAGTCTGTTCCTCGCTCTTTGCGGGAAGGAGCCTACGCTATAGGGGTGACTAAACTAGAAACCACAATCCAAGTTGTTCTCCCTGCCGCTCTTTCGGGAATTTCTGCCGCAATTCTTTTGGGAGTTTCTAGAGCTGTTGGTGAAACCATGACCGTTTTGATTGCTGCGGGGCAAGAGCCTCGACTCACTCTGAATCCTGAGCAGTCGGTAGCAACGATGACTGCTTATATGGCTCAAATTTCAGGGGGAGACAGCCCTCGTGGCAGTGTGAACTATCAAACTTTATATGCTGTAGGAGCTGTGCTGTTTTTGATCACCTTAGCTCTAAACATTTTTGGATATTGGATTGCTAGTCGCTACAAGGAAAAGTACGAGTAATAGGCATGACGAATTTGATTTCTCCCAATGACTTTCAAAAACCAGCCGAGGAGTTTACTCCAGATGTAGAGAAGAGAGAAAAAATCGGCAAGATTTTCGAGTTACTTTTTTTGATTGCTCTATATGTGGGATTAGTTGTCCTGGCACTCTTACTCATTGTTGTCCTGAAAGATGGGTTTTTCAGGCTGACAACACCTGGTTTTTTGACGGAGACTCCATCTCGTTTCCCCGATCAAGGCGGCATACGTCCTGCAATTTTAGGAAGTTTTTTTCTGGGATTACTAGTGATAGTAATTACAGTACCTATTGGTGTAGGAGCGGCTTTGTACCTAGAAGAGTATGCGCCAAAAACTTGGTGGGGGAATTTGATTGAGATTAACATTAGCAATTTAGCTGGAGTCCCTTCTATTGTCTATGGTCTTCTAGGACTAGGAGTTTTTAATTATTTTCTCGGTTTCGGTTCAACATTAATTTCTGGAGCACTGACTCTGTCCTTGTTGTCTTTGCCAATCATTATTGTAACTGCCAGAGAGGCAGTTCGAGCTGTTCCCAATTCTCTGCGAGAAGCTTCCTATGGCTTAGGCACAACCAAGTGGCAAACAATATGGAATCATGTCTTACCTTATGCAATTCCGGGCATTTTAACAGGAGTGATTCTTTCTGTCGCGCGTGCCCTGGGTGATGCGGCTTCTTTGATCGTAATTGGAGCGGTGAGTTTTCTCACATTCAATCCTGGTTTGTTTCAACGCTTTATGGCATTGCCGATTTTAATTTATAACTATATTACTCGCCCTGAACCTGGTTTTGCTAATGCAGCAGCGGCAGCAATCATTGTGCTATTATTGTTAATCTTGGTGCTAAATGGGGCAGCAATCTACATTCGGCAACGCTTCTCGTCTTTTAAATAGATGTAAGAATTTAGAAGATAATCTAATTTTTTGTGTTCTCCCTGACTAGATACTGAGGAATGCGCGACATGTCATTTAATGACCAATCTCGAAGTGAACTAGATAACGCAATTTTTGATATCAGCAAGCAAGATAATGTAGTCTTTGATGTCCAACAAGTCAAAGTTTACTACAGTGGATTCATGGCGCTTCAGGAAGTTAATATCAAAATTCCCGAAAGAAAGATAGTAGCCTTCATTGGACCTTCAGGATGTGGTAAAAGTACTCTACTACGGTGCTTCAATCGCATGAATGATTTAATTACTGGAGCCAAAGTTGAGGGCAGGCTAAATTACCAGGGTAAAAATATTTACGATCACAAAGTTAATCCAGTAAAATTGCGGCGTCATGTAGGGATGGTCTTCCAAAGACCCAACCCTTTTCCTAAGTCAATCTACGAAAACATTGCTTTTGGACCACGTGCTAATGGTTATAAAGGCAATATGGATGAACTTGTGGAGCAATCACTCAGGCGAGCTGCCATCTGGAATGAGGTCAAGGATAAGCTGAAAGAGAAAGGCACAGCTTTGTCTGGTGGACAACAGCAGCGGCTGTGTATCGCCAGGGCAATTGCTATGAAGCCAGATGTGCTACTGATGGATGAACCCTGTTCGGCTCTCGATCCGATTTCAACTAAACAAGTTGAAGAACTCTGTCTTGAACTCAAGGAACATTACACCATCATTATGGTAACGCATAATATGCAGCAAGCTTCACGGGTATCTGACTTGACGGCATTTTTCAACACGGAAACAGATGAGGTTGGCAAACGCCGGGGTAAGTTAGTTGAGTTCAGTCCGACTGAGAAAATTTTTTACTCTCCCACAACTCAAGAGGCTAAGGAGTACATTAGCGGTCGGTTTGGCTAACGAGTTTTCATTGATATGCCCCACAGCCAGTTCTTGCTCCTGAGACTTTGACTCTGCCTCTCAGTTAAACTACACTAAGTCTACTGGATTGCGTAACTCACAAAGCAATTCCTTATGTAGGTTTGGCTAGAAAATTCTAGGCTGCATGGACTAGTGCTGCAATCTTGCTACTGAGACAAGGTGGACTTCAGCCCAGCTTGGTTTCCTGAAGAACAGCTATAAGAGTGCCTCCGTTAGGAAAATCGTAATGGAACCAGGAACAATTGGCATTGTTTTATCAATCTTCTCAGCCACCGCTACAGCCATCTGGACTGTTTTGACTTGGAATGAACAGCAATCAGCGGCAAAAGAGCAGCAGCGAGACCAAGTAGCGGCACTATACGTCAATCCATTTCTGATAGCCTGCGAAAACTTGCAAAGACGGCTTTATGACGTTCTTAACGAGAATGAATTGGAATTCTTCAAACAGGAGTGCCAAGAAGTCTATGATTTAGGTTCTCCAGAAGCCATAGAACTTTTGTATGTCATAGTAATTTATTTCGGATGGGCGAAGACGGTGTATCGTTACGGTCCCTACACCAACGATCGCCAAGCCATCGAGCTTAACCGAAAGATTTCCCATATCTTCTCAAATATCAGCGACTTTAGCAGTCAAGCTTTCTACTTCTCTCTCTCACAGCAAAGGTCCCTTGGTCAGACTTTTGTACGTACTGTGGGAGAATTAAACTCAATTTATCCCAGATTTGAGGCCACCTCATTATATAAATTTGCCGAGGAGCTAGTCAAAGATATTAATCGATGCAGTCCCTTGTATCAAAATGTTCGTAGAACTATCAAGGCCATTGACTGCGCTAATCACGTAGAAGAGCTAGAAGGGCGGGAGCGATTAGTAGCAGTGCAGAATTACTTGGTTGATTTGCTAAGTTATTTAGAAAAGCAAGAAGGCTTTTCTGTTTCTAACCCGTTACATCAGAAAGCATCACTTATAGGCAGTGGCATTAGTCAATTCCACACTGAAATGGAAGTTGTGCATGAGATTAAAGGTCGAGTCAGATTACGCATTCCTCAGCTTCGCCAAGACGAATCATATGCTGAAGCTCTGCGTTCACGCCTTCAATCTTTGGCTAGCGTAAAAACGGTTAAAATCAATTCGGCTGCTGCTTCAATAACACTCAACTATAGCCTTGCCGTCCCCGAAGCAGAATTTAAGCAGAGAGTTATTGAGATGATTGGACAGGAGGCAAGGTAAGAACAGCATTGTACATACATAACGATTGAGGAGGATTTTGATGAATCTGTTAACTGAAACTTTACTAACTTTAAAAACTTGGGTAATAACTGCCTTTTTGACTTCGTTGTTATTTTCTATCAATGCAGGATTGAGCGATCGGTCAAGTATTCAAATATTTAGAGACTCAAACCCTGGCAATGATTTCTCGACTCTATCGTCAGCTCTAACTAATGAAAGCCTAGAGCGAAGCGTTGCACCAGCTTCCCCACAAATTCTTCCCTCCTCGAATAGTTTCAGTCTGGCTACAGCAAACTTTGTAAGAGAGAAGCAGCTTACCTTTGAAAAAGCTACCCAGACTGTAACCAGGGCTGTCAATGACTTACCAGTTGTCTTACAGAGTGCTATTGAAGAGAGTGATTCCAATAATCGAGAGCTGATTGAGAAGCAACTTAATGCTAGGTCGGAATTACTGGAGTCTGCTGCTGACTCTGTTGACGATCTGGCTGAATCATTTCAGAAAGTTGGCAAGAAGTTAAGTCGCTCGGTTAATACCACGGAACTGACAAATATCTCGGCTGTTCAACAGGCACTAGAAGATACGGCTCAGTCGATTGATATTCTGGCAACTGATACAGAGAAGGCAAAGGATAAGCCTTCTCCAGCTCTAAAAACTAAAATTGAACAGCAGCTTCTTACACTTCAGCAGACTCTAGATGCTGCCAACTCAGCATTTCGAGCTTTAGTATCTCCGGGCTAGGTTAAAAATTTTCCTCAGAAGTATTTGTAGCTTCTCATGCCCCTAAATCAGGCAGCAACGGTGGTGCTGGGAATATACGAAGACGAGTCACCTTTAATGACTTCACTACGTTTGCCATCAACGCTGACGGGAAGATCGCCAACGAGGGTCACGCGCTGCACATGGCGCTGTTGGTTACTGTAATCGTCGAGCGCGTAGTGCTGGGTGGCGCGGTTATCCCAGAATGCAACATCACCTGCTTGCCAACGCCAGCGGACTGTATTTTCTGGGCGGGTAACATATGTTTGCAATAGCCGGAGAATGTCATCTGATTCAGTTTGTGATAAGCCACGGAATCGCCGTACGAAACCGCCAATGAAAAGTCCACGTTCGCCCGACTCCGGATGAACGCGGACTACCGGATGCAAGGTTTCGTAAACTGTTGAAGTGAAGACCTCCCGGTATGCCTTGAACTCTTCAGACAAATCAACTACGCCAGTTGCATAATCATAGGCGTTGCTATGGACTGCCCAAAGTTGGTCGGCAAGATTCCGCAGCTGCGATGGCAAATCCTGATAGGCTGCAACGGTATTTGCCCAAATGGTGTCGCCACCAACTGGCGGGATGACGATCGCCCGCAAAATTGAGCCGAGTGGTGGGCGATCGACAAACGTGACATCAGTATGCCAGGTATTTGCACGAGCAACGGTTCGCCCGTAATTCAGGTCAAGAATTTCGGGATATCCTTCTAACGAAGGTACGGTGGGATGGGCTGTAGTGACTTCACCAAATCGACGCGCAAACGCCACTTGCCCTTTGGCGTCGAGCTGCTGATTCCGGAAGAAGACGACTTTGTATTGAACGAGTGTCTGACGGATTTCGCGAATAATTTCGTCGCTGAGGTTCGTACTCAAGGGTTTGCCGGAAGCAGCTCCAGAGTCTGCGTTGAACTCGCTCAAGTCAACCCCAACAATCTCGGCTCCAATGCGTCCAGCGACTGGTTTGATGTCAAAGTGTGTATAACTCATGAGTATATGACTCCTAAAAGGTGTGTAATGGGTTGATTAGTAGAGCGATGCCAAGACCCGATCAACTCAAATCTGACCTGTCTTGCCAGAAACCTAAACCGTCGTACTGCGTAGGAGCCATCAAGTTAAACACTCTTACAACCAAAGGATGGCGTGGCGAATTAACGTTGTTGAGAAAATAGTTGCCAACAGCTTAGTATTTCCAACGAGCAAGGTCATGTAGGGTATGGGTTTAGAATCATCTCCTAAGCCAACGTTACTAGTTTGTTGCTGTAGTATTGTCTTCTCTAAAATACGATAAGTTGATTGATTTATCGTATTTATCTGAGATAAGAATGAAGTATTACACAGATGGTTTAGAGAATCAAGAGATTTTTTGGTAAATTCGGTATTCTCAAAGTAGCAGAGGGCAAAAATTCTCTAGGTTGTATAGGGAGGGGTCATGCTTTCTTCACCCTGCTACTCGGACCCACTGGCACTCATTGGCAACACGCCAATGGTGGAGCTTACCCACCTTGACACAGGTTTATGTCGCCTGTTCGTTAAACTTGAAAACCAGAATCCTGGTGGTTCGATCAAAGACCGGATTGGCTTGTCGATGATTGAGGCTGCCGAACAGGAAGGTAAACTAAAGCCTGGTGGCACGCTTGTTGAAGCGACGGCAGGCAATACAGGATTGGGGCTTGCCTTAGTAGCGGCTAACCGAGGCTATCGTCTGATCTTGGTGATTCCTGATAAGATGGCCCAGGAAAAGGTGTTTCACTTAAAAGCGCTGGGAGCAGAGGTACGCATAACTCGCTCTGATGTGGGTAAGGGGCACCCGGAATACTACCAAGATATGGCAGAGCAACTTGCAGGTGCGATTCCGGGAGCTTACTACATCAACCAGTTTGCTAACCCTGCCAATCCTCTAGCGCACGAACGAACCACTGGACCTGAGATTTGGGAGCAGATGCATCATGAACTCGACGCTGTTGTTTGTGGCATTGGCTCTGGCGGTACGCTCACTGGACTGGGACGCTATTTTAGACGCATAGCTCCTCATGTTGAGATGATTCTGGCAGATCCGCAAGGGTCAATCCTAGCTCCCTATGTCGAGACGGGCAAGATCGGTGAGGCTGGGTCATGGGTGGTTGAGGGAATTGGTGAAGATTTTATCCCACCACTGGCGGATTTATCGCTTGTCAATCAAGCTATCACAATTAGCGATACCGAAAGCCTCATGACTGCCCGTTTACTGCTGCGTCAGGAAGGCATTCTCGGTGGCTCCTCCTCCGGTACTTTAGTGGCTGCTGCTCTACGTTACTGTCGTAGCCAGGGTGCATCTAAACGGGTGGTTACCTTTATCTGCGATAGCGGCAATAAATACCTCTCCAAGATGTACAACGATTTTTGGATGATCGATCAGGGTTTCATTGAGCGCGAGCGCTACGGCGATCTGCGCGATTTGATTACCCGTCGCCACTCCGAAGGTGCTACCTTGACTGTTGGACCAGAAGATACTCTACTAACTACCTTCAACCGTATGCGGATCAGTGATGTCTCCCAGCTACCAGTGTTAGCTGGAGAAAAAGTTGTTGGTATTGTCGATGAGTCAGATATTTTACTGGCAATTTATCGCCAGCACGGACAGTTCAGTGACCCAGTCCACTCAGCAATGAGTGCTAAGCTGGAAACTCTGAATGTCGATGCCCCCCTCAGTGCCCTGTTGCCGATCTTCAACCAAGACAAAGTCGCAATTGTCATGGAAAATGGCAATTTCTTGGGGTTAATCACCCGTATCGATATGTTGAATTATCTGCGCCGCCAGACCAAGCAATAAAATGCCCCAAAGGACTTGACTATGACAGAGACTCCCATCAATAGCGCTCAACTCGCCTTCGCGACTCAAGCCATCCATGCTGGTCAAGAACCCGATCCGACAACTGGGGCGATTATGACGCCGATTTACGCCACCTCGACATATGTGCAACAGAGTCCTGGTGTACATAAAGGTTACGAGTACTCGCGCAGTCAGAACCCAACTCGTCAAGCCTTTGAGCGCTGTGTTGCCGCCCTTGAAAGCGGGACGCGCGGCTTCGCCTTCGCTTCTGGTTTGGCAGCGATCGCGACTGTACTCGAATGCCTTGACAGTGGTGCCCACATTATTGCCATGGACGACCTCTACGGTGGCAGCTACCGCCTGTTTGAGCGAGTGCGTCGCCGCTCTGCTGGTCTTGATTTTAGCTTTGTCAACCTGGCAGATTTGGAGGCGCTCAGTGCCGCTATCCGTCCTGAAACTCGCATGCTCTGGATAGAGACTCCTACTAATCCGATGCTCAGGTTAGTTGATTTTGCTGCTATTGTGGAGATTGCCCGCGCCAATAATATCTTGACAGTTGCTGATAACACCTTTGCTAGTCCCTGGGTGCAGCGCCCACTTGAATGGGGTGTTGATTTGGTTGTCCATTCAACCACGAAATATTTGAATGGTCACTCTGACATGGTGGGAGGAGTTGTCGTTGTTGGCAACAATCCTGAACTGAGCGATCGCCTCGGATTTTTGCATAATGCTGTAGGTGCGATCGCCAGTCCCTTCGATAGTTTTCTAGCTCTGCGCGGGTTGAAGACGCTGCATCTGCGTATGGAGCGGCACTGCGCTAACGCCCTTGAGATTGCTCACTGGTTAGAAGAACAACCTGCTATTGCCAAAGTGATTTATCCGGGACTAAAAAGTCATCCCCAGCATGCTCTGGCTACCCGCCAGATGCACGGTTTC
>JAFASY010000218.1 GCA_019244235.1 Chroococcidiopsidaceae cyanobacterium CP_BM_ER_R8_30
TCTCGCCAGCATCTCAAACGTCGTCGCTTACTAGAGTTGGGCATCTCTACGGCAGCCTTAGCCGCCTGCAGCCCGCTAGCTACACCGCCAGCAACAACACCCAGTGCATCTAGTGCACCACAGACGACACCTCCTGCCAGTCAGGGCAACACGCCGCAGTTACGTCTCGGTTTTCAGCCACCATATGTCGCCGTATTTGCCATGCGGCAGCAAAGGCTGCTGGAGCAAGCCCTCACCAGACAGCAGACTGACGTTGAGTACCACCGTCTGCTGTCTCTCAATCCCATTACTGAGGCAGTCGCTGGAGGAGCACTGGATTTGGGTATAGGTGGTCCTCCGATCCTAGCGATCGCCTCGGAGCTACCCATCCGGATTGTGGCGCTGGTCGAGCGTAGCCCGAAGACTCACGCTTTACTGGTTCGACCTGATTCCCCCATTAAAAGCATCGCCGATTTAAAGGGCAAGAAATTAGGGACACCAGTTGGACGCAGTCATCTGCTACCGCTGCGGGTATTGGAACGTGCTGGGCTAAAGGATACTGACGTAGAGTGGATAAAGATCGAAAACGACGTGGGCAGTACGGCATTGCTTAAGGGTGCGATTGACGTGTGGGCAACTTGGGATCCTTTCTATGCCAACATTGAGGCGAAAAAAGAGGCAGTTGCGTTAGTGGATGGCGAGAAATACATCTTGAACTATGTCGTCGTGTTTGGTCGCACGGACTATTTGGAAAAGTATCCAGAGACAGTGCAGCAGTTCCTCAAAGCCTATAAACAGGCAGTGAATTGGGTCAAGGACAATCATCAAGGAGCGCTGGATCTCCTCGCAAGCGCGACCAAACTTGCACCAGAAGTTGCCAAGCTAACGCTGGATCGCCGGACTATATTGTTTGCACCGCCAAATGAAGAGTTCCACGCTGACATGGTAGACCAAGGAAAGCTGCTCGCTCGGTTGGGGGTGATTAAACGGGAACCGCACTGGGAGCGAGCGATCGATTCCACACTTGCCAAGGCAGTTAGCACTTGAGCTATTACCCACTTCAGTAAGAGTCGATCGATCAAAGGTTCCAATCACCGGACACAGATCTCCTTGGCAACTTACTTATCGCTTAACCTTGTTCCGGTGCATTGGAATTGTTATGCCTCGCTTCAGTGTGCCTAGAACGCGAGTCTTCCATAGAGTTCGTCGAACGGAACCAGTATATTTTGGCAGAAGGCTGGTCGTTCCCGAAGGCGTGCGAACCATGCCATGACGTTTGTCGGTTCTTCGACTGGCAAACCGATAGAGAAATAACGATGCAATGCTGTTCCAGCAGGGATATCGGCTGCTGTGAAGCGTGAGCCTGCCAAGTAATCGTGACTAGCAAGGTGTGTGTCCAATGCACGGAAATGTTTCTGGCAACTCTCTATAGCATTCTGAATCTCCAAGAGATTACGTTGAGATTCTGGCGTTCGGTAATAGCCCCAGAATAGGCGCATGAAGCTAGGCTGTAAGGCAGTAGCAGCCCAGTCGATCCAGCGGTCAGCGAGAGATCGTTGAAAGGGATCTTCTATCCAAAGGTTGTCACTGGAGTGCTTGGCGCAAAGATACCTGACGATGGAGTTTGACTCCCAGACTGTCCCCTCTTCGTTACGGAGAACTGGAACTAAGCCATGAGGATTCATTGCAAGAAATTCAGGATCGTCCAATCCCCCATAACTGCCGCCAGCGTTCCTATGCTCGTATGCCAGTTCTAGTTCGTCTAGGGTCCACAGTACCTTCTGAACGTTAAACGATGTGCGTCGTCCCCAAATTGTAATAGTTGCAGTCATTTAGGTGGGTTGGAATAGGTGAAGTGTGAGGCATAACGGTCGTGTTCAGCGGACGCAGATAACCTCTAGAACTCAGCAAAGAAGGCTGGTACGTTCTGCTGCAACACGGTTGTTAGACCGCGAATTGCTCGACATGACTTCCGCCGATCCAGTCAACACATTCAGCAGTTGTCATCAGAGATACATTAATATTTTTAAGCTCCTCAAGTCCTTTTTCATAAATTACCGAAACTGCATCAGTCACTAAAACAATTCGGAAATCTCGCATACTTGCACCATAAATGGAAGCACGGGGACAATTGGGAAAATTGCAGCCACAGAATACTACTGTATCTACTCCGAGCGTGTGGAGGTGTGATTCCAGTGCAGTTTTATAAAAGGCATCCCAGCGCGGCTTGTACATCGCCCATTCCTGCTGACCAAGCAACTGAAGCTCGCCTTGAAGCAACCCTTCTGGGGCAAGCCGGATTGATTTGTCAGGTTTCAATTCATCAACCAGTTCTGCACCAGTCGTACCGGGAGCCGCAATCTCTATACCATTCTCAATCATCTCTCTACGGCAAGCATCAACATTGCTGCCATCAGGCAGGTAAAGGCGAATCACGTGAACGATGGGACGCTCAGCAGCACGAAATGCATTGAGTAATTGCAGCATTTGTGGCACCTTTTCATGTGTCCCTCGGATTTTTGCCGGAGCACCTATTAACGTGAAATCGTTCTGTACATCGATACTGATAAGCGCAGACGATGATTGTTTGGGATAGGTATACTTATTCACTGATTCGCTCCGCAACAGCTTACAAAGAATTTTGCAGCAACTTGACCTTGCATTCTAACAGAGAGACTCTCAACCACGCTCCAACAAATAACTTAGCGGTCTAACGCTCGGCTTCACCCGCCGATGGTGATTTCTCGGACTCAACCATCTCTATAAGGTCGGTGTGCAAGCGGATTGTTGTGCCGTTACTACGGGGCTGGGCTAATCTGTTTTGTCCAAAGTCCAGAACGCCACCTAAACGGATTTGATTTGGGCATGGAGACGGGAGCGAATGGACCGGAGGCGGAGCATCTCCGGCTCCGCACAATCCCTCACCCTACCACCTGCTGAAAAGCGTTTTTGCAACACAACCTTAATTTAGGGCTTGCTTCACGCCGTCTCTAGTGATAATATCCTGGGAAAACCCAAATATACTAAATTTCTATCAGTTTACTGTAATTTCAGAACTCATCACTTAGTTGCCTCAATTAAAAACTTGCCTTGGTTGGGGTGAAGCATGCAATTCAGCAACCCAGAAATGTTGGGTTTTGTCTCTCAGCTCAACCAATAAACTGTTGGTGTTGCTTAGCTTTTATTCATTGTTTGCGTTCGTACAGTCATTCCCAAATCTCAAATCGCTATGCTGCCTCGCATCTTTAATCGATTGCTCAACTCTTGGATAGATTGGTTTAGATCTTGGTCGTTCCTGTTCAATCTTCAGAAATCTCTCACGATCTCCTTTCCAATTGCTATCAATTTTATGATGGGGGTGTGCCTTGCTTTCGTAGTAGCTGCCTGCAATTCCAATGCTCCTGTTTCCTCCAGTAATCCCAGTGCTGCTCCAGTTGCTAACACTACAGCACCGACAACCAACCTAGTACGCTTTGGCTATCAGAAATCAACCATTTTGCTGAAAGCCAAAGGGTTGCTGGAGAAGCGCCTAGAACCTGAAGGTGTGAGGGTAGAATGGACAGAATTTCCTGCTGGACCACCAATGATGGAAGCCCTGAATGCGGGTGCAATCGACATTGGACCAGTGGGAGAATCACCCCCAATTTTTGCCCAGGCTGCTGGAGCCAATCTAATCTATGCAGCCGCGATCGCACCTTCTCCCAAGTCATCTGCCGTTCTTGTCCCGAAAGATTCGCCGGTTAAGAGCGTTGCAGATCTTAAAGGTAAAAGAGTAGCGTTTCAGAAGGGATCGAGTGCCAATTATCTGATTTTCCAGCTACTGCAGAAAGCAGGCTTACAGTTCAGCGATATTCAGCCAGCCTATCTGGCACCTGCTGATGCCCGTGCTGCTCTCGGTAGGGGTGCAGTAGATGCCTGGGTGATTTGGGACCCATACTATGCGGCGGCAGAGAATGGTGCTAATGTGCGAGTTTTAGTAGATGGTTCAGGAATCAACAAGCAGGGTGGATACTATATTTCGTCACGAAAATTTGCCACAGAAAATGCCAAAATTCTGAAGCCAATTTTGGAGGAGATCCGCAATTTAGAAACCTGGTCAGATAAGCATCGGGATGAAGTAACAACCATATATGCCTCTACGCTTAAACTCGATTCTGAAGTGGTGAAGAAAGCAATACAGCGGCGGCAGTTTGGGCTGAACCCGATCACTGATAACTTGATTGCTGAACAGCAAAAAGTAGCAGATACCTATACTCAATTGAAGCTGATTCCCAAACAGATCAGCATTAAAGAGGCAACGCTGAAACCAGAGGAATATGAAGCGTTTGCGCCCCATTAGCTCAAATGAAGGAAAACTGACGTGACCAACGTTGACCAAGTGACGCTGCGGCGACGGGGATCTGGCTTGATTGCAGCCGACCTGACGCAATCTGCAGGTGGGTATACTCTATTCGCCCCTCAGACAGACGGAGGCAATGTCTACCTAATCGATGTAAAAGGAACGCTCGTCCACTCCTGGAAGCTGCCATACCGACCAGGACGAGATGCTGTGCTCCTGCCCAACGGCAATCTTGGCTACAATGGCAACCACCCAGATTCGCCAGACATTTATCCCGCTTGGTCGCTATGGCATGGTGGTGCCTTTATTGAGGTCACACCCGATGGTGAAGTCGTGTGGCAGTATTCCGACATTTTTCATCATCACGACGCACAGTGGCTACCAAATGGTCATCTCCTGTATGCGACTGTCGAGCCGATTCCAGGAGATTTCGCCAAGCTGATTGTTGGCGGCAGTTCTAAGCATGACTTGCCAGATGGGACAATCTATGGGGATGTCATCAAGGAAGTCAACCGGGAGGGTGAGGTAGTTTGGCTCTGGCGCGTTTGGGAACACCTGAATCCATCGGATTTCCCGATCCACCCGTTCTTCGATCGCTACCACTGGCCCCTGATCAACGGGCTCGGACTGACACGTGCGGGTCTTGTGCTCCTAAGCTTACGGACGACTTCAGGCGTCCTCGGTATTGACAAGGGTACTGGAGATGTTGTGTGGCGTATTGGACATGACATCGTTGCCCAACAGCACACACCTGTGGAACTCGCGAATGGTAATATCCTCATTTTTGACAACGGCAACTCTCGACCTGGCATCGCGATACCTTTCTCTCGCGTTATTGAAGTGAATCCTGTCACGAAAGCAATTGAGTGGGAATATGCCGATGAATTACGAACTGCTTTCTTTTCTCCCTACATGGGTGGTGCCGAACGCCTTGTGAACGGTAACACCTATATTACTGAGGCAGCGACCGGACGCCTGTTCGAGGTCACACCTGAGGGAAAAATTGTGTGGGAATACGTCATTCCCTATTTTGGTGAATATCCCGAAGCAGCAGCCCACAAATATGTGCCGGGGCATCACAACAGCGTATTCCGATCGCACCGCTATGCAAAATCCCAGATTCCTTGGCTTTAGTCAAATGCTTGTTGTGATTGGAGCATCTAATGTTTAAACTAAATTTGGTGAAGAGGATGGCAGGGGCGATCACGCAATTTCTTGCCATCACCTTATTTACAATCTTCAGCCTGTTCTCCCTACCAGCGCTGGCGGCGACCTCGAAAGTGCTGCCGATTCCAGAAGCCGATTTCAAAGGCAAAATTGGGATTACCTACAAGGAATCCACACCAGACTTTCCTCAGTCGATCGCGGCTCCGGCAAAAGCGCCGAATATTTTGCTGATCCTACTGGATGATGTCGGTTTTGGGCAGACAGGGACCTTTGGCGGTCCCGTAGACACACCTAATCTAACTCGTTTGGCAGAACGGGGATTACGCTACAACCAGTTCCATGTGACAGCGCTCTGTTCTCCTACACGGGCGGCATTGCTGACCGGGCGCAATCACCATTCAGTAGGTACGGGCGTGGTGGAGGAACTGGCAACGGGCTATCCAGGCTACACGACAATCTTGCCCAAGAGTGCAGCAACAGTGGTGGAAGTGTTGCGCCAAAATGGTTACAGCACAGCGGCGTTTGGCAAGTGGCATAATACGCCAGATTATGAAACCAGTGCAGCGGGTCCGTTCGATCGCTGGCCCACCCATCAGGGCTTTGATTATTTCTACGGCTTTCTTGGTGGCGATACGAACCAGTGGAGTCCGGCGCTGGTCGAAAACACGAAGCGAACTGAGCCACCGCTAAACAATCCCGATTACCATCTCACGCCTGATTTAGTGGATCGTGCAATCTCCTGGATTCACGCTCAGCAGTCTGTTGCCCCTGACAAGCCCTTCTTTGCCTACTTCGCTACTGGAGCCACCCACGCGCCACACCATGTGCCAAAAACCTGGATTGAACAGTATCAGGGCAAGTTCGACCAGGGGTGGGATAAATTGCGGGAAGAAATTTTTGCTCGCCAGAAAAAATTGGGCGTGATTCCTGCCAATGCTCAACTCACTCTGCGTCCGAAAGAACTGCCGGCGTGGGATTCGCTTTCAAGAAAGCAGCAACAACTCTATGCTCATCAAGCAGAGGTGTTTGCCGGATTCACCGCGCATACGGATGCGGAAGTAGGACGGTTGATCAACGCGATCGATCAGATTGGCGAACTGGACAATACCTTGGTGATTTATATCGTTGGCGATAATGGTGCCAGTGCCGAGGGTGGCTTGACGGGCAGCGTGAATGAGCTAAAGGTTTTCAATGGGGTGCCTGAAAACCCGGAGCAACTTCTTGCCTCGTTGGATGAATTGGGTAGCCCCAAAACGTTTAATCACTTCCATGCTGCCTGGGCATGGGCATTCAATACCCCCTTCCAGTGGACTAAACAAATTGCCTCGCACTTCGGCGGCACTCGCGATCCACTCGTGGTTGCCTGGGGTGATCGCATTACTGATCGGGGCGGACTTCGCAGCCACTTCCATCATGTGATTGATGTTGCACCGACTATTTTAGAAGCGGCGGGAATTACCCCACCAACGGTTGTGAATGGTGTACAACAACAGCCGATCGAAGGGACCAGCTTGGTCTATTCATTTGACGATCCAGATGCACCCTCCAAACGCACAACTCAGTATTTTGAGATGTTTGGCAACCGGGCAATTTACGATCGGGGTTGGATTGCCGCAGCACGTCATGGTCGGTTGCCCTGGGAATCAGTTTCCGCCACCGACTTTAATGAAGACCCATGGGAACTGTACAACATCGCAACAGATTTCAGCGAGGCAAACGACCTGGCTAAACAGAATCCCGCCAAATTACAACAGCTCCAAAAGCAATTCCTGACAGAAGCCCGCAAGCACAATGTACTGCCGCTAGACGATCGCATCTTGACCCGATTTGATGTCAGCAGCCGCCCCAGCTTGATTGCAGGTCGCACCCACTTTACCTATTATCCTGGTGCGGTGGGCATTCCGGAAGGTAGTGCGCCCGATCTCAAAAATAAATCGTTCACGCTCACAGCGAATGTCGAAATTCCCAAAGATGGCGCGGAGGGCATTTTGGTCACGCAGGGCGGACGGTTTGCTGGCTGGAGTTTTTTCTTGCAGACAGCAAACTCACCTACGCATACAATTTTTTGAATAGCGATCGCACCATTATCCAATCCTCTGAAAAAGTTCCCACAGGTGCATCAAAACTGCGGTTTGAGTTTGAGTATGAGGGTAACAAACCCGGTGCGGGGGGTACAGGAAAACTATTCATCAACGACAAGCAAGTTGCCGAAGGTCGAATTCCTAAAACCGTACCTTATCGTTTGGGATTAGACGAAACCTTTGATGTTGGTCGTGATACAGGAACCCCAGCAGTGTCAGCCTATCAGGTGCCGTTTGCATTTACGGGCAATTTGCAACAAGTCTCGTTGGATTTGAAATCGTGAACGTTTGATCCGAACCTATGCGCGACTTCTTTTCCCTGATTGATTTCCCTGTGATCAACAAGCTCGCATTTCTCACACTCATCCTGACAATGCTGCTCGATACTGGCTTAGGGTTGACGGTGCAGCAAATTTGGGAACCGCTCCGCAATCTTCGTCTGATCTTCCTATCGCTGGTGGCAAATTTTATTTTGGTGCCGATTTTTGTATATCTGCTGCTACTGGTTATGCCCCTGAATGAACCCATCAAGATTGCGTTTAGCATTATGGCAGTTGCTGCAGGTCCACCAGTGTTGCCCAAACTTGCCCAGCTTGTGAATGGCAATATTGCGTTTTCAGCAGGACTGATGATGGTGATGATGGCACTCACCGCAGTTTACATGCCAATCGCCCTGCCATTGTTATTGCAAGGAGTGCAGTTGAATCCTTGGGATATCGTCAAGCCGTTGCTGTCATTAATGTTGATTCCGCTAGCAATCGGGCTAATGATTAAAGCGCGGTATAATGCGCTCGCTGTTACGATTCAACCACTGATGCGCCAGATTTCAGGTAAAGCACTGCTTTTGGGGCTTGCCACATCGCTGGTGCTTCAGTTTGATAGTCTGATTGACTTGATTAAAACTGGGGCATTTCTGGCGATCGCGGGTTTTATTGTGGTTTCCTATACTCTGGGTTACTTGCTCGGTGGTCCCCATTTTGATACCAGACGCACGCTTGCCGTTGGCACTGCCCAACGCAACATTGCCGCCGCACTTTTGACCGCTGGCAGCAACTTTGACGATCCATCTATTGTGAGTGTCATTGTAGTCACGAGTCTCTCGATGTTTGTTTTCATTCGTCTGCTTGCCAGACAGTCGGTTGCAGGAATTGAGCAACCAGAAGTTTCATAGGAGGCTTTATGAATGGTGGCGTGGCATGATGAATTCTCATGCGATTCCTTGAGCAGATGATTTATATTTCTGGTTAATCTGTTCGACAGATATAGGCTTGGTTGACCAGTCTCGGAACGCAATCACTCACGTCTAATTCTGCTGCTAACTCCACATCGGGTTCAAATCCTTTACCAATCAGTTCTTTACCAGAACCGCATTGTTTCAAGAGTTGCTTGAGATGAGGTTGAGCATCGTGGTCAGCAGCAGTGGTTTCGCAGTTATGCCATGCGCTAACCGCAGCTTGTGCTTCTGCTGAAAAGTGCCCCTTAAGATGGCTAAGGATTGCTCCAGCTCCAATCCAATCTTCAAACGCGGGGCGAAGACTGCCATCCTGCCATTTCTCCCCAGCAGGAATGACCGTAATGCGAGAGCCATAACCCATCGCTGCCAATGCCACTGCCCGACTATTTCTCAGACATCCTGCTAGAGTGGGGATGTTTCCAGTGGCGAGGCTGAGAGTGGAACCGTTAGGCGAGGGTAGCACTAATCGGCTGCCTTCGGGAATGCGGCTCAGGGATAGGGGAGACAGTGAATAATGACTGTGAACTCCTCGATCGCCTCGTCGAACGGCAAGTTCCGCGCCAACAGACTCTGCAAAGGTCCGGGCATCCTCTTTATTCCAAGGATAGGGAAACACGATCGCACCTCGACTATTTGCAATTTCAACACTGGTCGAAAACGAGAGTACATCGACAATCACAATCGCATCACTAATGGGCGCGAGTTGCTCAACGCCTTTTGCACCCCACTCACAGCGGATTTCAAAATTGGATTGATTGTAGAAGTTAGATGGATCAAAAATCATCACGTCAATTTAGGGATTTATCTGTACGATAAGACGGTTGTCGAGGCACTAAAGCGACGATTCAACAAGCGCTAGACTGTTCAACAAACGTCCCTACTAACAACAAGGGCTACTGGAGGTCTAGCAGATTGTTCGACATCCTTTACAGTGGTAGACAATTTCAATAAAGCTGGTTTTTGATGGCAAAGCTACCCAATGAAACTCTAACAGAGATCTTCACCTTACAACGCCTTTTAATAGAAGGTATACATGATGCTTCAGTAACAGAGGCAATAATTTTTGAACAATACGGAGAAACAGAATTAACATTGCCAGTCCTCGAACAACTTCAGAACAGCAGAGAACGTTTGTTGGGTCCATATTCTCGCTTGTGTGCATTGTTACCAAGAATTGCACAGTATCAACCTACACCCCCTAGAGATGTGCTAGATTTGCTGTATCGAGCCATTGAACAAGCGCAAGCTACTTATGCGGCTTCAGAGGTGAGTGTTAGAGAAGCTAGAGGAGATTTTAATATTTCGTTATGACTCAGCCGAAAAGAACTCCCGATCCTGAAAAAGTTAAGAAAACTGTTGAGCAGCTACGTGAAAGCAATCGGCAACTTGAGATTGTAACCCTAATGTTTGACGAACTGATTGCTAAAGTAGATGCTGACCTTCGTCGAGAGCGATTGAATCGTTTACAGGGCAATCCCTCCCCAGCAAAAAAGACTTGAGATTGCAAGCTGCGGCTTATGGAATCAAGGCACAAAGCTTATGTGTCTTGATTCCCACTAACAAATTGCTAAAGGGCATCATTCGCGCCACGAATCTACTTTAATAAGCCTCTCTTGAAAATGTAGTGACAGATAGCCCTAAGGCAAGAAGAAATAGAAAGGCTCCCAATAAAACTATAATAGTTAACTGTTTTTTGATAGTATAAATACCACAATGTTTAATATATAAAAGAGCTAAATCAGGTAAATTTCAGGCAAGTTCTGAAACAAGCTGCTGCGCTCATCTGACACGACTCTCTCGATTCTGTAGGAGATGGCTTGCCTTACCCACAGCTGTAATACTAAGGCAAGTGCTGTGAAAACAGCTATCAGTTTTGGTAACAAGCAAAAATTTTAAGATTTTAAACATCTTAAAATCGATTGAATTATTGTACTATCGTACTATTAAGCTGTGAGCGTTACACTACTGAGTCTGTTGATTCTAAAATTTCCCTTGCCGATCTACGACTTACAATGCAAATCAAACGTAGAACAGTTTTGCTTGGCTTAGCAAGCCTTAGCTTGCCTTTGATTGCTACTAGCTGCAATCAATCTTCTCAAAAAACGGCTAGCAACACAGCTGCATCTCCTGCTAGCAATTCTGGTCAGCTTGCTCGAATTCGTGTTGGCTATCAAGTTTATGCAGGCTCCGAACTGCTGGCAAAAGGATTGGGCTTGGCAAAGCAATTTTTTCCAAATACTAAGGTTGAGTACTTGCGATTTGATGCAGGTCGAGATGTTAATGTAGCAATGGCTGCAAAAGGAATTGACATTGGGCTAGTTGGCTCGACTGCAGCGGCAGTTGGCATCTCTAGCGGTATCAGCTACCAGATTTTTTACCTCGATGATTTGATCGGTAAACTTGAAGCGCTGGTGGTAAAAAACAATATTCGATCGTTCGCTGATCTGCGCGGCAAAAAGATTGCCGTTCCCTTCAGTTCCACTGACCACTATTCCTTACTGTCTTTGCTGAAGCTGGAAAATATCAATCAAAATGAATTGAAGATTCTTGATATGGTTGCCACCGACATGCTAGCTGCTTGGCAACGGGGCGATATCGACGGCGGCTATGTGTGGGAACCAACCCAATCAAAGATGAGGCAGGATGGCGGCACAATTCTAGCAACCTCAGAAGATTTGGCAAAGCGCGGCTATGCAACGTTTGATGTTGCTGTTGTTCGCACTGAGTTTGCTCAGCAATACCCGGATGTGTTGAAGCAATATCGATTGATGCTTGACAAATCCGTCAAAATTTACCGAGATGATCCTCAGACGGCAGCAAAAGCGTTAGCTGCGGAGTTGGGAGTCAGTCCGAAAGAAGCATTAGCGCAGGCTGGACAAATAATCTGGCTTGATTCTTCTAATCAAAGCGATCCGAAGTACCTGGGAACGGCGAATCAGTCGGGAGCGATCTCTAAAGGACTCAAAGACACCGCTGATTTTATGGTTGAGCAAAAAGCAATTCCGACTGCACCAAGCCAGGAGGCTTATCAGCAGCGCATTCTTTATCTCTAGCCGAATTTACCGCAGGTGCTTTGACGATCGCAGCCATCATCCCCTGGCAACCGATTGGGGGGAATGCGTTTCTCGCTTGATCCAGCACCTCACCAGCGGCACCTGAGAGGAAAACCACACCGATCCAAGGATGCAAATGCTGCCGCAGATCATTAGCGCGTTAGGCGCACCCATCATCTGTGCCAGACTACCTGCTAACAGATTGCCAAAGGGCATCATTCCCACCATTGCCAATGCATAGAAACTCATGACTCTGCCGCGCTTATCGTCTGCCACCAGGGTTTGGATAATCGTATTACTGGAAGAAATCTGGAGAATTGTAAAGCCTCCTACCACAAGCAGCATGGGGAGTGACAGCCAGATCGCTTTAGACAGGGCAAAGCAGATTAGCCCGATTCCAATCAGTCCCTGAGAAAGCGCAATCAGTCGCTCTAGCCCCAAAATGTCTCGTCGAAAACTGAGGTAAAGACAGGCCAACAAAGAACCAACGGGTCCTGCCATACTCAACGTTGCCATTGTTGAGGCATTGCCGTGCAAAATATCGGTAGCAAAGACAGGCAGCAGTGCCATGTAGGAGATCCCAACTAAGCCCTGGAGTGCTAGCATCAGCAGGATAGAACGAATTGGCTGCACGCTAGAGACATATTGGAAGCCTTCGCGCAATTTCTGCCAGGTGTCATGGCTTTGGGCGCTAGCGTGTTGAATGGGTCGAATCCGCATGGCTTTCAACGTCAGAATGGCGGCGATGTAGCTAAGGCTGTCGTAGAGAAAACAATATTTGACTCCAACTGTGGCAATCAAGATGCCACCCACTGCTGGTCCCAACAATGTGGACGAACTCAACATGACAGAGTTAAGTGCGATCGCGTTACCCCAATCATCGCGATCCTCAACCGTTTCGGTTACGATTGTGTGGCGAAGAGGCATATCTAATCCCTTTAACATGCCATTCAAAACACTCAGGAGCAGCAGGGAAGGAAACGTGATCATATCTAAAAAGGTGAGAATGGTCAGGGTAATGGAGATGCTAATCCCCACCACCTGCACCAGCATCAGCAGATCTCGCCGACTCCATCGATCGGCTAAAACACCTGAGAATGGAATCAGCAATAACGTTGGCAGAAATTGCAGAAATCCGGCTAATCCCAACAACCAAGCGGAGTGAGTTAATTTATAGGTTAACCAGGGAATGGTCAACTGCTGGGTCATAAACGTACCGGACATCGACAGCAGTTGCCCCCCAAAGAAAAGGCGAAAGTTGCGCCATTTGAATGCGGGTAAATGCCTATAAATGGTCTGATTCACCTGATTGCCCAGTTGCCAATACCAATTCTTCATGACGCAAGCACTATTAGTTTAGTGATTAAAAGACTATTTGATATAGCATTCGATCGCCATACTGCAATTCCTTTCTTGCTTCAAACGTTGTTTAGTTTTGTAGAGTGAGCATTGCCTGTCCGAAACAGGAAAATTACTGCTTATGGTGCATACTGCTTACTGGGCAAGCCGCATCCTCATCGCCCTCCTTCTCCTGACTCAACACTTTGCGGAAGACCGCCTGAGTTTTGAATTGCTGATAGCCAACCTTCTTGTAAAAGCGATGGGCTGCATCTCGAATCAAATTGGAGCGAACAACAATCGTGTTGCAGCCTTGCTTTTGCACCCATTTTTCTCCACTCTGGATCAATAATTGCCCAATTCCATGACCGCGATATTCCTCCTGCACGATCAGCCCATAGATCTCGGCTTGCCGACCAACAACCAGGGTTGTCACGATACACACTTGAATCCACGCAACTACTGGCGCATTTGGCAAGTCAGCAACGTAAAGCACATGATCTGGATCGGTTGCCAGAAGTTTTAGGCGTTCTTGCACAGCTGATACAGACACAGCATAACCGAGTTGTCCACAGAGTAAGACAACTCGTTCTGCATCTTGAGCATGTGCTAGCCGAATCAAGGGTTTATTCCGCAACATGTAAAACTGCTTTGAACGCACGAACTTTGCTCATTGTGAATTTCTCTATTGTCCTTCGTCAGAAAGGGTTGTGATAACTTGATGGAGGGAACGATTGCGATCGCGTTCCTCTGGAGTTTCTTTACCGAGCGACGTTTCTTTCACCAGTCGGTACACATCCGCTGCTCCCTGGAAAATATGTTCCGTCAGCCCCAGTTCCTTAAACGTATCGGCAATTTCTTCCATTTCACCAATCCAACGAGGACCAATAATCGCAGCATCGACGAACTGTCCGCCAGCAGCCTGAATGATTTGCCCAATCCGCAGCACGCGATGAGGGGCGATCGCATTGGCATCCACGTAAAGCAGAGGTTTGCCGGATTTACCGATTACCGGAGCAATTTGCTCTGCGGCTTCGGTCGCTGCTGCTGGAACCAGTACCGACAGAACAACATCAGCTTCAATTACCAGATTTTTGAGCGAACCAACATCCTGAATCTGAACTTCAGCAGCTAACTGGCGGGTGCGATCGCTGCGATCATCCAGCGCTGCCAAGGTACGAAGTCCATGCTGAGATAGAACTGCAGCGATTGCCTGTCCCATGTCACCTGGGCTCAAAATACCAACGCTGTGAATAGTCATGTTATAAACGAGAATGAGATGTCACTTTAAGAATATTCGATAAATCGATTGACTTATAGTAGATTAGGACTATCCAGGAAATTATCATTAGAAACCCTTGTGAAGTCAGTCCCAAAGTAATCCATCATGTCCCACGAAATTACGAGTTTGTCTGTGATTGCTCCGCTGCCACTAACTAAAATTTGCTGTAGTCCTTCAAGATGAAACGATAGAGTGGGGTTGAGAGCAATGCCAGAACCAACCATCGAGATTACAAGTTTTCATGCTCATGTTTATTATGATGCTGCCAGTCGTGAGACAGCAGCACGGGTACGGCAAGAGTTGGGAGATCGCTTCAGTGTGCAACTGGGACGCTGGCATGATAAACTCGTTGGTCCTCATACTCAGTGGATGTATCAGGTGGCGTTCTTACCAGATCAATTCAACCAAGTTGTCCCCTGGCTGATGTTGCATCGGGAAGGGCTGGATATTCTCGTTCATCCCAATACGGGCGATGCCCTAGCCGATCACACCGATCACGCCCTGTGGCTAGGAAATAAGCTAGCGATTAACACCCCCGTACTGCAACAGACGAGCACAATCTGATACCGATCTGGAACGCGATCGCTCTGTTTCTCTCCGCCACAAACCACAAGGGCGTTCCTCCCACGCTTGACCTTCGGAACAAGCAGAGAATCTTCGCCGATTTTGTTGAAATACACTTGCCTTTTTCGAGAAGTTGTGAGAGTATTCAGATTGCTTAAAGAACTATATTCCTACCAAGTTGGTGTAGTTTCTTGTCGAAGATTGGTCAGCTTTTTGGCAACATATGTCAATCAACCGCAGCCTTAGTGACTGACTCTTTACAGCAGGCGACGACTGCTAACGGGCAGATGCAGCAATTCTACGAGTAGAAGCAGGTGAACTTTAACTAGGGGAGAAGACATAGTATGCTGATGCAGCTTAGAGGAGCGTGGTTAAGTGTGGTAGCGGTTAGCTGTTCGTTACCATCTGTTATAGTCTCTTTTCTAATGTTGACAGCTACCCTCACCGCCTGCAGTGTCCAAAGTCAGTCTCTACTTGCCCAACTATACCCTAGCAGTGTCAAGCAAAAGGTATTGCGAATTGGTTTTCAAAAAGGAACCGTTGATCTACTCCTTCTCAAAGCTAGAGGCAATCTGGAAAAGCGCTTAGCTAATTCTGGGTATACAGTGCAGTGGACGGAATTTCCTACGGGTCCTCCATTGATTGAAGCTCTAGGTGCTGAAAGTCTTGACGTTGGGGGAACAGGCGCTCCTCCACCTATCTTTGCTCAAGCTGCAGGTAGACCCATCATCTATGTTGCTGCCACTCCCGAAAACGGCAGCGCGACAGCCATAATAGTTTCTAAAGATTCTCCCATTCGCCGCATTGCAGATCTCAAAGGGAAGAAGGTTGCGGTTACCAAGGGGACAGCCAGACACTATACTCTGGTGAAAGCTTTAGAATCGGCAGGATTGCAGTACAAGGATATTCAGCCTGTTTACCTACTGCCAGCAGATGCTCGTGCTGCCTTTGAACAAGGGAGTGTCGATGCCTCAGTCGTTGTAGACCCACTCTACGCGGTGCAAGAGCGGATGGGGAAAGTAAGGGTTCTAGTAGATGGACAAGAAATTGCAAAGCAGCGGAGTTTCTATTTGGCAACCCGTACCTTTGCCGAGCAATATCCTGACGCGATCCGTGCCTTTGTGGAGCAGCAGCAGCAGGTGAGTGAATGGGCGAAGAATCACTTATCTGAAGTGGCGAAGATCCTTTCTGCGGATACCAAAATTGATGTCAAAACATGGAAATGGGTTTTGGAAAAGCGAACAGTCTTTG
>JAFASY010000057.1 GCA_019244235.1 Chroococcidiopsidaceae cyanobacterium CP_BM_ER_R8_30
GGTTGCAGAACTACTTTTTTTATTGGCAACAAAACAAGTGTGATAAATTTGTTGTCTAGTCCTGCCAGGATTCCTCTAACGCCTACGCCTAACGCCTTCGGCAACGCTAAGTCGCTAACGGCATGCTAACGGCTGACGCCAACGCTAAGTCGCTAGCGCAAACGGCTTCGCTTCGCTTTAGCAGACGTAGAAAGACTTCCCATTGTCTTCACCCTCCAATGCTCGTGTTTTTGTTATTATTAATACATAGAGTTCCTGGGTCAAAATGAACTTGTATGACCTCGACTACAGTCTATGGCTTGAAGATCAAATTACTAATCTCAGGCATCGTCAGTGGGATTCCCTCGACATTGATCATTTGGTTGAGGAGCTAGAAGCATTGAGCGCCAGCAATAGACGCGAACTATACTCATATGTAGTTATTCTCCTGGCGCATCTACTTAAGTGGGAATTCCAACCGTCGTACAGGTCTGGTAGTTGGAAGGGTTCGATACAAAACAGCAGGAGACGAATCGCTCGGCTGTTCAAAGACCAACCGAGTCTAAGACCCTACTTATCTGAAATTCTGCTTGAAGCCTACCAGGAAGCTTGTGAGTTAGCTCAAGATGAAACTGGGTTGCGATTGTTCCCGTTTGAGCTGCCCTATGGGGTTGAAGAAATTTTGAGCCTGGAGTTTTTTCCAGGACAGCCGTCTAATTGAGTGTGGAGATCGATACATCCTCTGAGGGTGGTCATTGCCAGAGTTAGTCTCCATACTGCTCAATAATGGACTTGAGCCGTTAGTCTTAGAGCCAATAACAATCATTATTCCATGTCAACTGCCGCGCCGACAAGCGGACGCGGCTTGTAACTGGTTATCAACACATACGAGGTGAGCATAACCGTTACGATTGGACAATTGACTGTGCCCTGCTCCTCCGTCCACTGGGGTAGAGGAGAGAATATAGCGGTCACGAATGTTGTAGGCAGCGTTAATATCTGCATGTTCGCGATAGCCGCATGATTTGCAATTGAAGCGAGATTTCTTCCGGTTAGTACTAGTTTGATGCCCACATCTACTGCACCGTTGACTAGTGTATCTAGAATCTACATATCCCACTGTCTTACCTCTGGCTTCAGATTTGTAAGCCAGGAATTGTTCTAGTTGGTAGAAAGTCCAACTAGCCATCCACTTATTCATTTTCTTGTTACGACGCTGGTTTCTAATACTAGTCAAATCTTCTAGAGCATATTTGCTAATGCCAGGAAGGTTGGCTAGTTTTTTGCTTACACAATGATTAATATCTTTCATGAACCGCTTTTCGCGTCCAGACATCTTCCTCAGATGACGTTTGGAACTGCGAGTGCCTTTTTGTTGGAGTTTCTTTCGATTGTGTAAATAACGTCGCTGTGTGGCGCGAATCTTACTACTAGAGAAGAATTGTTTCTCGCTAGTCACTGCCAGATGATATAGACCTCTATCAATCCCTAAAACATCACCTTTTTCCTCCTTGGGTGGGTCATTTTTTTCAAACACCAACCTTAACCAAAACTGCTTTGAGTGCTTTGAGTAAGTAACCGTAGCACCACTGAACTCCCAAGTCTCGTATACTTCCTTGAAATACTCAGGGATGTGCAGGACGACCTTAACTCGCTTGCCAATGCAGGAGAGGGTTAATGCCCTACCCCTTAGAGTAATTGTTCGGTCGTCATAGCGTAGTGCAGAAGTAGGTTTCTTTCTGGGTAAGCGTTTGAACTTGGTCGCTTTAACTGCCTCCAACGCCATGTCTCTCACTGTTTGGAGCAAGGCACTGGGAATAGTCGGATATTCCAGCCGGAGCCGCGCATACAAGTCTTTGTGAGCGCGGCTTTTATTGTACGTCTTGTTCGCCAGTGCCCAGTCAACATGCTGATTAAAGATCTCAGCACAAAACCCCATGAGAGGTAGGAACCGCTCACGGGGTAAGTTGACTGGAATGGAAACAGTACGCTTCATTTGATACACTAAAGATTTCTTATATAATCAGGCAATATGCAAATTTTGTCAAGTAGCCACGCACAACATTCTTTGGGCTATCACCTGATTTGGTGTCTCAAATATCGTCATGATGTTCTCTCTGGTGCTGTGGAAATAGAGCTAAGGCACATCCTCACAGAGATTTGTATGACCTACGACTGGAAACTACACGCTCTGGAGATTATGCCTGACCATGTTCACATTTTTGTGCAGGCAGACCATACGACTGCACCTGTGGAGATTGCCAGGACTATGAAATCCATTAGCGCCGTGTATATATTCACTAAGTTTCCTGACCTGAAGCGCCGCAGATTTTGGGGGTCTGGCTTGTGGAGTAAAGGAACTTTCTATGCATCTGTTGGTGGCGTATCTGAAGAGGCAGTAAAACGCTATATTGAGACTCAGAAAGATAGAGCTTAACTGTTTGCAGCAAATATTATTGGGAATTAGGATGGCATTGAGCCACCCTAATTCCCACAGCGATCATCCGCAGGGATGAACCCATGCGGTGTTACGCCGATTTCATAAATTTTGTTTCCAAAAAATAGAAATCCCTTTATTTGTAAGACGACTGACAGCGCAGATTGGATTTATAGCTTATCTCCTACAGACTTCTTCAAGTATATGCATTTTTAGTGCTTGGAAGTTTACAGCTCTAAAAGCTTCACCTCTTCAGGTTTTAAATTGCTGCAATGTTGATTTTGTCTAGATCTCATTCTCGATTTATCCCAAGATCTTACGAGCTGCTGACTAGTTCAACTGCGTAATTCCTATCAAGTTTACACAAGAGTTTACCATGAAACGTCTAATAATTAGTGGATTCTCTGTTCTGCTAGCAATTGCCGCAACTGCACCTGCTTTTGCCCATGGAAAAGTGAAGGAGCCCAACACAGGAGACAGCCAATCTATTCCTTTAAGCACTTCTACGCAACCCTCAGCACCAGAGTCGATGACGACACAGTCAAACACAAGCGAGGCACAACGCAGATAGGGAATGCAGCGGTTGTGGGGTCGAAAAGTATCAGACTTCGCTTTTAGAGACTTCATGTCAATCCTGGAATGGGTTGCCAACAAAAAAGGACAGATTGGCTGGCGTGGTGTGATGAGGTGATGCAAATCCTGGGGAATGGCAAGACCAACTCAAGGATTCGCTCTCAGTAGCAAAGAGCAACTCAAGAGCGCAAGCTCAACCTGAAGCTTTATAATTCAAGCCAGGACACAAAAACACAGTCCGGTTGGTAGTCCGGATGCACCGCTAATTCAAAAGCAGTGTCGTATCCTTCCCCCTCGGGATGTCCAGTGTTCTATGCAGCTATGCAAGAGGGGAAGTATGAAGCTCACAATTCTATTTAATGGTCAATTCTGGGAAGGAGTCGTTGAATCCCAGCAGGATGGGTGTCTAAAAGCTGGAAGACATATATTTGGGTCGGAACCCAAAGATTCTGAAGTTTTTGACTTCGTCAACCATTTAGCGCTCAAGTTACTGGAACGAGCGAGTGCATCTAAGGTAGAGGTTAGCGTTGTTGAGCAGCAAAAAGTTAGTCCCAAACGTTTAGCAAGGGAAGTTGCCAAGGAAATGTCTGTTAGAGGCATATCTACCAAGGCTCAGGAAGCAATCCAACAAGAACTAGAACTGCAGAAACAGGAGAAGAAAATGCAGTCGAAAGCTGAAAAAGAAGCTGAAAAAGAGCAAAAGCGGCTGAATGCACGCCACAAAGCTAAAGAAAGACACCGCGGCAGAGCTTAGGCCAATCCAGCTAAAATTAGACTTGGGCTACGGCCTCTTTCCTGCTTAGTCTGAAAGGAGGTAAGTGTGGAGGTTAACATAAATTGCGCAGAAGCCTGTGTTAATGGTTGTGTTTTAGGTGATCGCTGCCCAAACTTAGAGCACCGTCAGGCTGCCTCAAAGTTTATAGATGAAACTCCGCTGGACAAAATGTTGGAGATTGCGGAGGAGAGTGTGAGAAAGAAACTCTCACAGCCACCCCAATGGGTTTTACCTGAAGAGCCATAGGGATCGACCCCTAACCAATAGCTTGCCGTCGTTAAGAATGTGATTTATATCACAATTTATGACGATTTGCCTCATAAACAAGAAATGAGCGTAAGATTTTTTTGATTTATTGGGTCAACGAAAAACGATGAATAATGTGGTGAGGATGCCATATCCCGCTAGTCGGATGACGGAAATAGTAGTTATGAAGCCACATCGGTTTGAAGAAATGCTCCAGGTGATTCAAGTACTGCGGCAAGGTAAGCCTGTAGTTCTCAACCTAACAACGATGAGTGTGGAGCAGGCGCAGCGAGCTATAGATTTTGTTGTGGGTGCTACCTACTGCCTGGAGGGAAATCAAAAGCAAATCGGTCAAAGTATTTTTCTGCTCACGCCTAGCTGTGTTCAACTGACATCCTCCCTCAATCACGCAAGGGCTTCCTAACGTCCTCCTTGCCACGACTCTTCGTCGGGGGCTTGCACCCTTTAGGGTGTACCCTTGCAAATCTTTCCTTACACCCATTCGCCCACACCCTATTCTCGGTTAGTCATGGTGGGCGATAGGCTCTTATAGGGACACTCGTTTTAACAGAGGCATTCTGGGGATTGAAGATTAAGCTTTCTATTTCAAGAATTTTTTGAGAAGATCGTTAGGACTTGCTTAACCCAGAACCAACCATGTCTAAAGTTAAGGCAACGACTTCAGAACTTAACCTGAGTGACCCAAAGTATTATCTCAACAGGGAGCTGAGTTGGCTAGAGTTCAATCGCCGGGTGTTACACGAGGCCCTCGATCCCCGGACTCCACTTTTAGAGCGGCTGAAATTTGTCGCCATTTTTTGCTCTAATCTGGATGAATTTTTCATGGTTCGAGTATCGGGGTTAAAAGAGCAGGTAGAAGCGCAACTTAGAGAGTTGACCCCAGATGGGCGTACCCCTGAGCAACAGCTAGACGAGATCACCCAGCATCTCCGCCCAATGGTAACCCAGCAGCATCAACTCTTTGAGCAAGAACTACGCCCTCAGCTAGCGACTATAGGTGTCCATGTCCTCAACTATACTGATATTAATCAGGAACAGCGTCTCTACTTGCAAGGCTACTTTGAAGCACGGATTTTTCCAGTCTTAACTCCACTAGCAGTAGATCCGGCTCATCCGTTCCCCTATATATCTAATCTGAGCTTGAATCTGGCGGTGGTTGTTAAAGAGCCAGAAACTGGGGAAGAGAACTTTGCCCGAGTCAAAGTGCCAAACAGTCTACCCCGATTCGTCCCCTTCCCGCAGGAATTGCAGCAGCAGAATGAGCAGCTGAGTATCTGGGCTGGCGTTCCTCTGGAACAAGTGATTGCCCACAATCTGGGGTCTTTGTTTCCGGGAATGAATGTCCAGGAGTGTTCCTTCTTTCGAGTAACTCGGGATGCTGATTTTGGGTTGGAATTAGACGAAGGTGATGACCTGATACTAGCGATTCAACAAGAACTGCGTCAGCGCCGGGTAGGTGGAGCTGTGGTGCGGCTCGAACTTCAAGCCTCTACTCCTACCTCTGTCCGAGAAACTCTGATGTCAAAGATGCAGCTAACGGAGACGGATGTCTACGAGATTGAGGGATTGCTAGGCTTAAAAGACTTGATGTCTTTTATGGCACTGCCGTTACCTGAATTCAAAGACCCACCCTGGACACCCGTGATCCCGCGACGACTGCGATGGTTTAATGAGGTTGCTGACACTCGTTCTACTCTGGACACAGAAGAGGCAAAAGATATTTTCTCAGTGATTCGCCAACGGGATTTACTGTTGCATCATCCATATGAGTCCTTTACTGCATCTGTAGAACTATTTATTACGCAAGCTGCTCTTGATCCACAGGTGCTAGCAATTAAAATGACGCTTTATCGCACCTCTGGTGATTCGCCAATCGTCAAAGCCTTAATTGCCGCCGCGGAGAACGGCAAACAGGTTGCTGTTTTAGTGGAACTGAGAGCTCGCTTCGATGAGGAGAGCAATGTTGGTTGGGCACGCCAGTTAGAAAGTTCGGGCGTGCATGTGGTGTACGGACTGATGGGGTTAAAAACTCATACCAAGGTGGTGCTAGTCGTGCGTCAAGAGGGGGATCATATCCGTCGCTATGTTCACATCGGAACAGGCAACTACAATTCCAAAACAGCGAAGCTATACACTGACTTGGGCTTGTTGAGCTGTCAAGACGACCTAGGGGCTGACTTAACGGATTTGTTTAATTACCTTACGGGTCTGTCTAAGCAAAAGTCTTACCGCAAGTTGTTAGTGGCTCCAGTGACGCTGCGCGAAGGCATGGTTGAACTCATCCAACGTGAGATTGAAAACTGTCAGAATGGTGGCTCTGGTCGTATCGTCACCAAAATAAACGCGCTGATTGACACCCAAATCATTAGGATGCTATACAAAGCCTCCCAGGCTGGAGTGCAGATTGATCTGATTGTACGCGGGATGTGCTGTCTACGTCCAGGCATTAAAGGTGTAAGTGAGAATATTAGAGTCATCAGTATCATCGGTCGTTACCTAGAACACTCCCGCATCTTCCACTTCCACAACAATGGTCAGGAGAAGATATTTATTGGCAGTGCAGACTGGAGGTCTCGCAATTTAGATCGGCGGGTGGAAGCAGTGACTCCAATAGAAGACCCTGATGTTGCCAAAGAGCTGAAAGAACTGCTAGACATTTTCCTAGCAGATAACCGCCAAGCCTGGGAGCTTCAGTCAGATGGCTCTTACATTCAGCGTCGCCCGACTGACCATCATCCAGAACAAAGTGCCCAAAATATTTTGATGGAGCGAGCAAGGGCAGAGATAGCGCGGGATTCATTCTCACTAATATAGCCACAATTTTAGCCGTTGCTTTCAGGTATGGTCTTGTTAGTTAAACTAATGTCTTCGTAAAGCTGCTCAATGGAAAACCGCAGGTCAATGCTGGTGAGGTGAATTTCATCACCTGCTGCGTAGGGAGTGAGTTCCCATTTCCCTTTTTCATTCAAACGAAATATTTCAACGCTGATGTCTTCACTACTAATAAGAACGTATTCTTTGAGGCTTTCAATCCGTCGATAGTGAGCAAATTTTCCGCCCCGGTCATAAGCTTCTGTACTGGGGGAAAGCACTTCTGCAATCAGGCTGGGATAGCGGGTAAATTTGACAGCAGTGCGATCGCTCTGGTCGCAGGTTACGCTGACATCAGCATAGAGGAAAGGACCGTTTTCGGTAATGCCAACTTTGGCATCGGAACCTAGAATACGGCACCCTTTGCCTCTAAGGTGGTTTTTAAGAAGGGTTGTCAGATTAACGGCAATTTCGCTATGGGGCAAGGTGCCACCAGTCATAGCGTAAACTTCGCCGTCAATATACTGGTAGCGAATGTCTTGAAGAGGTTCCCAATCCAGGTACTCTTGAGGGGTGAGATGGGGATGTTGGAGTGTCGCGACCATACCTTTATAAACTAAGCGATTTAGATACTGAATAACTATAAAATATGAACCGCAAGCATTAGGCAACAGCTTCTGGGGTAACCAGGTTAACCAGCGCAGAAGCAATCGCCTCTACAGGCAACACAAAATCTACTTCTCCTGTGGCGATTGCCGCTTCCGGCATGTTGAAGAACTCAGAGGTTGATTCATCCTGAGCGATCGCTATGCCCCCATGCTTATTGATAGATAGCACGCCCAGTGCGCCATCAGTGCCGCTGCCTGTGAGAACAACAGCGATCGCTCGTGACTTGTAAGTGGTTGCCATTGACATAAACAGTTTATCGGCAGCAGGGCGGACAAAGTTCATTTTGGGTGTATCTGAAAGCAGCAGCGTGCCGTTAGGCTGAACCAGCAGATGTTGCGCCGGAACAGCAACATAGACGGTGCCTGGACGCAAAACATCTCCGGTTGCAGCTGGCTTGACCCGCAACGCTGTCCGCTGGCTTAAAATTTCAGGCATCTGGCTGAGACAGTTGGGATTGAGGTGCTGGACAACCAGAATGGCTGCCGGAAAATCGGCAGGTAATGCAGACAAAACAGTGCTAACCGCTGTTAACCCACCCACAGAAGCTGCTAATGCCACAGCATTAAACGCAATATCTGGAAAGTGAGAGAAAATGCGGTGCTGCGGAACCTGAATCAGGGCGCTCATATGGGTGTAATCCTAAGGCGGCTGCCAAATGTTGAATTGTACTCAACCGTACAAATGCTTCTCCCTGTATTGTACTCCCACGTACAATTTCTGTTTACATTGATGTTCGCCTTGCGCTAGAGGTTCTTCCCCAGGTTCTGCGATATCTTGTGAGATAAGAGTGATGTAATCGGGCTAAACACTTGTGTCCCAAGGCTTTTCAAATTCTGTCAACAATCGGCTCCTGGCTAGCTTGCCCTGGGAGGAATATGAACGGCTTCAGCCCTATCTAGAACCCATTGCTCTCGACTTCAAACAAGAGCTTTATCTGCCAAACGTGCCGATCGAGTTCGTTTACTTTCCGTTAAGAGGAGTTTGTTCACTACTGTCACTGACCTCGAATAGTGAACTGATTGAAGTGGCAACGATAGGCAATGAAAGCATGGTGGGGCTACCTGTATTTCTGGGAGCCAAGCAAATTCCAGGACTAGCCATATGTCAAATTCCAGGGTCAGCCTTGAGGATGCGAGCTGAGGATCTGCGCACTCAAGTCACCGCCGGAACAGCACTGGATGAAGTGCTACGCCGCTACACGCAAGCATTGTTTAATTTCATTTCACAATCAGCACTATGCAATCGGGTGCATTCGATAGAGCAACGCTGCTGCCGCTGGCTGCTCCTAACTCGTGATCGCGTCGAAAACGATGAGTTTCCGCTCACCCACGAGTTTTTGTCGCAAATGCTAGGGGTGCGGCGGGCAGGCGTGAGTGAAGTGGCTATCAGGTTACAAAACGCAGGTTTCATTTCCTACCGTTATGGTAAGGTAACGATTTTGGATCGAGAAGGGTTAGAAGCAACAAGCTGTGAGTGTTATGCAATCATCAAAGCGGAGTTTGATCGCTTGATTGGTGATAACCATATGAACTAAGACAGGAAATTCAAACGACTTTACCCTTCGGTCAACGATTGACAAAGAAGGGATCAGGATTGCTGGGAAGGAAAACAAACTTCAGTTGTGGAATTGACCCAAAAATTAGATATTTTGCCAATGTCTCTTGCTCCTTGGCGATCGCCTCTCGCTCGTGCTTTACATCAAAACCGTAGCCTTGCCTATGCTCGTTACCTACAACTAGCAACTGTCCGGGCTGACAATCGTCCAGCAAATCGTACCGTCGTCTTTCGTGGCTTTCTCGAAAACGCTGACCAGTTGAAGTTTGTCGTTGATGCCCGAAGTGAGAAAATTGACCAAATTGCTCATCAGCCTTGGGCAGAGGCTTGTTGGTACTTTCCCAACAGTCGAGAACAATTCCGCCTCACTGGCTCTTTAACCTTGGTGGGAGTAGATTGTACCGACTCTGCTTTACAACAAACCCGTATCTCCACTTGGCAGGAACTAAGTGACGCAGCGCGGTTACAATTTGCGTGGCCTCATCCAGGTAAACCGAGAGCTGACGCTGATGCCTTTAAGCCATTACCACTAGATGCTAACGAGCCACTATCAGATTTTTGTCTTTTATTGCTAGAACCTGTGCAGGTCGATCACTTAGAACTGCGAGGAGATCCTCAAAACAGATGTCTTTACTGCCGCAATGGTGAGCAAGGCTGGTCTACTGAAGCGGTTAATCCTTAACAAAAAATAAGTGACACATCGCGGGAGCAAACTCATTATCTTATGTACTTTGTTGTTGTTGCTAGCCCAACCAGTTTGGGCAGCCACAGCACAACCAGAACGCACAGTCTTAACCCTGGAACTGCTGCAAGAACGACTCCAATTGCCGACAAACCGTGACGGCATTCCTACCCTCGACCTACGGCAGATGGCGATCGATCTGCGACCAGAAAATGCTGAATTCCGAGACTCTTTCTACCAACTTCTGCGTACCCAACTGCAACGGGCTGGATCGAATCCTCTAGGCTTAGACCTGAGCTTTTCTCTGATCCGAGGAGACTTCGTTGGTAGCGAGTTAGGTTTAAGAACTCCGCTCTACGGACAATCACTCGCTCCTATCTTTACGCCAACTCAACAAGAACAAATACAGCGCGATTATGCTAGGCAAACCCTGCGCCAAAGGCGCTCCTTGGCTCAGTTTAAGGAGCCGCACTCGTTTCTTAGCCCGACGCTAGCCGCCCCTTCACAAATTACAGTCTTCCGTGGCCCTCTGAAACTAGAGCAAACCCACTTCATGGGATCTGTCAATTTTGCTAATACATTCTTCCTTCAACCAGTCGCAGCACAAGGTACCATATTTAACCAGGAGGCAGACTGGACCGAGACGAGATTTAGCAGTGGCGCTAGTTGGGCTGGTGCTACCTTCCGTCGAGCAGCAAGTTTTCGTGGCAGTATCTTTTTTGCCAAAGCTGAGTTCAACCAGGCGCAATTTCAGGACGGCGCCATCTTCAGCGATAGTACTTTTGGGGACATTGCCAATTTCGTACAGGCAAGTTTTAAACAGGTAGCTAACTTCAGCCGCGTTCAGTGGCTGGGGAATGCGGATTTTTCCCAGGTTCGTTATTCAAGCCAGGTGCTGTTTGCAAAAGACCGCTTTAATCAAACCTTTTCACTCACAGAAGCAACCTTTGAACAAGCTGTGGCGTTCCGGGAAGCCCAATTCAATCAATCGGTGAATTTGCTTGGTACCAGTATTCAAGGGATAGCAGATTTTAGCGATGTTGAGTTTGCCAAAGATGCTGTTCTAAATGTGGCTGGTCTCACTTTTGACTCTGATAAAACGAAAATTTTAGGTAATCCAGGTCAGATTGGTCGAGTCATGCGGGTGCCGACTCTGCAAGGGAATGAAAACGTTCTACGTAATCTTGTACAAAATTTCCGTGCCTTGCAGCAAATTGCTGATGCAAATCAGCTAGAGTACGTCACACAGCGGCTACGTCGTAGTGAATTACAGAGGCACCTACTTGGTATTAATATTAACACTGCTTCACCTAAGCTGCTGGTGCAGTTGGGGTTTTCGGCAACTCAAGCAGCAGCGATCGCTGAATATCGCAATCAGCAATCTTTTCGCAACCTTACTGAACTTATGACCTTAGAGGACATTGATTTAGAAACCTATCTCCAAATCAGCGATCGCATCGTTGCTGGGGAAGCGCTCTCAGTACCTGAGTGGTTGCTAGAAGGTTTGCACTGGCTAGGATTAAGCCTACTGCTGCTGTTAAGTCAGTACGGTACAAGTTTTTGGTTGGTTTTTGCTGTAGGAATGGTAACATTCGCTTACTTCGGTGTGCTGTTTTGGCTCGTTGACAGATGGCGACGAGTTCTTCCTCAGCGGATTGTGCCAACTCTCCAAGAAACTATCTGGGTACTCAGTAGTTTTGGCTGCTTATCACTGTTTGGTCTCGTCACCATTTTTCGCATTGCTGAGCAGCCTTGGCTCACAATAGGAAGTTTAGCCACTGTCGTCTTGCCCATTCCAGTTTTCCTACTATTACGTCTCTACCAAAAAGGTCGATATCACGATCTGATGGACATCAGCTACCTTGTAGAAGATGGAAGTATGCGGCAACTGAGATTACTGATTGGGCGGTTACCAGTGATGCCACGGTTTCAGTTATTCCGGGAGCGTTACATGCCCCTGTTGTGGCATCGTAAGTGGAACTGGCTCAATTACTTCGACTTTAGCCTCAACAATTTGCTGAAGTTAGGCTTCAACGACATTCGCCTCCGAGACGAACATTTACCTGGCACAATCAGCAGTCTTGCCTGGTATCAGTGGAGTTTAGGTCTACTCTACATAACCCTGCTTTTGTGGACTCTCTCCCGCACCATTCCAGGACTCAACTTGTTGTTTTACCTGAAGTGACATCCTAACCGTCTATCTCCAACACAAGATCAATCTATCTCCAACACAATATCAACAGGATTCAGCACACTCAGTGTCAAATTAATGCTGGGCGATAGCGAAAGACTTCTGACAACCGAAATGACGAAAATTACAACGGATAAAAACTTAGTAACCCTGATCAACGTATTCACCGTTGAGCCTGAAAATCAGCAGCTTTTGGTAGATATATTTGTGAAAGCAGGCGAAGCAATGAGTCAACAGCCTGGTTTCATCTCAGCAAACATTCACAAAAGCTTAGATGGCACGCGGGTCATAAACTATGTTCAGTGGCGGAGTCAAGAAGACTTAGCAGCGATTTCTCAAAATCCAGAGACGACAGCGCACATTAATGAAATTAAAGAGTTGGCAAAGGGCAATACGTCCCTCTACGAAGTCTGCGCGATCTGTGAGGCAAAGCAAATAGAAATATGAGTGCTGAATTAAATTGGGGTAAGAGTAACCTTGAGGTACACCTGAAGCTTAAGGGTGGTTGGGGAATGGAAAACCTCACTGGCGCTTGCGGCTGGATTGCTAACGGTGTGCGCTGGCGTACTGCTAAGAATTCAACCTTTGTCATTCATACTGGTCGAGGCTTTGCAGATAACATTGAGGCAGTGCTTGAAGGTACGGTAGATTTCGCTTTTACTACGCCTATCGTTGCAGCTGATATGGCATTGAAGGGGCGGGGAATATTTGACACTTCACATCCAAACCTGCGGGCAGTTGCAGTCTTGCCACATCGCGACCGACTGGTTTTTGCTGTTGATGCTGAGGTAGCTGATCGCTACGACTTACGCACTTTCCGTGACTTTGTTACCAAATGTCCGCCACTGCGCATTGCTACCGCGTTGAACGATGGCGGCAACTTTGTTGGCTACTCCGTCGCCAGGGTACTTAACGCTTATGGTATGTCATGGGAAGACCTTGAGCAATGGGGTGGGCAATGGCTGACAGCAGAAACACCACGTCCGGCTATATCTTGGTTTGCTAATGGTGATGCAGATGCCTTATTTCATGAAGCAATTATGGTCTGGCCGAGGTTTATTGGACAGAAACTGCTGCGATTGTTGCCGATTGAGCTAGCGGTGCTGGAGCAACTGCATGAACAATATGACTACAGGCGGGCAGATATCGAGCCAGGGGACTTTGTAGGAGTGGAGGAGCCAGTGCCAACTTTGGACTTCAGCCAGTGGTTACTGGTAACCAGAGAGGAAGTGCCTGATGAACTCGTTAATTTGGTAACAAACGTCCTTGTGGAAGACAGGGAAATCTTCGAGTCCAGGTACCGACAACAGCCACTCAAGCAAAGCCCGTTGTACTATCCGATCCAACCCGAAGCAATTTGTCAGACTGGTTCAATACCATTACACTCAGGGGCAGATCGTTACTACCGCGAACATGGCTTGCTGGAGTAAAGGTACCGATAACACATGCAGCAAGAGAGGAACCTATTTATGTCCGAGATAAGTTCTAGCAGCAACGGCAGGCAGAGCAGGCGTCAGCCGATGAAAACTAATGTTTTCCAGCATCTGATTAGTCATACAGGAGTACCTGGGATCACGTCACTCTTCCCCTACCTGCATCCAGGTGCGATTGTCATGGGTGGAGTCTATAGTCTTAACTACCCTGGCTCTCCTGAATACAACTTCCATCACACCAACGATTGCGAAGAACTTTTTATCGCGTTGGTCAGTAATGGTGTTCAGCGACCTTTTGGCATGCTAGCAGTAGGAGCCAGGACACATGAGGTAGATAACCATACAGGTCCGCAAGAGTCTAACCCGGATGCTTATACTGTGGCGCTGGTGATTCAACGCAACAAGGAGAAGCCACCTCAAAGGGAAGTTTTCTCAATCTATTGCCCTAACGAGGAATGTAAGAAACTGGTTTTCCGCAAAGAGATGGACAACTTTGAGGGCGAGGAACAGCCTTACTATCCCGAATTTAAGACAGTTACTGTACTAGGACCTGACGCAGTGAACGAATTCAACCAGAGCGATCGCACTTGCCACAGTTGCGGGACTGTTTTGCCCCACTTCCCCATCGAGAACATGAGTTGGAGTCTTTACACTCGCCAAGTGCGGCTAGCTAATCGAGCCCGGGCAGATTACGAACGATTTCTAGCTAACCAAAGTGCGTCTAAATCAGCGTTGAACAGCAACCCTGGCGCAGGCGCAGGTCATAGTGCTGACGGAGGACAATAGATGAGCGACGGGAAACAACAGCTACAAGGTCCTCTTGCTGAACGAGGTCGCTTTCTCAATATTTTTGGCGCTGCTAACCGGACGATTGGCTCTTACGATGACTTTCCAGTCCTCAATCCAGGCCTTGATCCGATGGTTTACCTCAGCCGTAACAGAGTGCCACAACCGTTTTGGCTCTCGTCAGACAAGGATCAGACAATCCTTAACCTGAGCGGTTACTGTCGCATTGAGTTCAAGGACTGTGAGTACAACTATATGCAGCTAGAGCCAGGTGATGCTGTCTACCTACCAGCGGATATACCAAATCGCTTAATACCAGGCGGTGAGTGTCTGCAACTGCGCTTCAAAGCCGAGCCTCCAGGTCACGAGAAGATTAGCTTTTATTGCCAGCGTTGTAATCACCATCTGTACGGCAAGAGTTTTGACGCAGGGGAAGAGATAGCACAGCAAGTATATTGGGAGACTTGCCAGGAATATAACCGTGACCAGCCTAGCCGCACTTGCCACAATTGTGGTGAGGTAGCACCTCCAGTTGACCTGACAGATATCTTCTGGTTACAGGTGGTTGAAAACATATGTAAGGCGAATGAAGCTTATAATACTCGCCGCCGAGACCGTTCAAGGAGATAGAAGAGGAACACAAAATGTATGCAAAAGGAAGTTATGGGCAATAGTGCCAACCTAAATAAACAGGCTATCTTTGTCTGCCAAAATGAATTCTGTCTTGAGAAAGGCGCGGAAGGATATGTAGAGAAGCTGCGTCAGAAGATGGACGAACATGGAGCTGATGTTAAGGTATGCCCATACATTTGCTTCAACGGCTGTGACTACGGTCCTATCATTATTTCTTACCCTTCTTGTAAGTGGTATGCAGGCGTCACCGAAGATGACCTCGACACAATAATTGCTGATACGTTCAGCAATCAACCTGAAAACCCGGAGATTGAGCGGCTTCAGGACAACGCTCTCGATATTGATCCTGATGTTAGAGATGCTACTGTGTTTGCCCTTAAGAGGAAGATACCAACCTAGCCGATAGCACTGAATTGTACTTTGAACCTAATAGAACTGAACTATTATCTTAAAAGGAGAGATTGATTATTCCTCGTTATCTATAGTCATTAGGGTTAAAAAAGAGCCATTATTGATTCTTTTTCTAGCATCTCTTTTTTGCGGAAACGCATCCGCACTTAGCTCCAATAGAGCTATGAGCTTCTCTATCCCCTCTCTGACGACTGGACCGTCAAATTGAATCCGAACTGAACAATTATCTGCAATTCTATACATGAGAGTTTGTCCAAATGAGCCTGGCGTCACGAGAGGAAGTTTTTTGCAGGCAGCATTATCACTTCTCTGAGTAGTTATTGAAGGAAGTGGCCGCTGTCGATCTGGATTTTTAACGCTAGAAACTAATTCTTCCTTAAGGAACATTAATGTATAGCGGTAATCGTCAATAACATTCCCTATGGTTTTGGCGCTAAATCCCTCTTTGATCAAAAAAGAACGAAGAATATTATCGTTGGGAGGATCTTCACCGAAAGCATCATGTAACTTGCCAAATAGATAAGGAGTAAAGGCAACGTTATTCAATGCCATAACCCTTGTAGGATGACCTGGAGCGTGAGAAATAATATCAATAGCGTCTTTAGTTACCTTCAAATGCGTTCCTACATTTTCTAATAAGCCATATTCGGTAAGGGCAGAAATGATAGCAGTAGATGCATTTACACCACTACATCCTAATGCTTTGGCAACAGCTTCTTTGTCCATAGCAGAGCTGTATTCTTGCTGATAGAGAATTTGGATCTTTGAAATTGCTTCACTAAGGCTCATCGCTGTGTAGTTGAGACGGTTGGTCTTAGTCACTATTGCTACCTCATGATAACGGAACGACTTTGCTGGATAAACTTATCACATAAGGCAAAATCCATTACCGATTGTTGCTATATTTGTGCATAGCGGAAAAGTTTTCGCTAATTGTCAGCACCGTCAAACAACTTTCTCGTCTAACCGAAGATCTACTGCTGCTTGCCAGAACCGATTCTCAACCAATGGGAAAGTACAAGAGCGTTCGATTAGACAAGCTCCTGGCGGAGGTTACAGTAGAGGATAGCGGAGTTGGCATTGCGCCTGAGCAGATTCGCCACCTGTTCGATCGCTTCTGGAGAGCTGAAGCTTCCCGCCACTATCAATCCGGTGGGTCAGGTTTGGGATTGGCGATTGCCCAGGCAATTGTGCTACTGCACCAGGGAACAATTTCCGTTACTAGTGAACCTGGTGTGGGAAGCTGCTTTAGCTAACATTAGCGGTTATCCTGGGTTTCACCGTTACCATCACCCATTGAATTCCCGGATACGGGAACGCTACCGCGCCATTGGGGATTGCGACTGTGGGGTTGAGTCAAGTCTTCAGTTGCCAGAATACGCCCGTTTCCGGCATCCACAATCACTTCTTTCAGTCCAATATCAACGGCATAGACCAAGCTACTGTTCTCTGTCTCTAACTCAGTGCTGGTTGCTCTACCTCGTTGCTCTGTCTCAGCTGTCTGAATTGCCTGCAATAGCGTAATCTGCGCTTGAGGCTGCAAGCGCAAAAGCTGCTGCTGTTCTGCTAAATCGCTGCCCTGCTGCTCGTTTGTTGCATCATTGGCCTCTGGCTGAGATCGCTGAGATAATAGTACCGGGGCAGCCCAGGTCAGACGAGATAATCCGACAACGGAGCTTATTAGGCGATCGCACTTCCTGCCAGCAACCATTTTATGCGCAAGTGCATGATTAGAATTCCTTTACTTAAAGAGTATGCCGCCAGCTATCCGGTCATAAAAAATCTTGAAGAAGCTTGAGTATAAGTGATCTTAGATGTAACAAATGTTACACATGTGCTTAATCAGACTAATATTCTACCAAATTCTCTATCTCACGGGTTAACTAGCAAATATACAGTAAGATCCAAAACTCACCCTCTAGTCGGAAATATTTCGCTTTTTATAGGTTTATTCTAGAGGAGCCCATTAAGTCTTGACCAAGCGTCAATAAGTTACAGCAACAAAATTTGGTTTTCTTGCAAGTACAAAAACAATACGCTTTGGGAGCCTAGTAAGCTTTGTACTACATTATGACTAATGATTATTTTATTAATTAGTTTGTTTCAACACAGCCTTTTATAACCGTTCTTTGTCATAGGTGCCGTTCCTGTAACTGTTTAATTTCTGTGAGGTGTATAATGCCTTTTCCCAGAGCCAGTGGAATTTTGCTGCACCCTACCTCTTTCCCTAGTCCGTTTGGTATTGGTGATTTGGGGTCAGAGGCGTATCGATTTATTGATTTTCTTGTGGAGAGTGCACAACAACTTTGGCAAATCTTACCACTGGGGCCTACGTGGGATTGCCATTCTCCGTATGCTTCTTATTCAGCCATGGCAGGAAATCCACTGCTCATCAGTCCAGAGATATTGCAGAATAAGGGTTTGCTAGACAGAGAGAGCTTTAGCAAGCTACTTGAGTTTAATTCTGAAACAGTAGATTTTGAGCAAGTTATTCGAGCGAAGACACCAATGCTCCGTCGAGCTTGTGAGAACTTTCAAGCCAAGGCAACAACAGTTCAGCAGCAGAAATTTGAGACGTTTTGTCAAAACCAGTCCTCTTGGCTAAATGACTTTGCCCTATTTATGGCGCTGAAAGAGGCATATGGGGGCGCTAGTTGGAATACCTGGGAACATATGATCGCCAAAAGACAACAAGAAGCAATCTTGCAATGGCAGCAACGACTGAGTACTGACATTTTTTATCATAAATATCTACAGTTTGAGTTTTTCTGCCAGTGGTCAGAACTGAAGCATTACGCCAACCAGCGCGGTATCCAGATTATTGGAGACATTCCGATCTACGTAGCCTACGATAGCGCTGATGTCTGGGCAAACCCAGAAAACTTTTGCCTCGATCGACAAACAGGCTTGCCTGCACTAATGGCAGGGACACCGCCAGACTTCTTCAGTACGACAGGTCAACTGTGGGGAAACCCAGTGTATAACTGGGAACAGCTACAGCAGTCAGGCTTCAAATGGTGGGTGCAGCGCTTTCAGTCCATACTTAACTACGTAGACGTGATTCGGATCGACCACTTCCGAGGTTTTGAAGCTTACTGGGCAGTCAAGCAGGGCGAAACAACTGCTGAAAATGGAGAGTGGATTCAAGCTCCTGGGAAAGCTCTCTTTGAATTCCTGAAGGCTGAGTTAGGCTTTCTGCCAATCCTAGCTGAAGATTTGGGAGAAATCACACCAGATGTGGAGGCTTTGCGAGATTATTTTGAATTTCCCGGCATGAAAATTTTGCAGTTTGCCTTTGGCTCAGGTATACAGGCTGAAAAGCGCTTTCTACCGTTCAATTACCACTCTAACTGTGTAGTTTATACAGGGACTCACGATAATGATACGACAGTAGGTTGGTTCAATCAGTTGTCACCTCAAGAACGAGAAGAAGTCTTGCGTTATCTGGGCTGTACGAGTTCGGAGGGAATCCATTGGGATCTCATCCGGTTAGCACATAGTTCTGTGGCGAATCAAGCGATTATTCCTCTTCAAGACATTTTAGGATTAGATACTTCTGCCCGGATGAATTTTCCTGGTACAAGTAAGGATAACTGGGGTTGGCGATATAAGTCGGCTGATTTAACACAAGAGGTATGCAAGCACCTGAGAACTATGACTGAAACTTATGACCGAGCTCCTATCCCCTCTGAGTTAAAGGGGCGGTGAGTAGCTAGGGTACCCACGCTTTGAGGATTCGTGGGAATGAAATTAAGGTCGGCGATCATAAATCTGTTGATAATGATTTGAATGTTAAATAAATATTAAATATCTAGCTTTTTACTAGCTCAACAAGCTTATCAGTCAATAGTTGTCTAACTAATTAAATGCAATGGTTTGCCTAAAGCAATCTAAATCAGATCATTAACAAACTTAATCTAATGAGTAGAGAGAACCTCTATTCTTTGGGTAAATCTCCCACTACTCTTTTTCCATTGATCCTTATAGGGTAAAAGAAGAGATTTATAGTGTTTGGAATCAAAGCCATGACTAGTTGCCCTTGTTGTGACCATCGGATGTTGCGTCATCTCCGTGGCAGTCATTCTTACTGGTTTTGCCGCAACTGTTGGCAAGAAATGCCTGAACTATCTCTGACACATAGTAGATCATTTCTCTGCCATAGACTGAGTAGAATAGCTACCTCAAAACTCACTCTGACGAAGTCAACTGCGGGAGTGGAGGTTCCTCCTTTGGGAACGTTGACTGCTTAAGATTTCTTATTGAGTTCAGACCAAGTTCTAGAAAGTTGAGCAATTGTGGTGCTTGGTTTTGAGCTAGCAAGAAAGCAACAGCCGGAGTAGAACTCCGGCGCTCCCTTTGAGATATCTGTCTTGAATTAGCAACTGCACTAGAAAACAATGTTTGCAAAGCAGCTGATACCAATTCAACATTTTGCCGGAGACAACTCTGGCAGCGTACTCCCGCCGCAAGTTCAATTGCTTAACTTTTTGCAGGAGGAACTCGCAGTCCCGGCAGCAGCGCTCAAGCTTGCTTTGAAACAAGCTAATGAGGAAGATATGAGTCAATTACCCATGATTCTGTGGCAGTATGGCTTGGTAACGCTGCCAGAGCTGGAGAAGGTGTTTGATTGGTTAGCAACCCTATAGAAGTTTGACTGAGTTTAACATTGACGGAAGAGGCAGAGGGATACCGAACTCCCCTATCTCTTCATCAACAGGCTAGAACTAAACTTATGCTCTTCAATAGTTCCTCCACTGTATAGGGCTTTGGCAAAAATTTCTTTACACTAGTACCAGCCGTTTCAGCCACCTGAGTGTTTGACATTAACCCGCTGACTGCAATAATCTTGAGCTGTGGGTTCTTTGCTTGCAATCGGCGAATGACAGTTGAACCGTCCATTGATGGCATCATCATATCAACGACTACCACACTCACTTGACTTTGATACTCGTCATACAGTGCTAGGGCTGAGTTGCCATTATTGGTTGTAATGACTCTGTAGTTATGGGTTTCAAGCGCTGCTTGGGTCACCTCCAGCATTGCTGTTTCATCATCAATAACTAGAATTAAATCTCCTTGCCCAGTTGGCACATTAGGGTCTTCTGCCTCCTCGAGTTTGGTCTCCTCAGTCGCTGGCAAGTACACCTTAAATTGAGTTCCTTTCCCAACTACACTTTTCACATCGATAAAACCGCCATGACTTTTAACAATACCCTGAGCTGTGGCTAGACCAACTCTTGGAGAGCGAAAAAAAGTGTGGGAGTTGGCTGAAGCCTGGGGAAGGCGATCAAGGGTATGGATGCGCTCGACAGCTCCTTCAATCCAACCAAAACTCATTGAAGCGGCTTGGAGAAAGCTCAGTGTAGCGTACTGTATGTTGAATGTTACGGTGACCTAGATAAGCTTGAATAG
>JAFASY010000149.1 GCA_019244235.1 Chroococcidiopsidaceae cyanobacterium CP_BM_ER_R8_30
GTCATCAAGAGGAGGAAGACAAACGAATCGAGCAATTGAATTTATTCGAGGAATAAACGACCCCTTACAGGGGGAGCTTGATGAGCCCGCTTTGAGCGGCTCCCTGTCTATAAAGCCTCCGGCTCTGCCGGAGGATAGCTTTACTAATATCTTAATCAATGAATAGAAAGCTACTTTTACCATGCTAGAGACAAGACCATTTAGCGAGACTAAATCCGTCATACTATAATCAAATTATGCTTTTTTACTCTGATATCTATCTATTTGGCCTAAAAAAACAGCTGCATACTCTATCTTGGGAAGTACTTTTAATTAAATTAAATTGTGATTCTGAATACAAGAGGTTTTATGGTGACGTTCTAGCTGGAAAAAGCAAATAGTCTTACAAGCTAATTGCTTAATTTCTGTTCTTAATCTCAGGAGTTTCGTTACAAATCATATTGCTAAAACACCACTGATAAACCCTTCCAACCCTACAGGTGGGCAATTGTAAACAAGAAGGGCTGAAGGGGTTACAAGACAATTTTGCATCCTTTTATCAAGGTAATCCATTAGATCGATGCAACCTTTGAATATCTACCTTGAATATGGATGGTACGTAAATAACGGGGACGGTTTGTATTGCTCTTGTTAGCTGTTGGTCTAATAGTAGTATCCATCTACTTTAGCCTTATCAATCCCCAGACTGGGTACGCGAAAAGTCGTTTAAAGTGGATAAATCCCTCATGCGCATTCATCATCTCAATTGCGGTTGCATGTGCCCGATAGGTGGACCGCTCTTTGATGGTAAGAGCCTCAGTCTGACGGCTCGCCTCGTCTGTCACTGCTTGCTTGTCGAGACGGAGCAGGGGCTCGTTCTGATCGATACTGGCTTTGGTCTACGCGATATTAAGGCACCTGAATCGCGGCTCAGCCCCTTCTTCATTCGTCTGAATAACATCCAATTTGAGCAAAAATACACGGCGATCGCTCAGATCGAACAGCTTGGTTTCTCCGTTAGTGACGTGCGCCATATCGTGCTTACCCACCTTGATTTCGACCATGCTGGTGGTCTAGAGGATTTCCCCGAAGCAACCGTACATGTAATGCAGACCGAGATTGATGCTGCGCGAGATCGGCATGGCTTACTTGCTTCCCGACGCTACCGTCCAGGTCAGTGGGACGAGGTCACAAGCTGGAAGTACTATGTAGCTGGGGGCGAACCTTGGTTCGGCTTCTCTGCCGTGCGTAACCTCGACGGACTACCGCCAGAAATCCTCATTATCCCACTCGTTGGTCACACGCGGGGTCATGCTGGCATCGCTATCAATACGCCGTCAGGCTGGCTTCTCCATGCGGGTGACGCCTACTTCTATCGCCACGAGATGGGTTCGTCCAAGCCATACTGCACGCCGGGTTTACGTGCCTATCAGTGGATGATGGATGTGGACCACGAAGCCCGACTCCACAATCAAGAGCGGTTGCGTGCGTTATCGCTCGACCGCAGCAAGGGTGTGCGCCTCTTCTGTAGTCACGACGCCGTCGAGTTCGAGACGTTTGCCCGTCTGTAAAATGGATGAAGTAGTATCTAGATATTTCTACCTAAATAGTTCATTAATCGGCGAATGGCAGGGTCATCCCTAGCACTGGGAACCTGAATCAGGTAAGTTGCTAAATGTTCGCTAGCTGCTATCCAATCGCCGATTTGATAACAGAGCAAACAGCGATCGCGTAATTCCCCTGGCAAATCTGGAAACAACAGTAAAATTCGCTCAACCGTGGAGAGCGTTTTTTCCCACTCCTGCTGCTCCAGGTAAATCATTTTCAGATTGGTCAGCATCCGCGCCAAAAACTGCCGATGAGTGACGGGGTAAAGGAACTCTGGTTTCAGCTCAATCGGTTCGCCGTAAATCTGAGCCAGTAGTTTCTGGCAATCTTCTACAAACAACACCTCGCCGCGATTGAAGGCATCAACACAAATTTCCATCTCTGCCACATTTGGTCGCAGGAGGAAATGTCCTGGCATTCCTACCCCTACCATCCGAAAATCAATCCGTCGTGCGATCTCTAGATAAACTAGCGAGAGGGTAATCGGAATTCCCGTCCTCCGCTCAATCACATCATTCAAAAAGCTATTACGAGGATCGTTATAATTGCTTGTATTTCCCCTAAATCCCAAATCATTATACAGGTACTGGTTAATGCTTTGGACCATCCGCAAAGGATACCGTTGAGCTGGCAATCGCTCTTGTAACTCATCTGCCATTGTATCCAAAGCGTTCAGGTATTCATCTGGGTCAAGCTCTGGATACTCTTCCTGAGCAATATAGAGTGCTGCCTTTGCTAGATTTATCTGCTTGTCAGGTTGCTGAACTTCTTGGGAAAAGTGTTGTCGAGTACGCGGGAGATCCATTTAGTGTAACTATGGCTACGTAGCGATAGGATTTTAGCACTCTTGTTAAGATGAACCAGACGCTGCTATAAATCATGACTCTTGAGGAATAATTAGACATTCTATGAATCATCTCACTACTTAATGAGGGTTTTATAGCATTCATCAGTTAACCTAACAGTACTCGACTGCTACGCAGTCTTCAACGATAGAATTTGCTATGCCAAGCAAAGATCTGATCTTTTCAGCACTATTGTTATTTATTCCAATTTCTATTGCAGCTCATTTTCTCGAATGGGGTTCCCTAGCTATCTTCATTACTTCAGGGTTAGCGATCGTACCCCTCGCTGCCTGGATGGGAAAAGCTACTGAAGAAATCGCTGTAGTTGTAGGTCCCTCTATAGGAGGGTTATTGAATGCTACCTTTGGTAACGCTACTGAATTGATAATTGCCCTAATTGCGCTTAACGCTGGTTTAATGGATGTAGTTAAAGCGAGTCTCACAGGCTCAATTATTGGCAATTTGCTTTTAGTCACTGGCTTATCAATGCTTCTAGGTGGTCTCCGCTATAGAGAGCAGGAGTTCCAGCCAACTGTGGCACGGATGAATGCTTCATCCATGAATTTAGCAGTCGTTGCCATTCTACTGCCTACCGCTGCCAATTTCATTTCCGGCGGGATTGCTCAAGCCAAACTCCAGCATTTTTCCAGCTTCGTTGCAGTTGTGTTAATTCTTGTCTATGGGCTAATGTTGCTGTTTTCGATGCGTACCCACACCTACCTTTACGATATTGGTTTAGCAGAAATAGAGGCAGCAGAGAGCGATAGTACAACAGACCATCCTGAACCCAAAGTTAATTTGTGGTTTTGGATTGGGGTGCTATTACTAGCAACTCTTTTTGTGGCAATTGAATCAGAACTGTTAGTTGATACCCTGAAGGAAGCCACGTCCCGTTTAGGTTTGAGTGCGCTATTTACGGGCGTCATTTTCCTGCCTATCATTGGCAATGCCGCTGAGCATGCAACTGCTGTCACTGTGGCAATGAAAAATAATATGGATCTTTCGCTCTCAGTTGCTGTCGGCTCTAGTTTGCAAATTGCTCTATTCGTTGCCCCAGTTTTAGTTCTAACAGGCTTAGTGATAGGCAAACCGATGGATCTCAACTTCAGTCCTTTTGAGTTAGTGGCAGTAGCAGTAGCAGTGTTGATTGCCAACTCTATTAGTTCAGATGGAAGGTCTAATTGGCTAGAAGGAATTTTGCTCTTGGCAACCTACACTGTCTTGGCACTAGCCTTCTACTTCTATCCGGCTACTTGAGCTTGCGCTCTTAGCAAGAGCCGGAGTGGAACTCCGGCTGCTGCTTTGAGATATTGAAAGTAGCTGGTCTAATCAATCAGAATAGGGTACCATAACCGTAGAAAGATTTGCTTTCCAGTGCGGTGGAGTCTGTCAGGTCCTAGTGGTCCTACTGGAACGTCTCAAGGAGACCCACCCATGGACTATTTGCTCGCTGCTAGCTCTGTAACTCCACAATCTGAAGCAATTTCTCTGGGTACCACTCAGCACTTTCTGTTTGTTATTGGGATTGTTCTTGCGGTTGGGGCTGTTATCAGTTGTCTCGCTCAGAGAATGCAGCTACCTGATATTGTGCTATTTCTGCTGGCGGGTTTGCTACTAGGACCTGAAGTAACAGGCATCATAGATATTCCCAGCAATTCAGCATTAAACCAGCTCATACTCGTCTTTGGTTCTTCATACATTATTTTTGATGGTGGTGCATCGCTCAAACTCAAGGTACTCAAGGAAGTCTGGATTACAGTTGTTATGCTGTCCACGATTGGCGTTTTAATTACAGCAACTATCACCAGCGTAGCAGCTACTTTTGTCATGGGCATCCCATATATTGTTGCTTTCCTACTAGGAACCACCATCGCTTCAACCGATCCAGCAACCTTAATTCCAATTTTTAAACAAATTAAGGTTAGAGACAGAGTTTCTCAGACTGTAACAAGTGAGTCAGCTTTTAATGACGTCATGGGCTCAATAATTACTTTTACAGTTGTAGGTATTGCTGTGGGAACTGGTAAGCTTTCCCTCAGCACAACATTAATTGATTTACTCCAGCAGTTAGTTATTGGTATCTTAGCAGGCGGATTTTTAGGATATTTTGCAACCTTTCTAATTGCACATGAAAGATACGCGTTTTTAGCAGAGTATACACCCATAGTTTCTTTGTTGGTTGTTATAGGTGCCTATCTTAGCGCCAGCGACCTCGATTCGAGTGGTTATATGGCGGTATTTGTTGCTGGCATATTCATGGGCAATAAAGAATCTTTTGGTTTCACAATCGAGGAAGGTGAAGCGCAAAAGCTTGAAGAATTTATTGAAACGGCAACGCTGATTATGAGAATGTTCATATTTATTCTTCTGGGAGCACAGGTTAACTTTAGTCTGCTCAATAAATATTTATTTTCAGGTATTGTAGTAGTCACTATATTTATGCTTGTGGCTAGACCAGTTACGGTCTTTGCCTGCGCATTAATTGACAGGCGAGCCAAGTGGAGTTTCCAAGAGATGTTGTTTATGTGTTGGACAAGGGAGACTGGTGTTATCCCTGGAGCCGTTGCTGGTATTCTTTTAGGTCGAAGAATACCAGGAGCCGATATCATTGCTTCGGTAACTTTTATGGCTATCCTGATGACCATTCTAATTCAAGCAACTACAGCCAAGCTGCTAGCCCGAAGGCTTGGACTCTTAGCCAGAGAATAGCTATTCAAAAATTTTTATAAGGATTGCTTGATTGAGATGCCGTTTGCTCATGAGATAGGTCATTCTACATATCTGTTTAGTGCCGTTTTCTAGGACGAGAATACTGGGTATTATGAGTCTCTCAAATCAAGCTGAGGCTGAGGTTCATAATTATTTTGTTCGCTCACTAGTTCCTCTAACTCGTTTAGTACAATTTGAGTTTGTTGAATTTTTTGAATTAGAGAGCGAGCTGTAGTTTCTCCTGTTCGAGCAGCTTCTATTAACTCTGGTAGCCGAAATTTAAATTGATTAGCGATTCGATTTACTTGATCATTTATCTCAAGAGTTTTACCCCCTAAACTGCGAATTTCATTGGCAATGTAACCTAGTTCTGTTAATTTATTCTCTGCTCTATTTGCTGCTATAGCTGCTTGTAAAGCCAAATGTTGAACTTGTTTACTCACATCCCCAATTAATTTGTTTGCGAAATTAACTGCTTCTAATTCTCTAATTAAGACATTACTAGTAAAAACAACTTTGTCGGTGGCAAGAGAAATAGAGTTCACACTTTCATAAGTCGCTTGAAAAGCTATTTTAACCTCGATAGATAATAGCTGACTGATGCGAATAAGCTGCTGATTTAATTCGGTAATCTTTTTTGCTTGCTGTCTTAATTCAGCTCTTTGTATCTCTAATAAATGATTGCGTTTTTGACTCTCTTCCTGTTTAGACTCTAACATTTTAACATAGATTTTTATCTTTTCTTCATTCTCTTGAAGCTCCTTAAGGTAATGGTTCGCTTGTTCTCGTTGCTGCTGATACCAACTATTAACAGAAATCAAAACTTGATTCTGAGCTAATAACAAATCATGCAT
>JAFASY010000247.1 GCA_019244235.1 Chroococcidiopsidaceae cyanobacterium CP_BM_ER_R8_30
GTCGGCTTTGATATGGCGTTTGTTGATAAATTATTTAAACCGTTTCAGCGCTTGCATGGAATGCGCGAATTTCCTGGTAATGGGATTGGGCTTGCCACTGTACAGCGCATCATTCATCGCCATGGCGGTCAGGTGTGGGCAGAAGGGGTATTAAATCAGGGGGCAACGTTTTATTTCACGCTAGCAGAGGAGGAACGTGGGGCATGAAAGATGGGGATGCAAATCACAGAGTGATTCTCTTAGTAGAAGACAATCCTGATGATGAAGCATTAGCAATTCGTGCCCTCAAACGGCATCATATTGGCAATGAGATTGTCGTTGCTCATGATGGGGTCGAAGCTATAGATTATTTGTTTGGCATAGGCATGTATGAAGAACGCGATGTAAGCATCAAACCAACTGTAGTCCTGCTGGATCTCAAACTGCCTTGTATTGATGGGCTAGAGGTTTTGCGCCACATCCGAGAAAACGAATCTACAAAATTATTGCCTGTAGTGGTGTTAACGACATCCAATGAAGAACGGGATCTGCTCGATAGCTACAGCTTAGGGTGCAATAGCTACATTCGCAAACCTGTCGATTTTCTGCAGTTCTCCGAAGCTATTCGGCAACTAGGGATGTACTGGTTGCTGATGAATGAACCCCCACCTGTTTAAAGAGGCAATTACAATGAATTCTCATCTGCGTGTTCTAGTTGTTGAGGATTTAGAAGATGATATGCTCCTGATGCTGCGGGAGCTGAGGCATGGCGGCTACACGCTAGATTATGTCCGGGTAGAGACTGCAGAGGAAATGCAGGCAACCCTGGATCGCCAAATGTGGGATATTGTAATTGCTGATTACACTTTGCCTGAATTTAGTGCTCCAGCAGCGCTAAAACTGCTTCAGCACCAGCAGCAGGATCTACCTTTCATTATCGTTTCTGGCACGATCGAGGAAGAAACTGCTGTGGCTGCTATGAAAGCGGGAGCGCACGACTTCATTACTAAGAGCAATCTGGCACGGTTGCTGCCTGCGGTCGAACGAGAATTACGAGAGGCAGAGGAACGGCAAAAACGGCACAAGGCAGAACGGGCATTACGGGAAGCAGATCAAAAAATCCGAGAACAAGCCGCTTTGCTGGATGTTGCCTCCAATGCCATCTTTGTACGCGCTCTAGATGACCGCATTCTCTACTGGAACCAAGGTGCCGAGCGATTGTATGGATGGATGGCAGCAGAAGCGATTGGTCAGCCAGCGAATCAGCTTTTACAAAACCGCGATACCCAGCTAGAGACAATGATGCCAACACTGGTAGAGCAGGGCGAGTGGCGGGGGGAACTGAGCAAAGTCACCAAAACTGGCAGAAAAGTCATTGTGGAGACACGTTGGACGCTGGCACGGGATGAAACTGGACAACCCAAATTTGTTCTATCAGTTGATACCGACATCACAGACAAGAAACACCTGGAAGCTCAGTTTTACCGTGCTCAACGCCTGGAGAGCCTGGGTACCCTTGCAAGTGGCATCGCCCATGACCTTAACAATGTCCTGACACCTATTCTGACAATTGGTCAGATATTGCGTTCGAGTCAGCCAAAACTAGATGCGCGCTCGGAGGAAATGTTGCAGATTTTAGAGTCAAGTGCCAGACAAGGCGCGAACATGATCAAACAAATTCTTACCTTTACGCGAGAAACAGACGGAGAGAGGAGTCCCATCCAGGTTGCTCCCCTATTGCAGGAAGTGATCAACATTGTCCAAAAAACTTTTCCCAAATCGATTTGCATTCGTCAAAATATTTTAGACCAGTCGCTTGGATTGGTTGCCGCTGATGCGACTTATTTGCATCAGGTATTTATGAATCTCTGTGTCAATGCCCGTGATGCCATGCCCAACGGTGGTATTCTTTCTCTCTGTGTTGAGCATCGTTTTGTAGATCGAGCCTTTGCTCAAACAAATCTAGATGCCCAGATTGGCAACTATACAGTCGTTACAGTTGCCGATACTGGCACTGGCATTCCTCTAGAAGTGCGCGATCGCATCTTTGATCCCTTTTTTACTACCAAACCACTTGGTCAGGGTACAGGGTTAGGACTTTCAACTGTGTTGGGAATTGTCAAAAATTATGGTGGTTTTTTGCAAGTCTTTAGTGAAGTGGGGTGTGGAACTCAAGTGAAGGTGTACTTACCAGTAGTTGAAGGAACTTCAACTAGCTCTAGTCAGCCAGAAAAACGGTTTGACGGGAATGGAGAACTCGTATTAATTGTAGATGACGATGTTGCAGTACAACTGAGTACTCAATTGTTGCTAGAAAGCCACAACTGTAAGGTGCTATTGACGAATGATGGAATGAAAGCAATTGAGCTTTATGCCCAGCATCAAAATGAAATTAAATTAATCTTCCTAGATATCATGATGCCAAATATGAGCGGAATCTCATTAACTCAAAAACTTAAGGAGATGAATCCGATGGTTAAGATTATTGCCACAAGCGGGTTGCCAGCTAATCGAGAACCTGTTCTTGCCGCAGGAGCAAATGCATTTTTACCAAAGCCCTATACTCTGGACGATCTTCTGGAGAATCTACACACCCTGATGACAGAATAAGGCGGTAATTTACAGTGAAGCTGAAAACTTAGTGATCGCTTTGCAGAGCATAGTGATGTTAGCACCGACCATTAACAATTTCAGCACGTCCTGTCCAGTGTGAATACCACCTGTAGCAGCTAGGTTGGCATTGATGCGGTCACAAAGGATAGCAATCCAGCGCAAAGGCAGCCGCATATCCTGTGGAGTACTTAGGAGTACATTTGGTGCAACTTCAAGGGTTTTGAGGCTGCATTTGACTAGTGTAGTCAGTCCAGCCACCAACTGATGAGCCATTAAGACTGGCAATAATGGGAATATTTACCTTTTCCTTGGCTTGGCGGATATGTTCCAGATAATCTTCCGGTCCAATCCGAAAGCTTGTTGGCTCCGGGAAGTAAGTCAAGGCTTCAGCAAAGCTTTCGGTACCATGTGTCAAGTGATGATGCAGTTCAGAGCGATCAAAGCGTACTTGCTCCTCAAACAGCGAATGCATAACTACTGCTGCTGCACTGGCATCCTCCATGCGTCTGACATTATCAATATCTTCAGAAAGGGGTGATGCGGATGGCACAAGCGGCGATTTCAAGGCTAGCCCCATATAAGTGGTGGTTAAGTCCATGCCAGTTGTTTTCCTCGTTCTAGCTCTAGCACGAATTTATGAAAAAAACTTGAGGATATTGTGAGCAAGCGGAACTAGAAACTAGCAATACGTTTTTAAGTTTTATCAAAATTCTTTAAATACCTGGTTCAAATCAGCAAATTATCTTGCTGATTTTTTAGAATTAACTGTAAGTAAGATATAAGCTGATTAGCTTATTTGGATAGAAACTTAAGGCAACGCCTGTAAAAGCTCTGGTGACTTACTTGAGTAAGTTCAATATTGTCATCTAAATATCTTGACAGAAATCTTCTTACTCTTAAAAGTCGCACTTGCTTGAATGGAAACTCAGTTTTTAAGTAGGAGAACTTCTATGATTGGTCATACCAGAAATCGAACGAAACAAATGTCAAATTCTGCTGTAAGACTTGCTAAGGAACATTATTCGCTCGAAAAAACAAGATGGACAGTAAACCCAGGAGACAGAATTGCTGCCACACCTCAAACAATTGAAGAAAAATCAAAACAGTTGGCCGTAAATGCTCCTGATATTACTGGAGACCACATTAAAGTTCCTACTTACTTCATTGTAGAATACCCTAATGGTAAAAAAGAAGCACTGCACCATGTCAAGGATGCGGAAAAAATTTCTGATGTGATTCGACAAGCGCGATTTGAAGAAGAAGACTGGGGACCAAAAACAGCAGGATTAAGGCAGAATCTAAACTCGTCTGGTCTAATCTTCATAATCATCTTACTTTTGATTACTGTTCCAATTCTTATAGGCATCTTCTAGGCAACTTAAATAAAGAGACATAACACTCTCCCCTTTGAAAGTTACCAAAGACATCCTTTAATAGAGAGTTATTGCTTTTGAGTCAAGTACTGTCTTGCTGTTCTACTGCAAAACAGTTAATTCTTTCGGCTGGCACAGCTTAATCTGACTCCGAATGTCTCGTGCTTTCTCCTGTTCTAAATCTTCTACATAGCCTGGTAGGAAGTGTTGAGCCTCTTGTAGGTTGACAAAAGGTCCAAAATAGTAAATACAAACGGGATTATTAGTTCATCACTACGCCCATGTTCTGGCTTGTATGGCGGAAAATGGGCTAGTCGAGGCTCATAACTCTACACCTCCGGTCCTAAGTATTGCTTGGGACGGAACTGGCTATGGACTAGATGGCACACTTTGGGGTGGCGAGTTTCTGCAAGTTACCGCAAGAGGATTTCAACGAGTTGCTCATCTGCGTAGGTTTCGTCTTCCTGGAGGAGAAAAAGCGATGGCAGAGCCCAGGCGAGTGGCGATTGGTCTACTCTATGAAATTGTGGGAGATGCGCTGTTTGAAATGATTATGTCATCGTACATGTAGGGTTTGCAATCAGTATTCTCGATCCTAAGGAAGCGGAGCTCACTCTGCGTTATTTGCAGCACATACAAACTTAAAGGCATAGAGTGTATGATTATTTCTCTATTTCCTCGTTGCCGTATCTACAAATTGACGGGCTTTATCATCTATAGACTCAGCCCTTCAAGAGTTAGCTCGCAGGTACCTGACTCAACCGATTTTTGTGAGCGGACAACCTTTCTTCGTACCATTTGAGGACTTGATGCTCTCGCTCATTTAATACGTATAGGGAAAGCTCTCGCTGATAGGGATAAGTATCGCAAATATAAGTAGGAAAGCTTGTCTCATCAATGGGATTGCAATAAATACCTCTGACTTGCTCTTCATAATTATCATCAACTTTTGTATCTTGGCTAAAGTCAGGTAAACTCTCCGCTTGTTCTTGACTAAGACCAACAGTATAAACCCGCTTCTGCTGGTAGTTAATACGAGAACGCCCTACTGGCAGCAATACCTTCTTGCCCAAAACCCAGAAACCTATTTCAACAACCAGATAGCGAAAATCACCAGTAGCTTCATCAACTAGAATACTATTGACAGAGCCAACTTTCTCATTAGTTAGATTCGAGTAAACATCAAATCCAATAATCCCTTCATCCCCCCAAGCTTCAACATAATTCAAGTCAAAATCTTTGATTTCTAAGAGTTTCATAACACCAATCCTTAAATTATCTTGATGAAGACTGTTCCACCAACTCATGAGTCGAGACAGTTGATCTAGGAACTGATCGAACAGGACGGTGTTGGTGGGGAGATTCAGCGATTGAATTATTTGCTGTTTGCTGACTTGCAATGGTATACCATTAGCCCTTCTATAATCTCGTCTCGAACTTTATTAAGGTATACAGCTTCGTCATCTATTGACTCTACCCAATCTATGGGCACCCAGTGAAAGTGATTATCTGGCGAATCGTCCTTCCTGAGCTTAATGTATTTCTCTCCGTCTACGTGTTCTACAGTACCAATTCGGATTCTATTAGCTTCTTGCTTACTATCCTTGTCTTTGGTGTAGACTATTTGTTGTTCCTTAATCTTTGCTGAGTCCATCTGAACCTCCAATCAGAAGTTGATAGATGCTACTTTGGAAATGGGCTTTTAGTAACTATAACAATAGTGCCTTTCATATAATATATAGAAAAGCCATTGAAAAATAAGTAGGGGATCTCCCCAATGAAGCAAGAATTATATCGATGTTCTGTTAAGTTTGTTTAACGGTTTTACCTGGATTCCTAAGCAATAATGCATTAGCAAAGTATCAAATCCGTAACATTAGCTTATTGCAACCTTGTGAATAGATTCTAGTTTACAACAGTTAATAAAAACCTTTAAGAAAATTGTAATTTCTCTACTTCTTGAATACAAATTTGTTATCCTGAATTGAATAACTTGAGTCGGTATGACTACCTTGAGTAAAGTTTCATCTAGTTTAATCTTAGGGAAATGGACCCAGCGACTACTGGAAGCAATTTTATTGGGTGGACAACTAGTCCCTCACTTACTCAAGGGTAAAATTCACCTACGCAATACCATTGACCAGATGGTAGTTGCTGGTCCAGAATCCTTACTAATTACTCTAGTAACAGCACTCTTTGTGGGCATGGTCTTTACCATTCAAGTAGCGCGAGAGTTGATTAACTTTGGTGCTGGTAGTGCTGTTGGTGGAGTCCTGGCAGTTGCCCTGATCCGAGAGCTAGCACCAGTGCTGTCAGGGGTAGTGCTGGCGGGAAGAGTCGGCTCTGCGTTTGCTGCTGAAATTGGGACAATGCGAGTGACGGAACAGATTGATGCTCTCTACATGCTTAGAACTGACCCTGTTGATTACCTGGTTATTCCACGTGTCATTGCTTGTTGCTTGATGTTGCCAATATTGACCATAATTTTTCTCTTGACAGGTCTGGCAGGAGGAGTACTGATTGGCACTTATCTGTATCACCTGTCCTCAGATACATTTCTAGATTCAGTCAGAAATTTCATCCAAGTGTGGGATATCAATAAGGCTATGTTTAAAGCATTATGTTTTGGAGCTTTAATTGCTATAATTGGCTGTAATTGGGGCTTGACGACAACTGGAGGAGCTAAAGGTGTGGGGCAATCTACGACATCCTCTGTAGTGACGGCTTTACTGCTTATCTTTATTACTAACTTTTTCTTGTCCTGGGTATTGTTTCAAGGAACTGAGAATACGTTTTTTCAAGGAGTATAAGTCAGAGGTGTACTGCAATGATTGATACTGGACTCGCTCATATCGCACTCCCCGCCTCAGATATTGACCGGAGTAGTGAATTCTACTCTAAGTATGTTTGAATTTGTCAAAGTACTTCAGAGGTAGTAGTTGAGGTATGACAAGGCGTCTAGAGAGATTACAGTTTGTGACAAAGATTACGCTTATTAAACAATATCATTTGGCACAGGGCAAAATATAGGTAGAGATCGCATTTAGGTTTTTGTAGTCTCTGCCTGAAAAAAAAAGGAGGATTGAGATATGAGTGCAAAAGCTTATTTCTTAGTCTCAGCATTAATTTTTGCTTTAGTCGCAATATTACATCTCCTTAGACTAGTAAATCACTGGTCATTGCAGATTGGGACGATTGTCTTTCCGTTCTGGGGTTCATGGTTGGGACTTGCCATAGGACTTGCGTTAAGTATCTGGGCATTTCGTCTGATAGCTGTGTGGAAGATTAGCCATTAGCCAGAGGTATCTACAACGTGGTTATGGCTTAGGAATGTATCATGTATCAACTGCTCCAAGCTATTGTAAACAATGATGAGAAAACATCTTTACGAGAATTACTTAATAGATTAAGCACATCAGGTCAGAAAATTTTCCTGAGGAATGATATTCTGCGAGCTTTTGCACGCTACTGTCAGCAATCCCAAAAGCCAGCATACTTCTACCACTCTTCCTCCTTGGGGAAACTTATTCACCACACTCATGAAATTCTTTGGGACGAAAACATCTGGTTTGTTGTCCGACCTTGGATTGCCAGTCAACAAGTTTGGCGACTGTCAGCAGACCTAACTAATTTTGAGCCTGTGGCCCCACAGGCATTGCTAGACGTGCGCGATCGCCTCGTCAACCGTTACCAACCCCAAATCCTAGAGATAGACTTTCATCCCTTTTACAAAGATGCTCCTACGATCGACGACCCCAGAAATATTGGTCAAGGTGTCAGATTTCTCAACCGTTATTTATGCAATCAACTATTTACTGACTCTCAGTACTGGTTAGAAGCATTATTCCAGGTCTTACACTGGCATCAATACAATGGCATCTCCCTGCTCATCAACGACCACATTCACTCAGGCACACAACTTTTCCAGCAAGTCAAGCAAGCTCTTAGGTTCGTCAGTCAGCAACCACCTGACAAACCATACGAAGAATTTCACAATGAACTGCAAAAATTAGGTTTTGAACCTGGTTGGGGTAATACCGCATCTCGAGTTTGCGAAACCTTAGAACTCTTCAAACGACTGATAGACACACCAGAACCTGCCATCCTAGAAGCCTTTGTTGCCCACATCCCTGCTATTTTTCGCATCGTCCTCATTTCTGTACATGGCTGGGTAGGTCAAGAAGGTGTTTTGGGACGAACTGAGACAGCGGGTCAAGTCGTCTACGTCCTCAATCAAGCCCGCTACCTAGAAAACAAACTGTGGGAAGATATCAAACTTGCTGGTCTCGACTTCCTTGGTATCCAACCCCAAGTTATCATCCTCACCCGCCTGATTCCTAATTGCCAAGGGACGTTGTGTAACCAACGCATCGAGAAGGTCGAGGATACAGAAAATGCCTGGATATTGCGGGTTCCTTTCCAAGAATTTAATCCTAAAGTTACCCATAACTGGATTTCTAAATTTGAAATTTGGCCTTATCTAGAAACATTTGCGACGGATGCAGAAAGCCAGCTCCTGGCACTCCTTGGAGGACACCCTAACTTAATTATTGGTAACCACAGTGACGGTAACTTGGTTGCCTTTTTCCTGGCGCGTCGGCTCAAAGTTCCCCATTGCAACATTGCTCATTCCTTAGAAAAGCCTAAATACCTATTCAGCGACCTCTACTGGCAAGAGCTAGAGGAGCCATACCACTTCTCGGTGCAATTCATCGCCGATCTCATTTGCATGAATGCAGCAGACTTCATTGTCACGTCTTCTTACCAGGAAATTGTGGGAACACCCGACATGGTAGGACAGTACGAGTCTTACAAATGTTTTACCATGCCTCATCTTTATCATGTGGTTGATGGAATTGATTTGTGTAGTCCTAAGTTCAACTTGGTGCCACCAGGGGTTGAGGAAAATATCTTCTTTCCCTATACCCAAATAGAAAGCCGCGATCCCCAAGCCCACGCACAAGTTCAGAACCTGCTCTTTACTGACGATAAACCTTACATTCTTGGACACTTAGATGATCCGAGCAAACGACCACTCTTTGCCGTTGCTCCCATCAACTCGATCAAAAACCTAACTGGTTTGGCTGAGTGCTTTGGTAAAAGTCTGGCATTGCAAGAGTGTTGCAACTTAATCCTGATCGTCAATAAGCTACATCCAGATGATGCCACTAATGAAGAAGAAGCCAGGGAAATCGAAAAATTCCACGACGTCTTTAATAAGTATGATTTTCACGGTCACATCCGCTGGCTGGGGATGTGCCCCAACCGTCTCGAACTTGGCGAAGCCTACAGAGTCATTGCAGATTGCAGGGGAATTTTTGTCCACTTTGCCCGCTTTGAACCCTTCGGACTGACTATTCTGGAAGCTATGATCTCCGGCTTACCAACTTTCACGACTCAATTTGGTGGTTCCTCAGAAATTATCCAAGATGGAGTCAATGGGTTTCATATAAATCCTACAGATCTGGAGGGGACAGCTAGAAAAATTTTGCACTTTATTAATCAATGCGATGCTCATCCCCAATTCTGGCAAGATATTTCCCAGCAGGCAGTCACGCGAGTTCGCCATCAGTACAACTGGGAGTTACATGCTAAGCAACTACTATCACTTGCAAAAACCTACGGCTTCTGGAACTATGTTTCTCGGAATAATCGCGAAGCCCTGCTATGCTACATAGACAACTTATTCGACTCACTCTATCAACCCAGAGTGCAGCAAATCTTGGAACAACACATGCGTTACTAACAGTCTGATCGTTTTTCATTCTTTTCTCAAGTGAAGCAGTACAGATGGATACAACAGGTTGTTCTCACCATTTGAGCTATGCAGACTGGAGCTTGAGCGAAACCCAGTTTGACCCTAACCAGTTGCACTCCAGAGAAACCGTCTTCACAATCGGCAATGGATATTTAGGCACACGGGGTAGCTTTGAAGAAGGCTATCCTCATGCATTGCCAGCTACCTTCATCCGGGGTGTTTATGACGAGGTGCCAATTGTTTACACTGAACTTGCCAACTGTCCTGACTGGTTGTCATTTACAATCACTGCAGATGGCGAACGCTTCCGCCTCGATCGGGGTGAAATTTTAAGCTATGAACGGCAGCTTGACCTGCACTGGGGCATTCTCAACCGCCGAGTGCGTTGGCGTAGCCCTAACGGGAAGACTCTAGATCTTGACTTTCAACGCTTTGCTAGTTTAGCAGACGAACATGTGTTGGGCATACGCTGCCAGCTGACGCCAGTGGATTGTGATAGTTTGATCGAAATTCAGGCTAGCATCAACGGCTATCCGGAAAATCAGGGTTTCGACCATTGGGAATGGTTAGATCAGGGCAAGACCGATCGAGGGATCTGGTTGCAAGTTCATACCCGCACATCCCGGATTGAACTGGGCATGGCTTCTGGGATGACAGTATCGGGAGCTGAGGCACTATTGCAGGTTACTAGTGTCCCAGGCTACCCGACGCTAACGACAACATTTTTGGCTGCTGTAGAAAAGACTGTGACGCTGGAGAAGGTTGTCACCGTTTTCACTTCCCGCGAGGTAGAGGCTCCAGTCCAAGCAGCTCAAGTCAAACTTGCTCAATTGCCTGCCTACTCTGTGCTATTAACTGCTCACGAGCAGGCATGGGATGAGATTTGGCAGAAAAGTGATGTCGTGGTTGAAGGAGATACCAAAGCCCAACTTGCTATCCGCTACAATCTCTTTCAGTTGCTCATCAGTGCATCGCGGCATGACAAGCGGGTTAGTATTCCGGCTAAAACCCTCTCAGGTTTTGGTTATCGGGGTCATATATTTTGGGATACAGAAATCTTTATTCTCCCCTTCTTCACGTTCACCCAACCAGAGATCGCTCGCAACTTGCTGACTTACCGTTGTCATACGCTGAACGGGGCACGGCGTAAGGCAGCTTTTTACGGATATAAAGGGGCAATGTTTGCCTGGGAAAGTGCTGACACTGGTGATGAAGTGACGCCCCGTTGGGCACTGCCCAATCAGCCTTACGGTGAAGAAGTGCGGATTTGGTGCCGCGATCGCGAAATCCACATTAGCTCTGATATCGCCTATGCTGTCTGGTATTACTGGCAAGCGACTGGCGATGATGAGTGGATGCGGGATTGCGGGGCTGAAATTATTCTGGATACAGCCATATTCTGGATGAGCCGCGTTGAGTGGAACACTCAGCAAGAACGCTATGAAATCCGCGAGGTCATTGGAGCAGATGAATACCACGAACAGGTGAATAACAATGCGCTCACCAACAGGATGGTGCAATGGCATCTGGAAAAAGCTATTTATGTATTTGACTGGCTAAGCAATAGGTTTGCTGATCGAGCTGCTGAGCTGAAACAGAAACTGCACTTGACCTCAGAGCGGTGCAGGCGCTGTCAAGATATTGTCACGAATCTGTGGATTCCATACGATCCTACAACAAGACTGATCGAGCAGTTCGAGGGATTTTTTAACTTAGAAGATATCAATCTGGATGACTACGAGCCGCGTACCCGCTCAATGCAAGCCCTTTTGAGCATCGACGGAGCTAACAAGCGGCAGGTCCTCAAGCAACCAGATGTGTTGATGCTCCTCTATCTAATGCGGGGAGTGGGAGAGTTTCCATACAGTCAGGAAGTGTTGCTGAAAAACTGGGGCTACTACGCACCCCGCACCGATATTACCTATGGTTCGTCTCTGGGACCAGCAATTCACTCGATCTTAGCCTCAGATTTGGGTGCTTCAGCGGAGGCTTACGAACGGTTTATGCAGGCGGCATTGGTGGATCTGGAAGATGTCCGAGGTAATGCAGCAGACGGAATTCATGGGGCTTCGGCTGGAGGCGTTTGGCAAGCTGTGGTTTTGGGGTTCGGTGGTATCCATTTGGCGGGTGATGAACCCGTAGCCAACCCCCACTTGCCCTCAGGCTGGATGCGTCTACATTTCAAGCTTCATTGGCACGGCAAATGGCACGAGTTTGATTTGCGCCCTATCTCCTGAAATCTTTTAAGTTAACTTTTGTTACTTGTAATTAAGGTTCTGAGCGATTAACATTGTGAGCATTAGGCACGCTGTCGCCGATGCGAAAATAGTTGTGATTTACCATGCAGCTTCCAGTCGCAGCTCCCCATAAATCCCAAATGAGTTCGCGATCACGAAAGGCTTATTTTATTCCTTTTTTACTCAGTTTTTCTATTTTAGATCTTTTTATGCCGATCTACTTAAGTGAGTGCCCTCTGTAAAGTTTGCAATAAATCTGCTGCAGTGAAGGGCTTTGACAAAAATCCCTGAATCCCAGTATTCTCAGCCTGTGCCATTATTGCACTAGATACCAGTCCGCTCATCGCTACGATCCGGACCTGTGGGTTGATTCTTTTTAAAGCGAGGATTGTCACCATACCATCCATCTCCGGCATCATTATGTCGATTAGCACTAGATAGATGTCATGCTGATATTGGGCATATAAGGCTAGTGCCTCAATGCCATTCTTAGCAGTTAAGGCCTGATATTTGTAGCTCTCCAGCGTAGTTTTGGTAATCTCGCAAATTGGGGCTTCGTCATCTACTACCAGAATTAATTCACCATGTCCTTTCAGGAGTTCTGGGTCTGCTACTGCTGGTTGGGTTGCTGTTTCCTCGCTGCTCGGCAAGTAAACATTAAATCTGCTACCTTTTCCAACCTCACTGTATACTTTGATAAAACCGCAGTGGCTTTTGACAATGCCAAGTACAGTAGATAAACCTAGCCCTGTACCTTTGCCAGCTTCTTTGGTTGTAAAAAAGGGGTCAAAAATGCGCTCGATGATTTCTGGGGAAATACCCGTTCCTGTATCGGCAACTGTAATGACAACATAGGGTCCAACTTTTGCCTCAATATTCATCCGAGCATAGCTTTCATCAATTAGCAGGTTAATAGCACCAAGGCTTAAAGCTCCGCCATTGGGCATGGCATCAAGAGCATTGACGCACAAGTTCATGAGTACCTGGTGCAGTTGTGTCACGTCGGCTGAGACTGTCCATAAGTCAGGTGCGATATCTGTAGAAAATTCAATGGATTTGGGAAATGTCTGTTTGACAAACTGAGTGATTTCCCTCAGCAGGTGACTAATTTGGACAATTATCCGCTTGCCTTCGAGTCCGCGCGCAAATGACAGCACTTGCTTAACCAAAGCCGCTCCGCGTTTGACATTGTTTTCCAATATTTCTAGCAGCTGCACCTCTTGCTTTTCAGAGTATTTTAGCTGCAAAAGTTGAATTGACATCAGCATCGGTGCCAGTACATTGTTGAGATCGTGGGCCATGCCGCTAGCAAGTGTGCCGATGCTTTCCAGGCGCTGGACGCGCAAGAATTGGGCTTCGATTTTTTTCTGGTCTGTAATGTCTGTATCAACTGTGAGAATTGATTTTGGTTGACCCTCTCGCTCGCGTACTAGTGTCCAGCGGCTAGCAACAATGATTTCCTTGCCAAATCTGTTGACCTTGCATAATTCACCCTGCCAAGAACCACTCTCAAAAACCGTTTTTCGAGCTGCTTGCAGTTGAGGTGTAATTTCTGGGTAAAGTAGCTCACTGGCATTTTTCCCCAGAGCCTCCTCAAATGACCAACCATAGAGACTTGCAGCGCTGTTGTTCCAGAATAAGATTTGGTTATCTAAACCGTAAACACAAATTGCATCTGTCGCGACATCCAGCAACATGGCTTGTTCAGAAATTTTTTGTTCTGAGAGCTTGCGCTCAGTAATGTCTTCTGCAATGCCAGCAAAGTGGTTAATTTCTCCTCGTGCATTCCGAATCGGAAAACCCCGATCCCAGATCCAGCGGATAGTACCATCAGGTTGCAAGATGCGATATTCTATATTCATAGATTCAGCCTGCAACTGTCGTTGCTTCAGATAATTCCTTACTAGAGGACGGTCTTCTATGTGAACGGCATCTAGTCAGGAAAGAGGCTTTTCGCGCAAACTTTGACAAGAGCGACCCCATATTCGCTTGTAAGCAGGGCTAATGTAGATGTTTTGGCTGGCATCTGGGCTAGTTATCCAGACTGCCGATCGCATATTCTCTGCCAACTGGCGAAACTTCTCCTCACTCTGCCGCAGAGTTTCTTCTGCTTGCTTGCGATCGCTGATGTCTCGAAAGATTAATAAATGAAGATCAGGCAGAAAGTTACCAGTTGCAGTGTATTCGACCTCTCGCACAACTCCGTCACGTCGCTGAAGACGTAACTCGCCCTGAGCCAACCGTTTTCGCTCCCGAAAACCCTGCCTAATTTCAGTGAAATCAAAACCTGGCTCAGCAAAATCTGCAATAGTGGAAGCAAGCAAATCAGCTTTGGACACGCCATATAGTTCACAGGCAGAAGGGTTGGCATTTATGTATCTGCCATCGTCATCTACAATGGCAATTGCGTCTATGGCGCTGTTAAAAACCGCCTCAAACTTTCCCTCACTCTTTCGCAGTAATGCAGCTTCTGCCTGTTTTTGCAGCGTGATGTCGCGAATTAAACAGCGCCAGCCGATGTGCTCGCCTTGTAAGCTATATGCAGCAGCTAGCTTGATCCTGGCAGGAAAGGGCATGCCGCCTTGTGGCTGTAAGGAAAGTTCCCCGTCTTGAATTGGCTGCAAATTTGTGAGTTGTTTACGAAAGGTTTTACGGTATTGCTTGGCAATAAAGATAGCCAATGGTTTGCCTACTAACCACTTTTGGGCTGTAGAGAGCAGGGCTGCTGCTGCCTGGTTTGCTTGTTGAATGGTTCCAGCAGTATCAGTTACTAGATATCCATCTGGAGCAAATTCAAACAAATCCTGGTATCGCTGGCACTCCAATTCAGCTCGCTGACGGGCGATCATCAATTCTTCGTTTGCAGAGCGTACTTCCTCTTCGCTAATTCGCAGTTCTTCCAGTGTTGCCTGCAACTCCTTATTGGTTTGCATCACTTCTTGAGTGCATGCTATCTCAGCTCTTTCTAGCTGAGTTTGAGCTTGACACAAATCTTGCTCTATCTCCTGCCGTTGAGCGATTTCCTGCTGCCATTGTGCCGTCCGTGCTTCTAATTGTTTCTGTATCGCTTCAATGACATTACCTATTGCTGTTGGCTCGAACACTTGCATTAAGCTAGACCGAGTGATGAGTCCTACTAATTGACCGCGCTCGTCCACAATTGGCAGATGGCAAATCTGATGTTGACTCATCAGCGAAAACGCCGTATAGGCATCCTGAGAATTTGATTGTGTGAGAGTGACAACTTGTTGCCTCACCACAGAGGCTACATTAAGCTGAGACAAGTTCATCTTAGAGGCGATCAGCCTGACTACATCTCGCTCTGTCAACACGCCTACTAACTGCAAATCCTCTACTACCAAAACACAGCATGCTTGTGCTTGACTAAGCAAGGAGATTGCATCAACTACCAAAGTATCAGGGTGAATCGTCAAGGGAGATCGATCAATAATTCGATCTAGGGTAGGAAAATCAATAAGCTGCTTATTGAGCTGCATGGTCAGTTGGTTAACTCCCACCATCTTCTTGACCTTTTCAGAAAATAACTAAGACTACTGGCTCAATCGGTGTTCTAGGGAGATAAAATCAGGGAGATAGACTAAAACTTGAGCGGGTGTGCAAAGTCAGCTAAAAGGTACACGCAAGATGCCTACAGGAAATTCTATCAGATAGGATTGCCGTAGCTGTCATGCCTGTATGAATTTCTAGCTGAGCCTGCGGCAACGCTTCAAACAGAAGACGTTGACCCGGAAAAACAACACGCTCAAAGTACCAATTCGCAATATTCGTAATCCGAGCGATTTGAACCTTGCTAGTGGAATTAACATAGATACATAAGAGTTGTTTAGGAGATTCAGTTTTCCCTTCTCTTGCAAGGTCTTGATGCAATTGAGCTTGCGCTTCTAAGTTGCCTGAGCTATCTCTAGCGAACCGTTGAGTGGAGAGCGCTGGTATGGATGGTTGTGCCTGCTTGTTTCTTATAGGGGTGCTTTTATTAAGCACTGCCACTTGAATGTCTGCCATGCTTCTATCCTTGAGTAAACAGAACTTTACTCTAATGTGCTGGAAGTTAAGCTGCTTAACATTTGTTAAAAACAATGACGAGCATTAACTTTCAAGGGTAGATAATCCATCAGAGAAATACAAGTAGGAGATTTCCCCAATAGCTAGGAATAATCCTTGTGTTTTTATTAAGTTTGTTCACGATATTTCTACACCCTGCGTGATTCCGTCAGGTCATCGTATGGTGAAAACAGAGCAGCCTGCATGATGCAGAACATAATTGCTCACACTGCCTAAAATTAGCTCATTCAATCCAGAAAGACCTCGACGCCCGATTACAATTACTACTTAAGTTAGGTAATAGATATGAAGAACTTGTGAGACTGGCAAGTTGCTGTTCGCAAAATTTGAGAATAACCTGAGTCAGCTCAACTGACTACGAAATTTGCTGACGCTAATACTCATTAGGACTATGGCAAATGCCGCTAGTGCCAGTGCATGTGACGATAGCACTTCTAAGCCAACCCCTTTAAGCAAAATCCCCCGGACAATTGTAATGTCTACTTTTGTCTACATTGCTCATAGCAGATTGGTAAACTAGAAGAAACT
>JAFASY010000294.1 GCA_019244235.1 Chroococcidiopsidaceae cyanobacterium CP_BM_ER_R8_30
TGGCGAAATTTGATTGAACAACGACAAGGGAGTTATACGCTACAACCCTTAGTGATGGAATATGTCACGGATGCACTGGTAGAGCAGCTAGGAAATGAGATTGCTAACCAGACGATTAATTTATTTGGCAACTTGGCGTTACTCAAATGGAGCCCTATGGAGAAAAATTTGCCACAGGTAGTAACGATGACAAAATTAGGATTTGGCATCCTCACAGGGGCGAATGTTTACAAACAATCCAAGGAACTAGCGTCGTCTGGAAGGTAGCATGGAGTCCAGACGGCAAAATTCTTGCCAGTGTTGGCACTGAAGATACCTTGTGACTTTGGAATGTTGATGCGCTGCCTACCCCACCTCTTGAGAGCCGAAAGAGAGATTGTTGAGAATGAATCTCCCCCTCAGCTCAAGAACAGCTCTTTTACTGCTCCTGATAGTTCCAGAGCAGTCCACCATCCACAAAGAATGTCGTGCCAGTAACGTAGTCTGCATCTGAAGATGCTAAGAAAGCAACCATCGCTGCAACATCCTCTGGTTGCCCTAGGCGACTGAGTGGAATATTTTTCTTGAGCGCCGATAGTTTTTCTGGATCGTTCAACAGTTTGGTATTGATTGGTGTTTCAATCGCTCCTGGTGCCACGTTGTTGATGGTAATGCCTAGTGGTCCTAACTCAACTGCTAGGTTGCGCATCATCATCTTGACTCCGCCTTTGCTGGCGCAATACGAGGTGAAGTGAGGAAATGGTAACTCTTCATGGACAGAGCTGATGTTAATGATCTTGCCAGTCCGCTTAGTATCCATCAAGTGTTTCACCAGTGCCTGTGTGGCGAAAAAGACGCCTTTGAGATTGACATTTAGCACGGCGTCATAGTCGGCTTCTGTCACATCCCAGAATGAAGCATTTTTTTCGATGCCAGCATTGTTTACCAAGATGTCTATTTTACCGAAGTGTTGAACGCCCTCAGTAATCATCTGGCGGACATCGTTCACAACGCCCAAGTCAGCCTTGACAATCAAGCCTTTACGCCCAGCAGCTTCGACCTTAGATCGGGTTTCCTCAGCCCCCTCTGTGTGACTGCGGTAGTCAATGATAATGTCTGCGCCTTCAGAGGCGAGGCGTATGGCAATAGCTTGACCAATGCCTTGACTGCTGCCAGTAACTAAAGCGACCTTACCTTCAAGTTTCATTGAATATAACTCCCTTCTTGTATTTCCCTAGTCTGTTTACTGGTTGCCCAAAATAAAACGTTCGACTGCATTGGCGAAACCTTCATTCTCGTAGTCGGTCGTTACATATTGGGCAGAGTGCTGGACTTCTTCACTGGAGTTACCCATAGCGATACTAACGCCGCCACGTTTAAACATCGGTACATCGTTTGGCATATCCCCAATTGTGGCAATCTCAGGCTTGGGGATATTCAGGAGTTCTGACAGCCTGTCGATGACAAATCCTTTGTTAGCGTGGGGGTGGGTCACGTCCAGGTAATAGGGCTGGGAGCGAGCAGCAGAAACTTCTGGTTCGCTGTCGGTGCTATCGTCTGGTTGAGCACAAACCTCTGCTCCACCACTTGAACTATCACCTGTCTGAGACGAAACATGCTGGCTGAATTGCTTTTGCACGTCAGCCTCGCACCGTGCCACTAAATCGTAGTCGTCACTGACACCAACGATCTTGGCAACTTTATCAAGCAAACCATCAAAGGAAGACACAACCTTTGGCGGAAACTTGACTGTCCATTCCTCACGGTCAACATGAGGACCGTGGCGTTCAGGTACGTACCAATCTTTGTCAGAGTAGATCCAAACGTCAAGACCATGGGACTTAATAATGTCTACCACATGCTCCGCTACTGTCTTTGGTAAGAGATTTTGCTCAATAATTGAGTAATCTGGATTCAGGAAAACTCCTCCATTGAAGGCAGAAAGCGGTGCCGTCAATTCGAGCGCGTCAACGAACATCTTCATACCGAGAGGCGGGCGTCCGCTGGTGATAGCAAAAGCAATGCCAGCATCGCGGAGCTTTACCACTGCCTGACGAGCGCGCTCGGTTAGTACCTTTTGCTTTGTGACTAATGTGCCGTCTACATCAGCAACAAGCAAGGAGACTTTCTGGTTTGTTGATTTTGGGTCAGTAGTATTCATTGGTTGTACTTGTTATTAACTGTTAGCTCTTAGCGATTAGCCAAACAGCTAATCGCTAACCACTTCTATTTAGCCGTCAATTTTTCTCCAATGCCGACCATCGCGTTCTAGCAATTGGTCTGCCTCCTGCGGACCCCAACTTCCAGCTGCATAGTTAGGGAAACGACTAGGTGGTGAGGCTTTCCAGGCATCAAGGATTGGCTGCACCACACTCCAACCGATTTCTACATTGTCAGACCGTTGGAATAGCGTTGCGTCCCCAATCATGCAGTCATAGATTAGCGTCTCGTAACCAGTAGTTGGCTGAGTACCAAAATAGTCGTGGTAGTGAAAATCCATCTCCACTGTGTCCATACGGACAACAGGACCAGGTACCTTCGCTCCAAATTGGAGACTGATACCTTCATCTGGCTGAATATGCAGCACTAAAAAATTAGGCGTCACCCGCTCAACGGATGTCTGACGGAACATTAAGTGCGGCACGCGCTTGAACTGAATGGCAATTTCGCTCACCCGCTTAGGCATAACTTTGCCAGTGCGTAGGTAGAACGGTACTCCCGCCCAGCGCCAGTTGTCGATCATTAGCTTTAGAGCCACATATGTCTCTGTATTTGAGTCAGGTGCGACTCGTGGCTCAGCCCGGTAGGCAGATATGTGCTTACCCTTAACCGTGCCTTCATCATACTGCCCGCGCACAACCTGGGAATGGACTGCTTCTGGACTCAGGGGGAGGATAGCATGCAGCAGTTTTGACTTCTCATCGCGTAGCGCACCAGCGTCAAAGGAGAGCGGTGGCTCCATCGCTGTCATTGCTAATAACTGAAACAGGTGGTTTTCTACCATATCCCGTAGTGCCCCTGCCCCTTCGTAGAAGCCTCCCCGTCCTTCGACGCCAACTGTCTCAGCTACGGTAATCTGAACGTGGTCAATGTAGTTGCGATTCCAAACTGGTTCAAACAAACCGTTTCCAAAGCGAAAAACTAAAATATTCTGCACCGTCTCTTTACCCAAGTAGTGATCGATGCGATAAATTTGGTTTTCACTCAGCACGCTACCAAGGTTTTGATTGAGGTTACGAGCCGAATCAAGGTCATTGCCAAAGGGTTTCTCAATAATGACTCGTCGCCAGTGCCCCTCACTTTCCTGCGCTAGCCCAACATCGCCTAATTGCCGCACGATCTTTGAGAAAAAGTCAGAGGCTGTCGCTAGGTAATAGAGGTAATTGCCGCCAGTGCCTCGCTCTTGGTCTACCTGAGCCAGCAATTTCGCAAGTTGCTGATATGAATTAGCATCCTCAAAGCTGCCGCTCAGGTAGTAGAGACGTTGTGCTAACCAATCCCAAGTATCCCGATCGACTGAGCCAGTAGCAAATTCTTGAATATCCTGACTCATTTGGGCTCGGAAATCGTCGCTGCTCATTTGGCGACGAGCGATGCCAACTACAGCAAACTCATCCGGTAGCAGCTTGCCGCGTGCTAGGTTAAGGAGCGATGGCATCAGCAAGCGTTTGGTCAGATCGCCACTAGCACCGAAGATCACCATCACGCAAGGAGGGGCTGGCTGCACTTGCTGTTCATCTGTTACGGTCTTTTCCTGGATAGCTATCATGGCTCGATTTTTTGCGTTTGTTAGGAGGAGAGAACGTCACCAATGATGATATCGTCTGCCTCCATCGTCTGGAGCAAGCACTACGACCACCTGCTCTGTTGCCTCATCTGCTGGCACTATAGCGGAGGAACTTAAGCCTTTTTGCTAGGCTATTCTTGCACTTTTAGGATCATTAGCTATGGAATTTGTGTCCGACCCGCCGATTACCGTTAAAATTCGCAAGATGAATGAACGGGTGCGGTGGCAAGAGCCGCTGATTGCGGAACGAGGCATCGATCAAACTCGCATAGTTTTTAAGGATGGTTGGACGGATAGTTCTGAATTCTCCTTTTTAGTTATGGGAGATAGTGGAGCGGGACCAAGGAGGGGACAAAATCCTCAAAGACAAGTTGCAGAGCTTATGCTGGCGCACCGAGAAGGTTGCCGTTTTACGTTGCACATGGGCGACGTAATTTACTTGGTTGGTTCCAGCGAGTACTACCGGGAAAACTTCATCGAGCCTTATCGAGAATTTTTAGTGGGTGGGGAGCAACCTAAACAAATTGCATATGACCAGATGGTATTCAATCAACCGTTTTTGCCTGTGCCTGGTAACCATGATTACTACGATCTGCCATTCGTTTATGGTCTGATGGCACAGACAACACTACCACTTCGCCATCTGCTCCGATTCCAGTTAGATTTATCTGTTGGTTGGCATGGATCGGGTCAAGGCAGAGCTTATGCAAAAGCTTTTCTTGACTACCTTAAGACATTCAAAACCCAAGAAGCTCTGAGCCGTCACCTAGACAGTCATTACTTTGCCAAGACTAGCACTGGTCACTGCCTGGTTTACGAACCCGGACGCTTCACCCGATTGCCCAATCGCTACTACACATTCCGTAGCGGCGGGATCGACTTCTTCGCCCTCGACTCAAACACTTTTAACGCACCATTACCCCTGGCGGCAACGCCACAAGGGGATGACTTTCGCCGCCAGCTAAAAAATCGTCGGGAAGAATTAGCGCAGCAAAAAAATAGAATTCTGGAAACCTGCCCAAATCTTAGCCCTAATCACCCTGGCGAAGCTGAACAGCTTGATGAGTTGCGGACCAGATTGACACAAATTGACGAAATTCAGCGGGATATTGAAAAACAACTGGCATCCGACGAAACTACGGTAACTGACTTTGAACAACTTGATTGGCTACAGCAAAGGCTGATTGAATCTTGGCATAGCACCGAGGCGCGTGGGCGAGTGGTCTATTTCCACCATCCCCCATACGTTACGGAGGCGACGAAGTGGCATCAGGGGCAAACGTTAGCAATTCGTCATCGGCTCCGTCGAGTTCTCGATGCAGTTTCCAAAGCTGTTGGCTCACTTGCCACAGGGCGTCCAATAGTCGATTTATTTCTCAGTGGTCACGCTCATTGCCTGGAATATTTACGCACTGGCGACACTGGACACGCTGACTCATACCTCAACTGGCTGGTCTGCGGAGGCAGCGGTTTCAGCCTGCGCCGCCAACGTTCTCTTGGACCGCAATTGTTAGAGTTCTTCGGGGACAATGACAGTGGTCACTCTCGTGAAGTCGCGCGATCGCTATTGTTTATCGGTCGTAATGGTTATGGTTCACAAAAGCGGCGACCTTACACCTGTTTACGAATTGATGTCCAAGATGGCATACCACCCAAGTTCATCGTCCGACCGTTTGTTGCTGAACTATTTCAGCATCAGTGGAGCCAGAAGCAGGTTGAACCGTTTACCCTGTGAAGCAGGGTGGTCTGGGTATCATATTGATCGTAGCTTCGTTTCTTAAGCTCGATCGTTTTTACCGTCTTCTGCCATTTGGAGCAACTTTTGGGCAACAAGAACGCCGATTACGGCTCCACTAACTAGTTGCATCGCTCGTACAGCAGTCTTGGAGCTATCAGGTGCCTTAGAGCGAGTGAGCGCGATCGCGCTATCTTCAGCATTCACATAGCGATTGAAAATCTCATCCTTTAACCACTCCCCAGTGACTTTGAAGTCGTGCGCCAGATTTGGCAGCATCTCTAGATAAGTAGCTTGACGGATTAAGTGACCAGCTCTGCCCTTGACTTCTAGGCGATCGAAGATATTGGCGACACTATTTTCTATCCCTAACTTCATCAAGGTGCCACGGAGATTAACTTTAGCTGGCTTCAGCTCTCGACCTAGGGCTAGGGCTTTAAGGTTATGAGCAATTGCCGCTGCCTGCTGATAAGCGACTTGGGCTGTTGCTGGTAGAGATACACCTTGTTGAACTGCACAATCACCTGCTGCAAACACTTCTGGAAAATCGGGCAGTTGCAATGTCGGGGTCACTTGTAGCCGACCGTGCTTATCACGATGTTCTGCTGGCACAGGTAAACTGTGGATTAATGGATGGGTAGCAGTGCCAGCTGTCCAGATGACGGTAGCAGCCGGAAGCGTTATGGATTGACCATCGTGTTTATACTCCACTACACCTGGTTGGATAGCAGTAGCTGCTGCCCCTAAAATCAGTTCGACTGGCACAGCACGGTTGTGCATTGCCTCCGTAGCGGTTTCGCGCAAACCCGCGTTAACGTCGCCCTTAAGGATTTCCTCACCATGATTGAGCAGCACTATCCGGATCTCTCGCGGATTGCCTCCTAGTGCCTCATACCAATTTGGTAACAGATCGGCTAGAGTACAGGCGATTTCAATTCCCGAAGGACCACCACCAACTACCACCACTGTTAACAGTTTCTGGCGCTGTTCTAGATCTTGAGTTTCACGGGCTTGCTGTAAGCACGAACGCAGTTTTTGATCGATGGCAAGTGCATCTTCTCCCATCCGCAAAGGCAAGGCATATTCTTTAGCTCCTGCAACACCAGAATAGCCAGTGACGCTACCCAAACCTAAAACTAAGTTGCTGTAGTTGTAGCTATCTCCCGAAGCTAATTTAACTTCCCGCCCTGGGAGGTTGATTGCCTCAACAGTATCTTGGACAAAAATCACACCGCTATCTAGCAGCAATTCAGAGAATGACGGCCAGACCTCGTCAATTTCCATTTCGCTAGTACAATACTCATAGAGCAAAGGCTTAAAGGAAAAGCGCTCCTCTCGGTCGATCAAGATGACTGAGCGAGGGTAGTGTTCGTGGCTGAGGTATAGTGCTGTAAACAAGCCAGTAAAGCCACCGCCGAGAATTACAGTTTGATAGATTGGATTTTTCACAAAATTGGTGTTCATAACTCCTCTTAGGGTTGAATCTGAAATATGTAGTACAGCTCTACCGACAAAGCGCCTATCTAGCAATTGCTGTGCTATTTCTGCTACCTGTGTCCAAGGAGCTTCCACATCAATCTGAGGACGCAGACGACCATCTGCTAATAGGCTGACCAATCTTTTCAGACCGTACTAGCGCTTCTGATGGAGTCGGTGATGGTGAGTCAACCTCAGTCAGCACCAATCGTCCCGATACACTGGGATCAACAACGACAGCACGTAACGAACTCATGTCCTAATCTTTAAAGTGTGAAGCTCTGTCTAAATTAAGTTAACAGTTCCGCGTCCAGTTTGCCGCTATGCATAGGGCTTATAAGTGTGAAGATCAGCAGATAATGACAGAACTTAAAGATTTCCTCTTGAAAATTTGCTCTACTCAGGGTAGCCCAGCTTTCTCACACTATATAATCCAATGAGTTAGCCTACCTGGGTGAACCCGTTCTCAAGGACGTCGTGGCGAGGTCTCCTCGCCACCGACGTTCCTCTGGAGGCAACCTCCAGGGGCTGCGTCGGCTACGCCTTGTCGTCCCTAAGAATTTGCAGGCAGTCAAAGCGCCTTTAGCATCAGATGGACAGGCAGTATGGCGGATCTATCAAAAAATAAATACACTGAGTTATTAGTTTTTATTATCCTTTTTCTTTTAGCCCTAGCCCTACTAGATGAGAGAGGTGTGGGAGAGTTGATAGCTTCCTCTATCTTTTTGTGCGTCATCATTTCAATTATCAGGAAGATTTATGTAAGACGGGTTTTTGCTCTAAGTGTGGGATGTGGCGTAATAGGCTTCCTGCTCGAAGTCGTTGCCGATTTCAAATTATTGCCTCATCCTGAAGAATTTTTGGTAGTTAGTAATTGCATTTATCTAGCCTTTATCTTCATAGCAATTCTCTCACTCGGCAAAAGACTTTATGCAGAAAAAAGAGTTACAATTGATACAATTAGAGGTGGATTTTGTATATATTTATTTATTGGAACTGCATTTTTCTTAGTTTATGATTGCATATCCCTACTCGATCCAAAGGCTTTTTTCTATGCAGTAGAGAGAAAAGGTCTATATAACCTGATGTATTATAGCTTTACTACGTTAACAACTCTTGGTTATGGTGGTATCGTGCCCTTGAATAAGGTAGCTATGGTATTGGCTAACCTAGAGTCAGTCTTTGGGCAACTTTTTCCAGCAGTATATATTGCCAAATTAGTGAGTTTGTATTCTATTGAAGATATCGAAAATCAAGAACCTTGAAATTTTTACTAACTTAGTTAGAATTGAGTATGGTGGGCAGAATTAAGAAATAGCTAAGCTCTTGACAAGGTAGCGAATCAAATGCTTTGTTGGTAAGTATTGTTCCGAGTTGGCAGTTTCAATGAGACTAAATCATTCAAGCTACCAAATCTGTTAAGCAAGGGCGACGTAAAAATGAAAATTGGTTCAGAAGCTCATAAGGAATTGTTCTGCTCTGACTTTATAGGAAGCTACAAAAAGTATGAACCTGAACAGCTGCCATGGCCAGATCTAGATAAAACAGACATTGAGCGGCTGCGTTCAATCCCTTTTTGGGAAGAAGCTCTCAACACTGAGCAAAGAGCTGGCAGCAAAGTTATTGCTTACGCCAAAATAATTACAGATCCGTTATTACGGGAAGCGATCGCTCTTCAGGGAATTGAGGAAGAACGTCATGCTCGACTGTTTCAATTTATGATTCAGCATTACGGTATTGAAATTTCTGAAAGTTCTCCAGCTGAATTGCCTGAAAACATCGAGCAAGCCTTCATTGATTTTGGCTATGGTGAGTGTTTGGATGCCTTTTTAGGTTTTGGACTGTTTAAAATCGCTCGCCAGTCTGGTTTCTTACCAGAATCGATGTTTAGGATCTTTGACCTGTTGCTACATGAGGAGCTACGTCATATTGTATTTTTTGTCAATTGGGTAGCTTACATGCAGGCGAGTCGAGGTCGAGGAGCTAGAATATTTCGAGCCGCACATTCACTTTTGTATTACGGCAGAGCTGCTCAGCGATTACTAGATACTGTAAGTCATAGTGCTGATAGTAAAGGTAAAGACTTTTCCGCCACTGAAGCTAGCGTCTTCTTGGATGGCTTTAGTTTGGAGATGTTACTAACGGAATGCTTACAGGAGAATGCGCGACGCATGAGCTGCTTTGATCGCAGATTGCTCCAGCCTCGACTCCTCCCAATACTGGCTCAAATTACACTATCTGGCTTAAAACTACTGCCTAAACGCCAGCCTTCTGAGAATCGTCTCCCAAAAGCTGAAACCCTCTAAAACAGATAGCGCATTCCGGAAATGAGGCGATTAGATAAGGATGCCAATGCTTCTGGTTTAACTTCAGGGGCAAGCTCTCTTTCAATTCCTTGGTTCCGATTCAGCTTGGTCCTTACACGCTCCCCAACAGAATTGTACTGGCACCATTGACACGCAATCGTGCGGCAGAAGGAAATGTCCCGACTGAGATGAATGCCACCTACTATGCAAGAGCGGGCGACAGCTGGACTACTCATCACAGAAGCAAGCCAAGTTTCACCTCAAGGCATGGGCTATCCTGCGACTCCAGGCATCCACTCACCAGAGCAGATAGAGGGATGGCGGCTTGTAACTAATGCAGTTCACGCTCGTGGTGGACGAATCTTCTTACAACTTTGGCATGTCGGGCGCATCTCGCATCCTTCTCTGCAACCAGAAGGAGCGCTACCAGTTGCACCAAGCGTGATCGCGGCAACAGGTGAAGCCCAAACCTACGAGGAACCAAAACCATTTGTGACTCCTCGCGCACTAGAAACAGCAGAAATTCCAGAAATTATCGAACAGTTCCGCCAAGGGGCTGAAAATGCCCTCTCCGCTGGGTTCGATGGTGTTGAAATCCATGGTGCCAACGGTTATCTGCTCGACCAATTCCTCCAAGATGGGACAAACCAGCGGACAGATAACTATGGCGGCTCGATTGAGAATCGTGCCCGTTTACATCTAGAGGTGACAGAGGCTGTAGTTAGCGTGTGGGGAGCAGATCGGGTGGGAATTCGTCTCTCCCCCAGTAGCACGTTCAACAGTATGCATGACTCCAACCCCAAAGCCACCTTTGGCTACTTAGTAGAGGCACTCAATCGCTTTGGTCTAGCGTATCTCCACTTACTAGAATCAGGTGAAGCTGATATCCGTCACAGCGGCACGCCAATCCCCACTAGTTATTTTCGCCCTTTGTTTAAAGGTGATCTGATGACGAATCGAGGCTACGATCGCGAGAAGGGAGATGCCATCATTGCTAGTGGCAATGCTGATCTAGTTTCATTTGGTACGCTGTTTCTAGCAAATCCCGACTTACCCGAACGCTTTAAATTAAATGCCCCCTTGAATCAGCCTGATGTGACGACATTCTACGGTGGGGGCGAGAAGGGATACATCGATTACCCAACACTCAAAGAACTTCAGCTAATGTGAATTGAAATTGAGCTTTATCGAAGAGTTAGTTTGAGCAGCAAACTTAAGGAAACTCACTATGGCACCATTTACTGGAAAAGTAGCACTTGTGACTGGCGGCAGTTCGGGCATTGGTAGAGCGAGCGCGATTGCCTTTGCTCAGAAGGGCGCATCGGTTGTGGTTGCCAGCCGCCGCGCTGAAGAAGGGGAGGAAACTGTCAAACTGGTAAAAGAGGCTGGGAGTGACGGTTTTTTTGTCAAGACTGATGTGACTCAAGCGGCAGATGTTGAGACGATGGTTGAACAAACTATTCGTCGCTATGGTCGCCTAGATTACGCTTTTAACAATGCGGGCATTGAACAAACGCCAAGTCCACTCGTTGAGCAGACTGAGGAAACATTTGACCAAATCATTGACATCAATGTTAAAGGTGTGTGGCTGTCGATGAAGTATCAGATTCCGCAAATGCTCAAAAACGGTGGAGGGGCAATCGTCAATATGTCTTCAATCGCTGGTTTAGTCGGCATGGCTGGTGTCCCAATCTACGTTGCCAGCAAACACGCAGTGGTAGGACTGACTAAATCTGTCGCGCTTGAGTATGCTAAGCAAGGTATTCGCATTAACGCAGTTAGTCCTGGTGCAATAGAAACCGATATGTTCGATCGTTTTGTTAAGGACAACCCGCAAGTAAGGGAGCAGATGATGACAATGCATCCGATCGGACGTACTGGCAAGTCAGAGGAAATTGCTAACGCTGTAGTTTGGTTCTGCTCAGATGAGGCGGCGTTTGTTACTGGACAGATACTGGCATTGGATGGTGGATACACCGCGCAGTGAGACACCAGACTCATCATTGCTCAGTATCTTAGACTACTTGTAAAAGTAGGAGCTGGACAGCTACCTAATTATGGTGCTGCCCAACGCCTTGGTTCATAATTAATCATAAAGGCACAAAGGAATAAGTTCTTTGTGCCACCCTTCGATTGATATCGTCTTATATTGACTTATATTGACTAATTAACCGGATATGAGATGAACAACGACTTTGTGATTTTTCTAGCAAGTGTTGGTTTACTCTTCCTCTATCTCGTCTTCTCGGCGATGACTGAGATGGGCACCAAGTTCCCTTGGA
>JAFASY010000073.1 GCA_019244235.1 Chroococcidiopsidaceae cyanobacterium CP_BM_ER_R8_30
TCCTGAAACAGTCTCTAAATGATATCCGCAAAGTCCATAAGCAACATTCAACTAAACAAAGGACATCCACAAAACGTGAAAAAGCCAGAAAGCATTTGGTACGTCAACATGAAAAAGTTGTCAATCGTCGTACTGATTGGTTCTGGAAACTGGCTCACGATTTAACCAATAAGTTTGATGTGTTGTGCTTTGAGACATTAAATCTCAAAGGGATGCAACGCCTTTGGGGTAGAAAAGTTTCAGACTTAGCCTTCAGAGATTTTCTGCAAATTCTTGGATGGGTTGCCAAGAAAAAAGATAAGCGAGTCATCTTTATTGACCGCTGGTATCCGTCAACTAAGACTTGTTCTAAGTGTGGTTTTGAACTTGATAAATTAGACCTACAAGATCGTTGGTGGCGCTGTCCTTCTTGTCAATCTGAGAACGATAGGGATCTCAACGCTGCCCTAAATATCAAAAAGGTTGGGAGTTCAATTTTAAGCGGAGGAGATATCAGACTGGCAGTGCCAGCAATCTCTGTTGAGGCTTGAATCCCACCGCTTCAAGCCGTGGGAGTAGCTCAATTCTCAGACATCCTCTCATGCAAACCACAACCCTCTATGACCAAGACTTCTACGCCTGGACGCAGCGCCAGATTGAGCTGTTGCAAGCACAGCAATGGGAGCAAGTAGATATTGACAATTTGATTGAGGAGTTGGATTCGTTGGGTAAGCAGCAGCGCCAGGAGCTTCGCAACCGCCTCGGTGTGCTGCTGGGGCATCTGCTCAAGTGGCGCTATCAACCCGAAGCGCGTTCCAAAAGTTGGCGGGCAACCATTCGGGAGCACCGGCAGGAGCTTCGCCGCCACCTTCAGGAGAACTCCAGCCTGAAGCCTTATCTGAGCGAAGCTATTGAGATTGGTTACGAAAAGGGACTAAACCTGGTGGATCGAGAAACGCCTCTCAACCCGGAGCAACTCCCCCAATCGTGCCCGTTCTCTGAGGCTGAGATCTTCGAGGAGCCACTGGAACTGGAGTATTAACGGAAGCGGATCACATCAATAGAGGTGTATTCTTCTTTCCTCCCTGCTCCCTACCCCCCTGCCTCTTCTCTCACAGCAGTGTTGCTGGTGTTTCTAATATCTCTTCATAATCGGCGGGAGAGGTGGGATCGTTACCTGTAGGTAGCCCTATAACTCGACAAACAAGTGTTAGCAACACAACCAGACCAAGATTCACGATCAAAGCAGCAACTCCAGCATAGATCAATACAGTCTGTCCGCCGAAGTGGATCGGAAAAATTGGCTTAAAGTTTTGGGAGAATATCATTTCTGTTGCTGCAATCATGCCACCAGCCCAACCAGCAATTAAAGCCCAACGATGAAACCAGTTTGTGTACAATCCGAGGAAGACAGCTGGTAAAGTCTGTAAGATCCAAGCCCCTCCAAGCAGTTGAAAGTTAATAATTTCCGTTCTTGGCAAAAAGAGAATAAATACCAAAGCCCCAAATTTAACGATTAAGGATGTCAGCTTGGCAACGTTGCATTCCTCCTCTGTAGTACAGTTGGGGCGAAAATACTCCCGGTAGATATTGCGAGTAAACAAGTTGGCGGCAGCAATCGACATAATCGCTGCTGGAACTAAAGCTCCAATCGAGATTGCTGCAAAGGCGAACCCCGTAAACCAGCTGTGGAAAACAGTAGAGAGTAGAGCTGGAACAACACCATTAGCCCCATAAGCTACAGGCAACTTAACATTGGCAGCTAGTGCCATGTATCCCAGCAGTGCTAAGGCTCCCAACATAAAAGAGTAGATAGGCAACAGAGCTACATTGCGCTTGATAACGCCACAATCTTTACTACTTAAAATCCCTGTGAGGGAGTGAGGATACAGGAAAAGAGCTAGTGCTGAACCTAGAGCTAACGTGACATACGATGGATACTGAGCGGGGGAAAGAAATGCATGAAAGGTTTTGGGATTTTTCAGTGCGTGTTGATGGACAGCAGCAAAAATATTGCTAAATCCGCCTAGTTTAAGTGGAATGTAGACGATTACAACTAGCATTACGGTTAGGATCATCAAATCTTTTACCAAAGCAATCATGGCAGGAGCGCGTAGTCCGCTGTTGTAGGTGTAAGCTGCCAAAATCACAAAGGCAATAATCAATGCTGCTTCCACAGGAATGCCCATTTGGGCAATGCAAACTTCAATGCCAAACATTTGCAGGGCAATGTAGGGCATGGTAGCTAGTATCCCAGTTAAAGCCACAATCAGAGACAATAAGCTACTACCAAAGCGCTCGCGCACAAAATCGGCTGCCGTGACGTAACCTCGACGCTTCGCCACCGTCCAAAACTTTGGCATCAAGAGATAAACGAAGGGATAGACGAAGATTGTGTAGGGGACAGCAAAAAAGCCCGGTGCCCCCGAAGCGTAGAGAGCAGCAGGTACGGCAATGAAGGTGTAGGCAGTGTAAATATCCCCGCCAATTAAAAACCATGTCACCAGAGTTCCAAAGCGTCTTCCCGCTAATCCCCACTCATCGAGCAGCCTCAGATCGCCGCGATGCCAGTTAGCAGCCACAAAGCCCAGAACTGTAACTAGAACGAAAAACAGAATAAATACCGTTAATGATATCCAGTCAACCATAAGTATTCTCAGGGATTAAATGATGAGCGCAACTAAGCTTTCAACTTATATAAAACGGCTGTTAATATAGAAGTGAGAAAAACCCAGAGTAGTTGATACCAGTAGAAAAACGGTATTCCAATCAACTCTGGTTGGTCAGTATTATAAAAAGGCGGCCACAACAACCCAATACCTGGAAGTATCAGCAGCCATCGCAGCCAGATGCGGCTATTTTGATTGGAGCGATTTACCATATGTCTTTTTCTCAGCTTTCAAGATCGCGCTCCATCTACAAGAATGTAGAGCAGCAAAAACAATTAAAGACTGTTCCAACTATTTATGTATAGGGCATGTCTGCAAACTACAAAATCAATGATTCTGAGTTGCTAACTATACCATACACCCTGTTCTTGACTAATCCACCACTTGACTCCCATGACTGCGGGGAGCGTCTGGCTCAGATTTTGTGGGAGTAACAGATGCTGAAAGCTTAGAAACTTCACCACGGCCTTGAGCATAGGGGAGAGGGGAACCAGCAACGAGAGCTTCTAGGTTAGACGCCATAACAGCACGGGGTTGCCCACCAACAGTTTGGGAGATCGCCTCTGCTTTTGAGTTCAAGAACACAAAATGTGGAATCCCGTCTACTCGATACTTCAGCATCTCAGGCAACCATTTCGTATTATCCACATTCAGCATGACAAAATTCACCGAATCGCCATGTTGCTGTTTCAGTTGCGCCATATCGGGTGCCATCGCCTGACAAACAGTACACCAATTGGCATAAAACTCGATCAGCGTTGGCTTGCCATTACCAAAAGCCACCTCCAACGGTACAGACTCTTCATCTAAGCTGGTAAGAGAAACCGAATGATTCTGAGCTTGAAATCCCAGAAACAGTGCGGCGCTAAGAACAGTTGCAACTAGAACAATCAATAGATTCCTAAAACGCCTCCCCATATCCACTGTCACCTGTTCCTGAGACGCAACCGACGATTCATCTAAATTTCTAGCCATAAAACATTAATCGCAACTTAATTAAAATTAATCTCCATCTTAACAAAACTCCCACACCCCTCTTTCTCTTTCTCTCCGCGTCCTTGGTGTCTAACGCCTACGCGCTCCCTTGCATGCTAACGGCTGAAGCCTTCGCTACGAAGAGCGCAAACGGCTAACGCCTACGGAAGAGCGGCTTCGCGCAACGCTTGCGCTGGGCGGTTCAAAAAACCTCTCCAATAAGCTACAACAGAGATGGGAGCCACAAAAACACTGCACCGAGAAAGTGAAAAAACGGGTAACGCTAACCTTTCCTAGACGCACCATTCAAATGCCAGTCACCTACAGACTAGCGAAGGATTTCAACGTAGCAGCAAATATCATCCGCGCTGCCGTTGCCCCCAACCAGATTGGCAAGCTAGTGTTAGAACTAGCGGGAGATATCGATCAGTTAGACGCTGCTATTGATTGGATGCGATCGCAGAACATTGGTGTCTCCCTGGCTTTGGGAGAGATTCTGATTGACGAAGACACTTGCGTCCATTGTGGTTTGTGTACTGGAGTCTGCCCCACGGAAGCCCTCACTCTCAATCCAGAGACATTGCGACTGACATTTACGCGATCGCGCTGCATTGTTTGCGAACAGTGCATTCCAACCTGTCCAGTGCAAGCAATTTCTACCAACCTTTGAATCTAGTTGAAGCAAAAGCAAATTAAGAATCTCATGACATTAACTACAGATAGGGCAAAGACACTTGGAGATTGGGCAGCCCTAGCAATTCAGAAACACTTTCAAAAGGTAACTAAGCACGAAGCCGATGTACTAAAAGATCGAGAACCAGAAGACTTGCATCAAATGCGCGTGGGGATACGTCGCCTTCGCAGTGCTGTAACAGGTTTCGCTCCAGCACTAGCCCTGCCAAAGCCAGCACGAGAGAAGAAGATTGGCAAAGTTGGTCGCAGCTTAGGAACACTGAGAGATTTAGATGTGCTGCAGCAAGTTCTGGAAAACCAGTACAAACCAGCTTTACCAGAAGCAGAACAAAAATCACTGGAAACTGCTCTAGTTGGCCTAGGCAATCAGCGTCGCCGAGCGCTAGAACGGGTGAAGGAAACACTCAAACATCAGCGCTACCAGTCATTAAAGCAAGCTTTGAAAAAGTGGCTGCGGCAGCCAGATTATCAGGAAATTGCTCGTGTGCCAATTCGAGAAGTGCTGCCAGATTTACTGCTGCCTGAAGTCAGTAAGTTATTACTTCATCCAGGATGGCTAGTGGGAACTGAAGTCAGGGAAGGAGAGATTGATATCCTCAAGGAACTGTCGCCTCAGATGGTAGAGAAACAATTGGCAGCTCAAGGACCAATTCTCCATAGTCTGCGAAAAGAAACCAAGCGCCTTCGTTACCAAATGGAAGTCTTTGCTGAATTTTACGGTTCTGAATACGAAGCTTATCTCCAAGATGTGAAGGAAATCCAGAGCATATTAGGTCAAATTCAAGATAGTTTTGTCTTAGCTGAGTTTCTCTCACAGGAGCTGAAGTCAGAGATCAAAACCGTTCTGCCCACCCTCGCTAGTCAGTTAGCACAAACAAGTTACGTCGCATGGCAGCAGTGGCAAACTCTACAGCAGCGGTACTTAAATACTGAAACGCGACAGGGCTTTCATCTGGCTATACTTCAGCCTACCTCTGAAGATATTTAGCCTGAATAGCACTAAGACTAAGTATGGCACTACTGCTGCACAACAATATATTTAGCAGATATTTGGCAGACAATTTCCCGATTTGTTTACCTGGGTAGTGCAGCAGACGTCTGAGCTACCTCGTCCAGAGCCTTGAAAAAATTAGTAAAGTAAGTCTTCCATCACCCCGTCTTGGTCCGGTTGATGGTCTGGCAATTGCCAGAGTTAATCATACTTGCTGAATATCCTTTGGGAACATTGTTAATTTTTGTAAATTTATGTTATGTTTTATGTAGACGAGAGGCAAGGCTCATTGTCCAATCGTTCAACTCCATATTTTTGCCAGTTTCAACTTTAATAGAAGGTGAGGTTTGTAATATGCCAATTACCATCGACTCCGCTCGTGGCATTTTCCCCAAAACACTAGCGGCTGATGCTGTCCCAGCGCTAACTGCTCGATTCAACCAGCTCAGTGCAGAAGATCAACTGGCATGGACGTGGTTCGCTTTCTTAGAAATGGGTAAAACCATTACGGTTGCGGCTCCTGGTGCAGCTAATATGCAGTTTGCCGAAGGAACCCTGAACCAAATCAAGCAAATGACTTTTGAGCAGCAAACTCAGGTTATGTGCGATCTGGCAAATCGCGCAGATACTCCTATTTGCCGCACCTATGCGACTTGGTCTCCTAACATTAAGCTAGCTTTCTGGAATCAGCTTGGGGAATGGATGCAACAAGGCATTGTTGCGCCAATTCCTGCTGGATACCAGCTTTCAGCCAACGCTAACGCTGTGCTGGAATCCCTCAAAGAAATGGATCAAGGGCAACAAATTACTGTCCTGCGAAACTCCGTAGTGGATATGGGATTTGACGCAAGCAAATTGGGCAGCTATACTCGGATTTCTGAGCCTGTGGTTGCGCCTAAAGACAAGTCGCAGCGCATTCAAGTCACTATTCAAGGTCTCGACAACCCAACTGTATTGAGCTACATGAATAACTTGAATGCGAATGACTTTGATGAACTGATCAAACTGTTCGTGGCAGACGGTGCCTTACAGCCTCCCTTCCAAAGACCCATCGTCGGCAAAGATGCAATACTGCGGTTTTTCCGAGAAGAATGCCAGAACCTCAAGTTGCTTCCAGAGCGCGGCGTAGCAGAACCCGCAGAGGATGGCTATACTCAGGTGAAAGTCACGGGTAAGGTTCAAACTCCTTGGTTTGGAGCAGCTGTGGGTATGAACATAGCTTGGCGATTCTTGATTAACCCTGAAGGCAAAATTTTCTTTGTGGCAATTGATTTGCTGGCATCTCCTAAAGAGCTCTTAAACCTAGTTCGTTAGAGAAATGCTCAGTGGAAGTACACGGTAACTGATTGTGTGAGCGCTCTCTAGAAAAGGGCGCTCCGTTATTTTAATTAAATGGCACAAAATAATGCAAGTGAGTGACGTTGAGTGGTCTCAGGCAGAGAAGAAGGTAGCCCAAGAAGCTTTTAAGATAGCCTATGACCGAGAAATTAATGCTTTGGTTAAGAAAGTTCGTGAAGAAGCAACTGTGATCGCAGAGCTTAATGATCTGTGGCGATTACATGATTTCTTGAGTGCAAAGAGGCACGATATAGAGGGCAAGTACGACTACAGATATTCAGTTTTAATCTTTGTCTTTGCTAAGTTGGTCAAGGAGGGTTGGCTATATCTCCATGAACTAGAGGGACTGGAAACAGATAAGCTGACTAAGATCAAAGCTCTTACACGTATGTGAAAGATTTTATGAACACAGCCTGATCCCCTCATACCTTTTGTTTGGTGCGAGGGGCAGGTTTTCAGCTTAATGAGCGTCCTGTAACTCATACAAGTCAGGAGAAACATAATCCTTCCGCAAAGGCCAGCCTACCCAATCTTCAGGCATCAAGAGCCGTTTCAAATTTGGGTGTCCCTCGTAGACAATGCCATACATGTCGAAAGACTCCCGCTCTTGCCAATCTGCAGCCTTCCAGATCCAGTAAACTGAAGGCACTCTTGGGTCTTCCCTTGATAAGAAGACCTTCAAGCGCACCTCATCAGGTCGGTCAGCACCATCAGTCATTTTGATCAGGTGATAGAAGCTAACCAAGTCCTGTCCTGGTCCAGAATCATAAGCACCTTGGCACTGTAAATAATTGAATCCATAGGCATAGAGTGCTGTTGCAATCGGCAGCAGGTAGTCGCGATCGACTTTTATAATCTCAACTCCTATATGATCTGCTGGCAGCGCCTCATGCTCAAAGCCATTTTCTGCTAACCATTTAGAAGTCTTACCTGCTTCTACCAGCTGAGCCGCTTCGGTTTCACTAGTCTGCTCGGAGGTTGGTTCTTTTGATTCTGCTTCAGCCACGGCTGATCTCCTCTTTCTCTGCTGCTTGCAGTGCAGGTGGTACAGGCATCCCCATTGCTTCCATCAACTCTTTGGGTGCGGATTGACGAGTTGCTGACTGCAAATACTTTCCGGTATGAATCGGCTCCACCACCTTCATGCTGTGAGTCGTGCTGTAGTAGCGGTGCGTTTGCTTAATCTGGCCCCGCTCCTGGATCGACTCATTCGATATCTTCTTCCGCAGCTTAATGATGGCGTCAATAATGGCTTCTGGACGCGGCGGACACCCTGGTAAATAGACATCCACCGGAATCAATTTATCGACTCCTCGAACAGCCGTTGGGGAATCAACACTGAACATGCCACCAGTGATCGTGCAGGCACCCATAGCGATGACATACTTCGGATCTGGCATCTGCTCATACAAACGTACTAGTTGCGGTGCCATCTTCGTAGTGATTGTTCCAGCCGTAATGATTAAGTCTGCTTGCCGGGGACTAGAACGGGGAACTAGACCAAATCGGTCAAAATCAAACCGAGAACCGATTAGCGCTGCAAACTCAATAAAACAGCAGGCTGTTCCAAACAGCAAGGGCCACAGGCTTGAAAGGCGTGACCAGTTGTAGAGATCGTCAACTGTGGTCAGGATCACGTTCTCTGAGAGGTCATTCGTGACCATGGGGCGCTCGATCGGGTTGATAATCCGTTCTTGCTGCTCTGTTGGACTATTGTTCATGACCATTCAAGGGCTCCTTTACGCCACGCGTAGACAAGGGCAACGACAAGAATTGCGATAAAAATCAGGGCTTCCACAAATGCCAAGAGTCCCAGGAGGTGGAAGGCAACAGCCCAAGGGTATAAAAACACCGTTTCCACATCAAATATGACAAAGATCAAGGCAAACATGTAGTAGCGAATGTTAAATTGAATCCAGGCTCCGCCAATTGGTTCCATGCCAGATTCATAAGTTATGCGCCGCTCTGGACCGCGACCGCTTGGTCGCAGCAGCTTGGATGCTGAAAGAGCTAGGGCAGGCACCAAGCTGCACACTAGTAAGAAACCTAGAAGGTACTCGTAGCCGCTGAGAACAAACACAATAAATATCTACCGCTCCCGGCGTAAAAGTTCTGTTACTTATTTCTACATTATATCTACCCTGTTTTTACAAGAAGCAGGGTGTGGGGAAACCGCATGGAGCAATCTAGGTGCAGGTACTCTATGGGATGTGGGTATCAAATCTATCTCCATACTCCACACCCACACCCTGTTCTGTGTCTCGCTAACATGTGCAATAATTTTTAATAGATATTTAAGCTTTACCAATCCTATTTTTTATTGAACTATGAGCGATCCAGCTGTTGAGACCGATGTCCTAGACCGCTATGAATGCCGCGCCTGTGGCTATATCTATGAACCAGATAAGGGAGATAGCAAGTCTCAGGTTCCTCCAGGAACGCCTTTTGCTAAACTACCCTCTAGTTGGAAATGTCCGGTTTGTGGTGCTAGAACTGCTCAGTTCGAAAATATTGGTCCTCAAGGAAAGGCATCTGGTTTTCAAGAAAATCTCGGCTACGGTTTCGGTGTTAATCGGCTAACGCCAGGTCAGAAGAATATTCTGATTTTTGGTGCTTTGGGTCTTGGCTTCTTGCTGTTCATGAGTCTTTACGGCTTACAATAAAAACCTTCTTAGGGCTTGCTCCATTTCATGTATGCATTCACATTTTAAATTTTGGCAACGGATTGTCGGTGTATTATTGGCTGTCGTGTTGTGCGTTGGCTGCAGTCAGGTTACCTCTCTCAGTGATAACCCATGGCAAGCTGTTACTCTGCCGACAAAGGCTAACCTGCAAGATATCAGCTTTACCAGTGACCACCAGCACGGCTGGCTAGTAGGTAACGACTCAACGCTCCTGGAAACAACAGATGGAGGCAAAACTTGGCAACCTACCAAACTAGACCTGGGAGACCAAAAGTATATTTTTTCTTCTGTCAGTTTTGCTGGTTCTGAGGGTTGGGTTACGGGAGAGCCAGCTATTTTGCTGCATTCTCATGATGGGGGTCGTTCGTGGACGCAGATTCCTCTGAGTGCCAAGTTACCAGGTAACCCCAAAACTATCACGGCGTTAGGTCCACAGTCAGCTGAGATGACGACTGATGTAGGAGCTATCTATCGGACAACAGACGGTGGCAAAACTTGGAAGGCAATGGTACAGGAAGCCGTCGGGGTGCTGCGGAATATTGCTCGGTCCCCAGAAGGTAAGTATATAGCAGTTTCAGCTAGGGGAAATTTTTACTCGACTTGGGAACCAGGACAGGATGCCTGGGAACCGCATCAACGTAATAGCTCTCGACGAGTGCAAAATATGGGTTTTGGTCAAGACGGGCGACTCTGGATGCTAGCGAGGGGTGGTCAAGTTCAGTTCACTAGCCTAGAGAATCCCGATGAGTGGGAAAAGCCTCAGTATCCAGAGTTTTCTACGAGTTGGGGCTTACTAGATTTGGCATACCGGACACCAAACGAGATTTGGGTTAGTGGCGGTAGCGGTAATTTGCTACGGAGTTTAGATGGTGGCAAGACTTGGGAAAAAGACCGTGCAGTTGAAGATGTCGCATCTAACCTATACAGGGTCATTTTTATCACGCCGGAACAAGGATTTATCATTGGGCAGAGAGGAACTCTGCTGAAATATCAAGCACCAGTCGCTGCTGCATAACACGGGATGAGGAAAAAAGGTCTCTACCCCCTTTTTGTAAAGAAATGTTGCAGCAATCTATCCTTCTCTCAGGAAAAAGTGCCTGATCTGTGCCTGGACTAAGGTTTAATAGGATAATGATTGAAGAAAGCAATAATTGTTATCAGGAGGAATCTAATGTCGGGTAACACCGGAGAGCGTCCGTTCTCGGATATTATCACCAGCGTTCGTTATTGGGTGATTCATAGTATCACTATCCCAGCCTTATTTATCGCGGGTTGGCTATTTGTGAGTACGGGTTTAGCCTATGACGCGTTTGGGACACCCCGCCCGAATGAGTATTACACGCAAACCCGGCAAGAATTGCCCATCGTGAAAGACCGCTTTGAAGGCAAACAACAAATCGACCAGTTTACGAGTAAGTAGTTGACATCATGACCAACACGAGCAGAAACATTAATCAGCCAGTTCAATATCCGATTTTTACCGTGAGATGGCTAGCAGTCCATACTCTGGCTGTGCCGACCGTCTTCTTTTTAGGTGCGATCGCTGCCATGCAGTTTATTCAACGCTAGGAGAAACTAATGCCAACAAGATTGCCTAATCCGAATAACCAACCGGTTGAACTCAATCGGACTTCACTTTTCCTAGGACTACTCCTCGTTTTTGTCCTGGGCATACTATTCTCCAGTTATTTCTTTAACTAACTGGAACTAGAGCGGATTGATTTCATCTTTGCTGATTTAATCAAGTTGACTGATTGTTAAGGGAGGAGGTAAACGCTGTGTCTGGAACTGGAAGAATTCCTTTGTGGATTGTTGCTACGATTGCTGGACTGGGCTTGATTGCTGTGCTGGGTATATTCTTCTACGGTGCCTACGCGGGCTTAGGTTCCTCTTTGTGAGGTGCTTTGTAAATAGGAGTAGGGAGTAGGTAAACCGGATAGTTTTATCTCAGGTCAATCAATTGTAAAAAGACCGCTGCTATCAATGAGATAGGCGGTCTTTTACAACAGATATTTGCCATGGTTTGATGATCGAGAGGATGTCAACGTTCTCCCGGAAGTTCCCTCCGGGAGCAACGCTAAAGACTTCGTCAATACATCGGTTTCAAAGTCGTGCTAATTGTTCTCCAAGAATCACCCCTAAGAGCCTCTCGCATTGCCGTCTCATCTGTAAAGGTTTCGTGCAGCAGATGTCCTTCATATGTTAACGTCACCTGAGTCTGCTGAAACGGCCAGGGAGACACCGCGATCTGGAACGGGTTATCTTCTTCTGCGGTTAATGTTAGTTTTGTTGCACCTGACGCCGTTGGCACCTGATTCACTTGCTGCTCTCCCTGGAAGCCCTGGCACAGAATTATTGAGAGAGCATCCCATATTGCTACCAGTTGTCGGTTGCGCCCTATGACTTCTGGCATTACATAAGGTGCATAATATGAGTCATTTCTCAGGCTAGCAATGAGCTGTGATTGGAAGGTATACTCGCGTTTCAGGAAGTCCTGCACGATTTGAATAGCCTTTGGTGAGTTCTGCCATCTAGTAAAGCGCTCGTATAAGCCAGTGCCATGCATTGAGACGAGCAGCGCCACATATCTTCCTAGTGGCAGCGCCAGTTGTTTAGCTCCCACCCAGATACCGACATGGACTTCTGTCGGGAGTTCCGTGAACTGATGAGGATAGCCGGAATGCGGGTTCAGGGTGGGCGCAGCTTCCCACCACAGCCAGCCGATATCATGTTGTTCGGCAGCTACACAAACCTCCTGTGAGGGAACGAAATGACCAAAGTCTTCATTACCCCAAGCACGAGCTAGCTGACCGGAAACCTGGGCGTGGAGCGGTTGTGTGATGCAAATCAGCCCCTCCGGGCTCTTCCGATGCAGCATGACGGCTTGCCTTGTGAGTAATGAGTCATCTCAGCCTAGCCTCCGGGAGATCTATCTAGACGAGATTGGCTGAGCGAGATTTGAGATTGTGCTCGTCGCGAGCGTTGATTCCGCCGAGGCAACTTCTTCCAGTTCTGGTTCAACTCTTGTAAGATGTTGCTCTAAAAGTGCCAAATTGCGAATGTTGGATTTGTAGAAAGCATCAAACAAGTCACCCACTAGAGGTACTGTGCCGACAACTGCTTCCAGTGCAACGTTGAAGAGCATCTTCGCTAAGTCTCGACGTGGTATATCGAAACTAGCGGCTAAAAAGATGATGTAAGCTGAAAATGCTGTACTGATTAGGTCGCCACCCCCTGGAATCAGACCAATAATTGGGTCTATGCCAATGCGGAAGCCTGTTCCTGGAATCTTGAAGGCTGTGTCCGTCAGGCGACTGAGTTGACGAATGCGATTGAGCGTAGCTATGCGTTTAGTGGTGTTCATAATAACAAGGGTGGCACCACTTTTAGGCATCTGTCTTGTACCACCAGGAGGATGCACATGCGGCAGATGCAACTGAAGTGCATTTTGAAAAGATTAAGCAGTACATTGAGAATCCAGCAAAGCCGTCGTTCACGACGGGGCTTGTATCCCAGTTTTCGGTCAACGTTCTTCTGCCGTGCCACGGCAGCAGAACGTTGACTTCGTCAAGAAGAAAAAACTCAAAGAGCGAGTCCATCAATGTGAATGTGGAGTATATGCTCAAAGAGACTTGTCTAGGGACTATTGCAATTATTGCTCTAATTTGTCATACATTTTTGCCGTGCTAAAAGTGCCGTGCCATAGGCAGCAGCTGTATGCACTGGGGAGAGTATGGGAACTCGTAGATGGCGGGCGCGAATTGCTCTCCAGCTAGGATTGGCAGCACCACCACCAGCCGTATAAACTTGAATCAGAGGTGTGGCACCTAGCTGCTGTAGCAACTGATATCCGCGTGCTTCAATTCGTACCATGCTTTCCAGTAAACCGTGCAGAAATTCTACTGGATTAGCTGGGCGTGGCTCTAGTCGTGGAGGCAGATGAGGGTCATTAATTGGGAAGCGATCGCCTGGTTGAGTCAGTGGGTAATAATCTAGCTGACTTGCTTGTGCGCTATCAATTTGGCAGCTAAAATGCTCTAACTCAGCGTCTGTAAAAAATTGCCTCAGCACCGCTCCGCCAGTATTAGAAGCGCCTCCAGTCAGCCACAAATTGCCCAACCGATGACTATAAATTCCAAATCGTGCGTCCTCTACACGGGTATGGCTCAGTAGCTTTAATACCAAAGTCGATCCTAGGGAAGTCACAGCTGTACCAGGGGAAGTAGCCCCACTGGCAAGAAAGGCTGCGATACTATCAGTCGTGCCAGCACATACATAGCAGTCTCGCCTTAACCCAAACCGACTAGCAATTTCCACTGACACTGGTGCAACTGGAGTTCCAGGAGCTAGAACTTTGGGTAATAGTTGGTTAGCTGATGGGGAGGTGGAACTGAGCAGCTCTATCATCCAGCTGGGATAGCAGAACTGCTCGACATCGTACCCTAGCTTTAAAGCATTATGATAATCGCTTATACCTAACTGACCGTGCAGTAGAAAAGCTAGCCAGTCTGCCTGGTGTAAAAAATATTTAGCCTGACTGAAGGAGGGTAACTCTGTCATCCATAGCAGCTTAGCTAGGCTAGACGTGGCACTCAACACAGTACTGTTTGAAGGTGCCACTGCCCTTAACCTCTCTAGCACTGCTACTCCTCGCCCATCGTTATAAAGTAACGGTGGCGCAACCGGACTACCAGCAGCATCACACAACAAGACTGTAGTAGAAGTGCCATCTATCGCGATCGCCCTAACCTCGGAACGCAATGTCTGAGGAATTTGTTCAATTAGAGCAAACAAAGCCGTTTGCCAGCCAATTACTGTATCTACATCCGCAACCGACACCCGAAAAGCCTGCTGTGCCTCTGCTTTTGAAGTTTCTTCTAGATCAATAACTACAGCTCTAGCACCAGAGGTGCCAAAGTCTATGCCGAGATAAAAACTCATTTTTGTTTCATCTTGTAACAAGTTGTTCCATGAGTCGGGCAATTTAGTCAAAAGTATTGATTAAGCTTGTCGAAAATATTGCAAATGGGAGGTTTTCCATCATGTCTTTATCGGATACTCAAATCTATATTGCTCTTGTTGTAGCTTTGATTCCAGGAGTTCTGGCGCTAAGGCTAGCAACAGAACTTTATAAGTAGAGGCGGGGAGATAGGGAGGTAGGAAGATGGGGAGAAATTCAAAGAGTTGCCTTCTCACCCCATCTCCCTATCTCCTCATTTCCCCATCCCTTTAACTTCCCAGCAACTAAATCGACCAACATGATTACAATCACTTGCGTTAGCAATGCTCTAACTTTATAATCCGGTCGAGCTGTAATACTGAACATTAAAAAATATTCAAAACAGCTAACCACTTCCAGTTATGAGGTAAGAAGCGTCTTGACTGGATTGTTTTATGCAGGGAAATATCTAAGACTTATGAACGCTTTTCAACCATCTAGACCGCCATTACAGCCAGTAGAAGCACGTCGTGTTGCTCCTCAAGCCCGCCGTCGCCGTTACTCTCATGCAGCTATGACACTTGAAACTGCAGCAAAACTATCAGTTAACATTATCCTTTCAGTTCTAGCAGCGTATGCTCTGCTTCGCCTCATACCTTATACTTGTTCCCAACAGAAGAAGTTGCAGGAAATTCAGACAGAAGACAGGCAGATCGAAGGACATGTGGCTCACCTACAGACAGACTTTAGTCGCTTTTTCGATCCCCATCAAACGCAAAATATTATGCAGGAGCAAAGCGATCGGCTTGCCCCTGGTGAGCGGCCAGTTGTCTTGTTGAAGCCAGATGCTAAGGGTGCTGAAATGACAAGAGGAGCTAGGAACTAGGATCTAGGGGAATGAAAACAAAAACTGCCTGACTACTCACCGCCCCTTTGAAAAGAGACTGCGTAATTGGTCTATCCAGGCTTCAACCTGAAGACGCAAGCAAATAGCTGGGCTAGACTTCCAAGTACTCTCTTGGGGTAACTGGGTCAAAGCCCGACGATAATCGATCAGGCAGTAATTCCAATCACCCCAAAGATGATAAGTCCGGCCTCGTTCAGCGTATATGTGACCTTCCAGCTGACCGAGCAACAAGGCAGTATCGAAATTTTCAATCGCTTGCTTGTACATTCCTAATTCACGTAAGGTAATTCCCTGATTGATTCGGGCTCGCACATGACCAGGATTCAAGTCAATGGCTCGGTCGTAGTCAGCAAGCGCTGCCACTAACCATCCACTAGCAGCGTAGCAATTTGCTCGGTTATTGTAAGCGCTAGCTAACTGAGGATTGAGTTTTAGTGCCAAATTATAGTCTGCAAGTGCTAGCTTAATTTGACCATTCTGGAAATAAAGCAACCCTCTGTTGTTGTAATCAATAGCACTATGAGGACAACGGTCAATCAGCCAATCTAATAGCGCGATCGCTTCAGAGTAATTTCCCTGCTGTGCCTTCTCCCAAGCCCAAGTACGTAAACTTTCATCTGGTTTGATAAAAAGAGTAAAGGAATTTGACAAATTAGTATTCATTATGGCTAAACTGATAAGCTAAACAACATCAGTTTTTAACTACTGTGGAAGTGCAGCTTTGACAATGTGCCAGTTTTGCGGATGACCCAACCCTCCACAGCTTGACTCAAAGGCCAGCTAGAGTTTTACTCCGGCTGCGCTAAGAGCGCTCTTCTCAAGTTGATACAATGCAACAACTACCACTTTTGTGTGTCCCCATCTTGAACTGTTGATGGCAATCTTATGGCAACTTCCTATTCCAATGCTCCTGACTTGTCAGCAGATGACTATCTCGTGATTGGCTTGGCAACCTGCTTTGTTAAGGACGAGGGAGAAGTACACGAAGTCCAAATTCTAGAACCCATACCTTCAGCGGCTCTAGAAGCTATTGTTAAAGGCATTCCCACCTCTTACCAACTAGCTTGTGCAACAACTCTAGGCTCTGTAATTGGGGATACACTTCAGAAACCAATTGGGCTCCCTGAGTCAGCTCAGTTTGGTGACGAATTCGAGTTAAGGGCAATTGCCGCTGCTCGGACCTATAAACGCCGTGAATTAGCGAAATCTCACATTCCTCAAGGTACAATTCGCAGCGACTTCAAGTTCTCTACTGAACGCAAGCGGGTGTTAAATCCGAAGAGAGTCGTTACTCAAGACGATAATATAAAGCAACACTCGCACACTCACAAAGTTCTTTAGTTGACGAGAACAGGGTGTGGGGTGTGGTCGTAGGTCCCCCTACACTCTGTTCTTGACCTACTGAAATCCCATCCCAGTCTTTTTTTTACTTTTGCTCTTGGATTTTGATTTGTTTACCTCTGCTACTGCCTCTTGGAATAAGTCATGCAAATGCTGTGGCACACTAGCAATTTCCGGTAGCTCTGGCTCTATTGGTTTGTTAAATTCTTGTAAGAGCGCGTCTAAATCGTAATTGAGTTGAAAATCTGGACGCTCCAATATTGTTTGCAATACTTTTTCCAATTGAGTTGGATACTGTTGAGCTAACCGCCGCCAAATGAAAGCATTAATGTTAGGGTTTTCCAGGTAGTAGCGAACTAATTTTTCGGAGCCTTCAGTGTTCTGCCAGTCCTCTGACTCTAGCAAGGCTTTAAACCGAGTGTACGTTGGTATAAACATCTGACCCCAACGGGGGTGAGTTAGGGCTGTTACCTGTTCTGCTTGGCGTAGCTCGGCTGGTAATTCAACCTTAGGCATCACCATTTTATTCGTTGTGCTTTTGGTGTCAATCAACTGAGCAACAGCCGTTGAGTCAACACCGAATTCCTCTGCTGCTGCTTGAATTTCCTCTTCTTCGATCCCGGCTTCTTGCACCACTTCTGCAAGAGATTTAGAAGTATCAACACCTGCTGCCGCCAAGCGTCGCTGTGTCATCACTTCTTGAAATTTAGCAATCTTTTTGTTGAGCTGATATCCAGGCATTGTTATTTCATCATCACCGAAAAATTCAAGGAACTCTTGATGATATCTCTCCACTGATTGCCAAGCCTGCTCTAGTAGTTCTGGAGCATCACTATAAAGGGCACTTCTATAAGCGTCTTTAAAATTACCAATCGCTACAGCCAATTTTGGTTTACCTAATTTACCCATTGGTACACAAGGACTAAAAAACATCCACTGGGTATCAGTAAGGGGGGCAATACGAGTTAGTAGAATTTCTCCTTCTTTGAATCGGCTTACCTCATCAGAGATAACAATGTAGTGCTTGGCGCTCAGCCAGTTCATCAGCTCGAATCCGTCAGTTAATGTTCGCGTCACAGCAAATAAGCCAATAAAACTGCGTCGCCAGTTGTTAACTATTTGGTGATCTCTTTGTGATAAGTCTGGCTGGTTTTCCAAAAATAAATCCAGAGGTGACTGTTTCCCAACTTTGCCCTCTATTAAAAAAGAATCAATGATTAAGTCCTGCTGGACGCGATCCTGGTAACCAGGACGTGACTGGGCAGCTGCATAAGTTTCTAGCGCCTCTGCCAATTCTCCTTCTGCATCAAGGACAAACGCAGTTAATGCTTGTTTTAGCTCGTATGCTTGCAACTTTAAGTCATCCACCACAATAATTTTTTTTAACAACAATGTTAGCTTAAATGATGTCCACCATTAACGTTCAAAAGCTTAAAGCTCCCTTCATGAGATATGAAGAGGAGCTTTAAGCCTTCATTAATTATCCTGGCACCGTGCTATTGTCCCGTGGGGCAACCCCCAAAGTATCGTGGCCGCTGCGGCGTTTCACCTCTGAGTTCGGGATGGAGTCAGTGTGGTGCCACCGCGCCCAAGGCACCAGGAAAACTTGCGTGGGCGTTTGACATCACCCTGAAGACTGCAGCAGAAAGAAGCAAAACTGACTTTTTTTGGTCAAGCCCTCGGTCTATTAGCACGCTTCGGCTGCATGCATTACTGCACTTCCACCTCGCGCCTATTAACAGGTGTTCTCCCTGTGACCTTACTGGCTTATTGCCATGAGAGCACTCATCTTGAGGTGGGCTTCCCACTTAGATGCTTTCAGCGGTTATCGACTCCG
>JAFASY010000046.1 GCA_019244235.1 Chroococcidiopsidaceae cyanobacterium CP_BM_ER_R8_30
ACTGAGCAGGAAGGCATTATGCAAATTGACAATTTCTCCATCACCCAGTTAGAAGACCAGGGTGTAGCCTTTCTCGATTTCTCGCGACTGGCAGACCTGGAAACCTGGTTTGAAGAGCATCTTTAATTGCAGCCGTTGAGCGATCAGAAAATGTCGGTCATGACGGCTTATTTGACTTCAGAAATCGCTGCAAAGCCGCGTATGTTCCTAGACATTCTGTGACAATGCCCATGATCCCAACCAACGCTACTATTATCCGTAAGGCGTACGACGACTTTGCCAAGGGCGACATCCCCGCCGTACTTGAGGCATTCGACGCAGCAGTCACCTGGCACGTGCCGGGTTACAGTCCATTGTCGGGCGACTACAAGGGCCACGATGAGGTCGTCGGATTTTTCAAACACACGATGGAACTTTGCGGCGGTATCTTCGCGCTCGAAGTTCATCACGTCCTTGCCGAAGAAGATATCGTGGTAGCGCTCGTGACCGTTAAGGCGGAACGCAACGGTTGCTCCGCTGCATTCCCAGAGGTACACGTATGGCGGCTCTCAAATGGGAAGGTCTCAGAGTTTCGCGAATTCCAAGGGGACGAGCAGACAGAGAATCGCTTCTGGTCGTAAAGGACGTTGTTAGTGACATTAGAGTCTGAGTCTAATTCAGAATCGCCTTACTGATGACTTCTCCTACCCCACTAATGTCATATATTATCGGAACGCCAGTGCCAACTTCTAAGTTTGGAACTTCTGTCTCGCTGATGTGGTCGAGTTCCAATAAAAGCCCGTTTGAGAGCTTCTACAGTCATACCAGTACGGTTGTTCTCTATCTGAACTTGAACATGGTTAGTGCAATGAATATGTCTTTTAAAGTGTTCCACGTGTCTATTCTGCAATTCCTTCGATTGCTCTTCATGGGTGAAATGTTGATTAAAAAGGAAAAAGATCTAAATTTTTAGGATAATCAAATTCATTAAAATTTTAAGATAAACAGATATAAAACATAAGAATATGTCAAAAAGGCGTAAGCCAAGACTAAGCTATCTTATTAACAGATGGTTCATCCAATACATCTTCGGACTTTTTTGTTGTTCGAAATTATTACTATGCAATAACATTATCCCCATTATAAGACTTATCGCTAGAAAAAAATTCAAAATTCCATACTAGACTGATAAGCTTTTTCTTGTTTATGAAAGAAAAGAGCCTGCATTGCTCATTAATTAAGCACCATTCGGCATCTACAAGACTGGCAGCAACCTGGACAGCTACAATGTCAATTTTACGGATGGTTACACCGTTACAGCAACGGTATCGAGTCGTTGTCTTTTGTGACTTAGAGAGTCGTACAGAATTTCGTCTCGCGACGAATATCGAACAGATGACAAATGAAGAGGTAGCTGAAGTTTATCGAAAACGTTGGCAGATTGAGGTATTGTGGAAGTTTCTGAAGATGCACCTGAAACTGGACAAGTTAATTACTAAAAGTGTGAACGGGGTGGTCATGCAAATCTATATGGTATTAATTGCTTATTTAATTTTGCAATTGATGGAAATACCGTCATTTTATGGACACCAATTGTTAGATAAGTTTCGCTATTTGCAGCTGGAGTTAAATCGTCGATGCTCGATGATTCATTGGAGCTATGACTTGCTTCCAGAGACGCTTGTCTGATTCAGTGTAAAGTTTTATGTCCGAATTCAACACTTCTGGGTTGCGACTTACCTTCAAAGAAATTAACAAAAGCCTGACTAAGATTTAGACAGACAACTTGAAGACACTGAGAATAAGGTTCACTCAACCATTCAAACTCTTCTTTAAGCTGAGGTAATTGCTTTTGAAAATCAAGTCTAGATAACGCTTTTTCCTGTCGTTTCGTAAGTTTCGTTATGTTGTGCAAGAAATTTGTTCCACAGCCAACGACAGCTACCAAACGACTTCTCTAGGTACAACTCTTGTTTATGGGCTGATTCTCTCGTTCTATCTCCCACAAAACAACCGACAATTTTTCGAGAATTGCGGTCAATTGCTAGCCAGATATAGACCTCATTTTTCTTGCGGTCAACAAACGACCACAGCTCGTTACATTCAATGACCAATTTACCTGGAGGTTTTCTTGGCTTAATTATAGTAAAGGAAAAAAATTGAGCGTTAAGGCTGAAAAGCTTACAGAGAAGATCTTGTAGAAGCCGTTCTGATTTCCACTTCACGAGCGCAGTAGATGCTTAACTGTCTCATTGTGAACTATTTATGGGACAGTTAAGTCCCAAGAGTGTTGATTGATCGTTGTTCTGGGTTGGCTTAGAGGGTTAGTCCAGCTACCCAAAATGGGACAGTTGCTTTCACCCATTCCTAAACGCTCAAAATTTTTCCGTTACTAAAACTGAGCCATCACTTAAAACCATTATTTTTAAGTTAAAAATTTAACGTTTTATATAAATGCAAGCTTAAAATAAGCATATGAAATGTCAACGTTTAATATATAAGCTTGGTAACCTTAATTAGAAGGACAATTAACTGTTAAGATTTTTATTATTAACTTGGAATTTCTGCTATTTCCAAGTTACTAGCATGAATATTAAGGTATAGAATCTTTGTATGTTGATTAATTCTGGAAAGTGTTTGTCCTAGTTGAACTTAGTTAATTAGGTTGCCTATATATGATAATTGTCGCAATCGTTATTGTTCTAGGCTTACTGACTAATGCTTTAGTCGTTACTTATTTCCTACAAACGTCTTACCCTCGGTTTAGTAGCAAATGTTCTAGGTGTGGCTATCAGCTACCTTTAATGGAGTACCCTACTGTTATCGATACTTGTCCTGGATGTGTGCGTCTTGAGCAGCAGAATTCAAACGGAAGTGCAACAAAAGGCTTGTTCTAGGCTATAGCTTTTGGAGCTGGTTGGAACTTGATTCAATTTTGCGTTGCCCAAGTTGAGTTAGGAAAAACTCTTCTAGGGAAAGGCGCGACAGTTTCATAGAAATGAGCTGGGCACCTATGCAGCGAAGGTTGGCAAGAAAATCATCGGGCTCAGCTTTGAGTTGACCACGCCAAGAACCATCTGGCTCGAACTCTATATTGGCTACCCACTGGTTGAGGTCATTAGAGTTACCACCACGACCTTTGACTTGGTAAGTGTCAGCTGACCCCAGCAGTTGAGTGAGGGAACCGTTGCAGATCAACTCCCCTTTCGCTAAGATGGCAATACGATCGCAGATTTGCTCTACTTCTGAGAGAACGTGGCTGTTGAAGAAGATTGTCTTGCCTTGGGCTTGAAGCGACAGAATAATCTCTCGCATCTGGTAGCGTCCTAAGGGGTCAAGACCGGACATTGGCTCATCTAGGAACACCAATTCTGGTTCATTGATTAATGCTTGAGCCATACCGATCCGCTGGAGCATTCCCTTAGAGTACTGGCGCATCTGTTTTTTTCGTGCCACTGCTTGGGACATGCCCACTAACTCTAGCAGTTGAGGCAGACGCTGCCGCTGAACACTAGCAGGAATTTGAAAGATACCAGCTGCCATCTGCAAGAATTCCCAGCCAGTTAAAAAGTCATAGAAATACGGGTTTTCTGGAAGGTAGCCGATTCGTTGCTTTACGGCGCGATCTCCCAAAGGCTGTCCCAGTAGAAATCCTTGCCCAGAGGAGGAACGCAAAATTCCCAACAGCAGCTTCAGTAATGTTGTTTTACCAGCACCATTCGGTCCCAACAAGCCAAAGGTTTCTCCTTGATAGACCGTAAGTGAACAACTTTTGAGAGATACAATTTTTTGATTGAGCCAGAATCCGGTACGGTAAACTTTCCTTAAGTCAAAAGTCTGTACCGCTATAGATCGGTTGAGGACATTGGGTTCAAAGGAGGGCGAGTCGGCAACAGAGGTCATCTGATTTTAGCTAACGCTGTCGCGATTGAAACATATGGTGTTAATTACTGCCAACATAATAGCCTAAGAATTGCCAGTAATAGAAAATAGTAATAACAGAAAAGCTCAAAGAGAGTTTACATTGAGGAAACTAAATGAATCGTTCCAAAATTGTCGCCATTATTACGGGCGCGATTGCCATAGTTTTAGCAATCGCCTATCTCATTCTTGTCCAACTGCTGGACTTTCGAGGTGAGATACTACCAGCCCCTCAAAGTCAATTGCTGGAATCACTGATACTAGCTTGGATATATGTCAGCTGATTCTGGCTGCTTCTTGCAGTGGTGACAACTTTGTTGACGATGTCTCAGCGTCAGATGCTCTCTGTAGCTCAGTAATTGTACTGAGGTAAGCTGCTAGCATAGGTAGATAAAATTAAGACCTAACTTCATTTTCTAGCAGATGACTAAAATCGCCATAAAGCTTTACTTGACTTCCTAAGTAAAATTACACGGATGCTGTGTTACTTTGACAATAGTAAAGGTCGATCGGTTGACTGTTGAGTGTTAAAAAGCCGTTTACTAAAACCTTGATATATAGTTTTCATAGGAATGCACCAGGATGGCATCCACTCCAAATCAATTGGAAATAGAGTTTGCCGAGGCTGCGGATAACTGGAATCTGGAAAAATTATACATAGATTTGTCAAGTGCAAAAGGAAAGAGCTTAACGCCTGTTGAGAAGAAATTTTTGCGAGGATTACTTTGTGGTTATAGCCCAGCAGAAATTGCTGATAAAGTCTATCAGAGCCGTAATAGTAATGCAGTTAGAGTTTACTTATCAAATGGATTATATAAATACATTGAAGAACTACTGATCCGCAAAACTGGCAACTTGACAAAAGTTAGAACTTGGAGTCGTGTCATTCACTTACTAGAAGAAGCCGGATACAAAACAGCTTCATTTGAGTTAGCTCAGGCTGGTAAGGTAACATCAGAACAGGAGCAGACGAAGACTAACTCAGTTACTAGAAAAGATCAACATCAGGACTGGGGAGAGGCAGTTGATGTCTCATTTTTCTATGGACGAAATGAAGCACTGTCGCAGTTAGAGCACTGGATTGTGAAGGACAGTTGTCGCCTAGTGGCAATACTAGGCATGGGTGGAATTGGTAAAACTGCCCTATCTATTCGCTGTGCTCAACAATTGCAAGATAAATTTAATTTTCTCATTTGGCGATCGCTGTCGCATGCTCCACCTGTTCAAGAATTACTAAAGGATCTGATCCAGTCTCTATCTAATAAGCGGAATAATTTACCGGATACGGTAACCGGAAGAATATCGCTGCTAATTGAATACTTACGTGCCTCACGCTGTCTACTGGTGTTAGATAATGTCGAGGCGCTCGTAAGTAGTAGCGATAGCTATAGCTCTAATTCTCATGATGGTTTCTACCGCGCTGGATATGAAGATTACGGTCAGCTTTTCAGACGAATAGCAGAAACAAGCCATAAAAGCTGTTTGGTACTGACTAGTCGAGAGCAGTCCAGAGAACTCGTATCACTTACAGGAGATCGGCTTCCTGTGCGAACACTCAAACTATGTGGCTTGAAGCCAGTAGAAGCACAGAGAATTTTACAGACAAAAGGGGATTTCTCTGGTTCAGAGGAGGACTGGAAAGCCCTAACTGAGTACTATGCTGGCAATCCTCAGATCCTTAAAATAGTTGCTACGACTATTCAATCGTTGTGTCAGGGCGATATAGCTCAATTCTTAGCACAAGGTCCAGTAATTATTGGCGACATTCGTGAGCTTCTAGATCAGCAATTTAACCGCTTATCAGATTTAGAAAAGAAACTAATGTACTGGCTGGCAATTAAGCAAGGGTCGGTTGTGCTGCCTGAGTGGCGAGGGAAGGTTGCGCCTCCAGTATCCCAATCAGAGTTATTAGAGGCTCTAGAATCTTTGGGGAGGCGATCGCTAATTGACAAGAGTTCCACTGGTTTTATTCAAACACCCATTGTTATGGAGTATGTAACCAAACTCTTAATTGATAAAATTTTTCAGTAATACTGCTCATCGTTAACTAATCTAGTGTATACCTCCCAATCGCCCCAGTTAGCCGACGCCACCTCTTCTTACTCGCCCCGCCCCACAAAATCCGGCTTACCCTCTTCCTGGCAGCAGAGAATCTTGTTCCCGATGTGTCGTCCCCAAACAATTCTCTCGCTACCTGCTCAGGAGTCATAACTTCCCCTTGATGCTCCCTCAGAACAGTAGCAATCGCATCAGTGAAACTCATTCGAGAATAGGCGGGTAGAACTTTCAGGGGCTTTTGATCGGCTTTTTGACCTTTTGATGCTGTGTCATCCGAACCTGAAGTTGGCGCAATTATCCTCATGTCCAAAGTGTAAACACCTTTCTGTTGAGGAACATTTTGCCAGCGCTTTGCCTCTGCTCCCTTCCAAAGAGCTCTGCCCACAATTTCCTTGCCTTGAGTAAGCTCTTGGCCAGACACATTTCCGTATAATGCTTTTGCAACCTGTTCTGTTGTTAGCAGCTCTCCTGCCTTATCAGTAACGATTAATTCAACAGCATCAATCAGATTCAAACCGGAATACTTCGGGAGAACTGTTAAAGCAGATTTAGCTGTTGAGGTTGATTTAGCTCTATCCGGCTGTTTCTGAGTATTCTTCTTAGCTGGGTCAGCTAATTTCAGATCTAATATAAAGCATTCTGGCGCTCCTGGTATCCTTCGCCACAGCCCTTGTTCAACTCCATCCTTGAGAGTTTCACTTAATAGCGCTTTTTCAGCAGCAGTCTGATCCTCAGTTAATTCTCCATAGAGTTCCCGGAGGAGCCAGTCAATGTGTAATGCGCTCCCAGCTTTTTCCTCCATCAATTGACTCAAAGCTTCTGGCTTAGTTAAATGCTGATATTGGGGTAGTAAAGGAATCTCTAAGGGCAGAGCGTTGAGACTACTTTCCTCAAGCGTCTCAGTTTGGGTCTTAGATTTTTCAGTTGGTTCTGGTAAAAACTGCTTTTCAAACCCCCTTACTGGCTCTACTTCCAAGGAAGAGGCATTAGTCTCTGGTTCTTCCTGCTCTGCTGCTTCGTTTCCTGTCTCATCTGCAGGGGGTGGAACTTGCTCATCCAATTCCTTTTCCAACTTGTTCTCTTTGGAGAACTCATCATCAGACAGTTTGGAAGCTTCTTTAAGCGATAGCGTAAGCTCGCTCGCAAAGCTTCGCTGTTCTTCAACGGTTGCTCGGAACGTTGGGTGTTCGTGTTGCTCAACTACATGGTCTGCTAGCAGAGCATTGACATGAGACAGTTGCTCTCGACAATGAGCTACTTGGCAATCACACTCTGCTACCTGCTGTTGGTACTGATGCCGCAACTCAACCAGGCTTTCAAGTAAGTTCAAACTTTCTAGCTGGTCTACTAGCAAGGCATTAATATGTGTCAGCTGTTGAGCTACATGGTGCTTCCTGCGCTCATTTTCTAATTGCTGAACTCGGTAGTAGTTCCTCAGCTCGATTAGATGTTCAACAAAATACTGTTTCAATGTGGAGATAATTCTCTAAATAGTACTGTCTCCCTGATAGCATAGTTGGAGAGACATCGACCACACGTCATTAATGCCCACGTCTAAACCCAAGATTAGAAGACCCCCGAAAAAACTCGATCAAACAAGAACAGTTCATGTCAAGGAACATGACCGCACGCTGTACTGCCGAGAGTACTACATCATTTGCAAGGGCTGCAATCGTAGCGTAGCGAGGAAAAGCTTCGGTCCTTGCCCCCTCTACTGCTCAGAATGCCGTCCTCCAAAACCTAAGACGACAAGTGAGACTAAGAAAGAGAAGAAACTTCCTAGACCTGTGTTGGTGCAGCCCGATAGTAACGCTCAGAGAAGTCGGAGAAAAGCTGCGCCTCAGTAAGAGTTGTACTCTGGTTAGTAAATTAGGGGGCAAGATGAGCCACATTGCTTTGCGCATTGCTGCGCTCCTAAGCGGCGATTACGTGGCGCAGGAGATTCAACTGCACATGCAATATGCACCTGAACCCCCATTTAACAGTGGTACGCTTGGGTTTCCGGTAACGCTTTTTGGTAAAGAGGTTTTACTGGGCTTTAGCATCCTGATTTCTTAAACAAAGCTAGAACCATTACCTCCTTGCCACCACTGTTTGGCTAACTCCGCAGGAGCCTCTCACTCATCCGAACACTAAGCTTTTGTTCGACAATTAGCAGAGGCATAGCTTGCTTGGTATCAGGGGGAGATACGAGTCATCGGCGTTGAGCCAGAGGGGGCTCCATCGCTCTTTTGATCCATCGAGGCTGGGACGCCAGTAGGTGTAGCAACCAGAGGTGTGGCTGCTAACTTGCTTGGTGCCACCCAGGTAGGGAGTCTAATGTTTCCCATGGCTTAGCAATTTGGCGGCAGCAATACTGATCTGACAAAATTGGGGGAGATGAACCCACACTCATTCGAGCTAGGAGTGAAAAACTCTTCGGCAACTAATTCGCGCCAACCATAGGAAGATATTTCTTGGTAGTTTCTAACATTAACTCAAGAGGTTCTGTGGCAAAATTTCTCTTCGTAACCGACTTAGACAATACCCTGGTAGGTCATGACCAAGCTCTAGCAGAACTGAACCACCTGCTGAGCCAACATCGCCAAGAGTACGGAATTAGGATTGTTTATGCCACTGGGCGATCCCCTATTCTGTATCGACAACTTAAAGCCCAAAAGCACCTGTTAGAACCCGATGCTCTAATTGCTGCTGTAGGGACAGAAATTTACCTCAATGGTAGTGACACTCCAGATCCTGTTTGGGCAGAAAGACTTTCCCAAAAATGGAATCGTGACTTAGTGTTAGCTGCTAGTGCTCATTTTGCCGACCTCGTTCCCCAGCCAGAGTCAGAACAGCGCCCTTTCAAGGTCAGTTTTTTCTTAACACAAACTGCCGCAGCGGAGGTGTTGCCACAACTAGAGTCTCTATTGCAAAAGCAGGGTTTAGAGACCAAGCTCATCTATAGTACTGGTCAAGACCTCGATATCCTGCCCCGTCGCAGTGATAAAGGTGTAGCTATGCAGTTTCTGCAAAAGCAGTGGGAATTTGACTCTCAGCAAACGGTTGTGTGTGGTGATTCCGGCAACGATATTGCTTTATTCTCTGTAGGAGAGGAACGTGGCGTCATTGTAGGGAATGCTCAACCAGAGTTGCTTCAGTGGCACTGGAGCCATCCTGCTAGCTATCATTACTTAGCTCAGGCTGCTTGTGCAGGTGGTATTCTAGAGGGCTTGAACCATTTCGGATTTTTGAAATGATCAGCTATCTCAAAGGCACGATTGCAGGTGTTGTCAAAGGTAGCGGGAATCGCGTTATCTTAACTCTAGAAGTGAACTCTTGTGGCTACGATCTGCAAATCCCAGCGCGTTTAGCTCAGCAGCTACCCGCAACTGGCGAAGGAATCCAAGTCTTTACTCATTTGCAAATCCGGGAAGAGCAGCCTGTCTTGTATGGCTTTGGCTCTGTAGCTGAGCGCAATTTATTTCGCCAGTTGCTGAATGTGAGCGGGATTGGTGCCCAGTTAGCAATCGCACTTCTAGACACTTTAGAATTGCCTGATTTAGTTCAGGCAATCGTGACTGCCAACACCCAGTTGCTTATTCAAACTCCTGGGGTAGGTGGCAAAACAGCTGAACGTATTTGCTTGGAACTCAGAAACAAGCTAGCAGACTGGCATCTTCCAACAGCTCCTCTAACCTCTGGACCGCCACCAGCGATCTTGGAAGATGTACAGATGACTCTGCTAGCGCTGGGATACACTGCTAGTGAGGTATCACAAGCCCTACAAGCAGTGAGTCAAAATGCGGGCTTAGCTAAGAGCGCCAATTCAGAGGATTGGATTCGCCAGACGATCACTTGGCTTGGTAGTCAGTGAATAGTAACTTAGGTAAACATGACCAAAGTTCCTAAACTCGAAGAGTTGTCAATCGTGCATAGACTGATAGATGCGATCGGGCGATGTTTTGCCAGTTGAAATTTTTGCTAAAAGTACGACCATCTGCACCTAACTGGATACGCTGAGCTGGATTTTGCAGTAGCTTTAGTAACCCTGATGCTAGGGCTTCAATATTCCGAGCTGGTACGAGCTGAATGGGGAGACTATCAGGGGAGAGTTCGTTTTGGCTTACTGCCTGTGTAGCAACGACTGGCAGACCATGCGCTAGTAGAGTTAGAAGTGAGCCACTCTTAAGGGTGAGGCCGTGGTTGAAGGGTAGTACTCCAATATCTGCACCAGTTAGATAGTGTGAGGCGGTTTGGGCATCTACATAACCAGTTAGATAAACCAACTGGCTCAAATTCAGTTCAGCTACAAGCTCGTGCAGCCGCTCCCAATATCGTTTAGCCTCTGCGCCCCTTAGGGCTAGGCTCTCAACTCCACCGACTAGCAATAGACGCGCTTGGGGTTGCATCTTTTGCACCTGTTTAAATGCTGGCAGCAGTGTTTCCAGTCCTTTGACTGGATGGAGGAAGCCGAAGAATGTGATGATTATTGTCTCGTCAGACCAATTGCACTTTTTCCTTAACAGTTGACGGGCAGTATCTTGGTCAGTTAATGCCACCTCGACATTAGCAGCAATGGGAATCCGATACACGCGATTTGTCAGTTCTGGCAGCCGTTTGAGAATTATGGTTTCGGCATCATGATTAGTTGTGATGATTGCATTGCTCAAAGTCAGTAGGAATCCATCTTCGCGATCCCACCACTGATGCTGTTGTCCCCACACTTTCAGCCATTCCACTAACTGTGGCGGAACGCCTTTAGGTCGCCATTCCCACCAGCCATACTCATGGACTGTGGTTACAATAGGTGCACGCCACCCAGTTGCTCTCAACAGCAGTGGCAGCAGGAAGATCGCCCGCTTAAACCTGTATGTACCAGCAGCATGTTGAATATGCAGGATGTCAGCACCAGTTGTATGTACAGCCTGCACCAAAGGCAGGAGGTCAATCTGTCGCCAATCTTCCACCACGCCTCTGACATCAGGGTGATTGACAATCTGGGCGGCAGTATGAGTCGTTAGTACAACCGATTGAATATTATGCTGGCTTAGGGCTACTTTAAGGCAAGCAGTATAGTTGGCGACGCCACAGTGTTCTGGTTGGTAAGTGCCAGCAATTAGGGCAATTCTCAAGGTTTTGCAGTTGAGGGAGGTTAGACGTTTCACTCGTGACGTACTTCCAGCACCAAGCCGCGCTTGGTATAGGCTTCTCATATCATTATGAGACATTTCTAGATCGGCACTTATCAGTTCACAGTAATCGATTACTGTACTTGTTTCAAAGTGTTCAGGCTCTATCCCAACAATACGGCACCTAGTACCGTAGCTTTTATCAACCAGGCAATAGCACAGATGCCTTTTCCCATTTGTAAAGTAACAGCGAAAAATTATTGGCCTTCATATCTTTTTTTACAATAAATCTTAGAGATGTCACAATGCTCGCAGTTTTCTTTAGTAGGAAGTCGCTGATTATTTTTACTATTCATTTGAGAAAATAGAGTTTTACAACTTGCATGGAATTCATAACTTGGTGCAAGAGTGGTAATTAGGGCACCACTATCCGCATAAAAGATGTTACCCTTAAAATCAGAAACAAGAGGAAGCTTAATTTCTGAAGAGAAGTGTTTAGAAAAAACCAAGAGCTTCGCTTTTTTAACTTGAGACAGTAAAAACATGTACATATTAATGATATTTATGTTGTCAGCTGAATTAACGTTGTGCAATTTGCAAATTTCAATATAAGCTAATTGGTTCGTTTTTTTTAGAAATAGCTATAATGTCTGGTTGACCTGCAACTTTAAGAAGAAATTTAGAATTAATTTTTATGATGTATCTGATGACAGGTTGAGCAATAAATGAAATCTGATAAACAGGATTATATACAAATAGTAACAAAAATCTTAATAAGGGCTTTCCAATTCGTAATAATACTTGTATTAAGATTAGAGATAATAAGCTTGAGGATGCAATAATATTTAATTCAAAATAATTATCTTTATTATAAAAAACTTCATATCCTCTTTCTTCGTATTCCTTTCCACGATCATTAATTAATTGCTGATGATTGATAATTCCGTCGGAATTTTCATCGTTTGTATTGTTGCTTTCTGGTATTTTATATTTCTCATACTGGTGATGAGTCTTGAACCATAACGCCCAATTACATTTTTGGCTATCTGAACCAGCTAAAAATTTTGCAATTGATTCAACTCGCATAGGTGCAAGTAAGTCTTCAAGGCTACAAAAATTCTCAAAAAGTCTTCTTACATTTCTTTGAGTTAAAGTTAGCTCTGTCTCTTTAACAGAGTTTAATAAACCCATATATTTTAAAACATACACTTTTTCTGAAGAACTAACTCTTTTAATTATTTGAATCCATGGTTCTATATAATTTTTTAAATCTGATATGTTTACTACGTGAGATTCTATCATTAAGTTAAATTGCTGAAGATAATCTAAAAACTTGTTAAAGTTTTCACGGATTGCTACACAAGTAAACACTTGTTCTTCTAATTTATCTAGTTTTATAGGAATAGACTCTTTATTTACCACCACTTTATGCTTATAATTTTCAAATGCTTCCTTTAGTTTTATATCGGTGTCTTCTTTTATTAAAGCCTCCATTAGCATTCCGTCAGTGACAGGGATAGAATAAAAATTTTGAAAACTTGAAGAAGGAAACAATTCAACAAGTCGTAATTCACTATCAAGCATTTTTCTAACGTTTATTGTTTCGGCTCTCCCTTCAAACTCTTTGAATTTTTCGTCTAAATAAGAGCGATGTTCGGAGATAGTCTTTGTCCAAAATGTTTTTATTGCGAATAAAATTGCAAAAGGTGCAAATCCAATTTTAATTGTATTGAAGATCGTATTGATTTCTGGATTAATTAATATTTCCTCAATTGCTGTCTTCAAAAATCGCGGTAATTTAGATGTAAATGAACCACCGAAATCGTATCTATTATATTGTATGTTTGCATCTCGTAAATTCGTTGTATTTAGGTTTACATCAGTTAGATTTGTGTCGTAAAGATTCGCTAGACTCAAATTAGCTCCGGTTAAATCAGCTCTAACTAAGTTTCCTCCGGTTAGGTCAGAACAATATAAAATTACAAGGTGTAATTTTGCTCCGACTAGTGTTGCATGAGCAAGTTCGTCTCCAGCCATGTATGCTCCATTAAGATTAGCTTCATTAAGATTAGCTCCATTAAGATTAGATGCACCTTCCTCGTTTAGTTTGTCTTTTCCCTCTTGAGTTTGGGGAGGACAAATGTTCTTATTTTCTTTTATATCTTTATCTAAAATAGATATATTGATTCCACTTAAATGAGCTCCACTAAGGTTAGTATTATTCAGATCAGCATTCTTAAGATCTGCTTTTTTAAATTCAGCATTTATAAGTTTCGCTCCTGTTAATTCAACAGATATGAGAGTAGTTTTTATAAGTTTCGCTCCTGTTAAGTTAACACCTTCAAGATTGGCTCCTGTTAAGTCAGCAGATGTGAGATTTGCATTTTCAAGATTAGCTCCAGCTAAGTTAACGCTCTTTAATTCAGCATTATTAAGTTTAACTTTTTTTAAGTTCTGTTTCGACAAGTCAGTTCCATTTAGTTTGCAACCAATGCATTGTCTTCCTTCTAAGAGCTTATTTCTCAACTTTAACTTATTATTAGAAATATCCTGAGCACTTGCTACAGACTCAATGAAGAATAAAGTTGCTATCACCATTCCAAAAAACTTATAAAGTTTCATTTTTTTTCGTTATTTAGGCTTTATATTTATGTACTAGTGAATGTTGTTACTAAAAGTTCAACACCAAATTGGTAAAGACCGGGCTGAACTGCTAGAGAAGACTATCGGCCTTCTAAGGCAACAGACCGGACAATGGTATTGCCAGCAGAACAAATTTCTGTTTGATACTCCACTGTTTGTTATCGTTTATAGGTGTTTAATTGATACCTATAGCCTAGTAAAGGTAGACCTACAAATCTCTATCTACTTCTCAGATTAGAGCATAGAAATTACTTATGTGTTTACAAAATTTAACACATTTAAAGAACAGTAGTGCGTTAGAGAAGTGTGGAAAGGGAGCGAAGGCTTGACTGCTTTGACGCTGACAGAAATCTAACAGGTTCAAAAAAGCATGCCGACAAAGCTGAAAGACTATCAATAAATTGAGACCCCCAGCAGCACAACCAGCTAGGGGCTCTTTAAAAATTAAAAGTTAAATATAGCGCGGTCTCGTTTACTCTTATTAACCTCTCTGCTTAAGAGTCGAAAGTTACGCAGTCAGTTACAAAACTTCACGTCAAAATGATTCTCACCTCGGCATCCAGAGAGTTTTCTGCGAATAGATAGTAGATCATTGGGTAATCGACCCACAAAAAGCAGGAGCCTAGCTACTGCTGTCGCCAGTTCCTCTGACCCATTCCAGTTTGCTTCACAAACTTCATCCGCAGGTGGTCGCCAGATGAAATTGGTGCATACCTAAGCGGGTTATTAGAGTCGTACCAACTTTCTAAAGCAATCACAGGAGGACGTGATTAGCCTGCTTAACTAGGCGATAAACCAAAAACGGGGCTTACAGGCAACGATGTCCGTGGTGAAGATAAAATTGAACTGTATGCTTTCTACTATCAAGAGCAATTTTTTTTGTAGTAAGTGTAACAGAACTGGAGCAGCGAGAGCCTGTATCTAGTTAGGGTCCGTCGTGTCTTAGTCCACCCCACAATTCTTTTATGACTTCTTCGATCCGCTTCCTCATGTGCTCCCCTGACCACTACGACGTGGACTATGTGATTAATCCCTGGATGGAAGGGAATATTCACAAGTCCTCGCGCGATCGCGCTGTCGAGCAGTGGCATCAACTCTTTCACATTCTTAAACACCACGCTGTCGTGGATTTGGTCAAACCTCAATTGGGATGGCCCGATATGGTGTTTACTGCCAATGCTGGACTGGTGTTGGGGAATAATGTCGTTCTGAGTCGCTTCTTGCACAAGGAGCGGCAAGGGGAGGAACCACACTTCAAAGCATGGTTTGAGGATAAGGGATACACAGTGCAGGAACTCCCCAAGGATTTACCTTTTGAGGGAGCAGGAGACGCACTGTTAGATCGGGAAGGACGCTGGCTGTGGGCTGGATATGGCTTCCGATCAGAACTAGATTCTCACCCCTACCTGGCAAAGTGGCTTGACATCGAAGTTTTGTCCCTGCGGCTGATGGACGAGCGGTTCTATCATCTGGATACTTGTTTCTGTCCGCTCAAGGGTGGTTATCTACTCTACTATCCACCAGCATTTGATTCCTATTCCAACCGCCTGATTGAAATGCGGGTGCCGCCAGAAAAGCGAATTGTGATCGCCGAAGCGGATGCCGTGAATTTTGCCTGCAATGCGGTCAACATCGATGAAGTTGTGGTGATGAATCAGGCAAGCGAGGCTCTCAAAGGACGCCTAGCATCTGCTGGGTTTAGGGTAATAGAGACGCCGTTAACAGAATTTCTCAAAGCTGGAGGAGCTGCCAAGTGCCTGACACTACGGGTGACGGAGCCAGTAAGAACAGAACTCCACGCTAATGTCTTAGTAGAGAGTCGGACAATTCGCCTAGAAGGTCATCTGCTAGACACTGGTTTAATCAACCGTGCATTAGACGTGGTTGTGGAAAGTGGGGGCAGCTTCCAAGTGCTGAATTTTCAACTGGGAGAGCAGAGACAAAGTACCTCCGCGGCAGAGGTCAAGGTGTCAGCTCCTTCTCACGATGTCATGGAAGGCATTCTATCTCAGTTAATTGATTTAGGTGCAGTAGATTTACCGCAGGATGAGCGCGATGCCAAGTTAGAACCTGTGCTCCAAGTTGGAGTGGCGGCAGATGATTTTTATGTCACCACTATCTATCCCACTGAAGTGCGGATCAACGGCGAATGGGTCAAGGTGCAAAATCAGCGTATGGATGGCGCGATCGCTGTCACCCATACTCCAAATGGAGTCATGGCGCGGTGCAAACTGCTGCGAGATTTGGCAGTCGGCGATCAGGTTGTTGTCGATGTGCAAGGTATCCGCACTATCCGTAAGACTGAAGCGCGAGAGCAACGCAATACTCAAGAGTTTAGCTTTATGTCTGCCGGAGTTTCTAGCGAACGCCGTGTAGAATTGGTCGTGGAACAAGTGGCATGGGAGCTGCGCCAAATCCGCGATCAAGGTGGTAAGGTAATTGTCACAGCAGGTCCAGTTGTGATTCACACTGGTGGTGGAGAACACCTAGCGAATCTGATTCGGCAGGGATATGTGCAGGCGCTACTAGGCGGGAATGCAATTGCTGTCCATGACATCGAGCAAAACTTGATGGGGACTTCCCTAGGTGTAGATATGAAACGAGGTGTTGCTGTTCGGGGTGGGCATCGTCATCACCTGAAGGTTATCAACACCATCCGTCGCTGTGGCAGTATTGCTCAAGCGGTAGAGCAGGACGTTCTCAAGAGCGGGGTGCTGTATGAGTGTGTTCGTGCTGGTATTCCGTTCTCTTTGGCTGGTTCTATTCGGGATGATGGTCCCCTGCCTGATACCCAGATGGATTTAATTAAAGCTCAGCAGGAATATGCGCACATTTTGGAGGGAGCAGACATGATTTTGATGCTGTCTTCAATGCTGCATTCAATTGGAGTGGGAAACATGACTCCGGCTGGAGTCAAGATGGTGTGTGTGGATATTAATCCGGCGGTGGTGACGAAGCTGAGCGATCGCGGTTCAGTGGAATCAATTGGTGTAGTGACAGATGTGGGTTTGTTCCTAAGTTTATTAGTGCAGCAATTGGATAAACTGACACATCCTTACCTTATGGCTCAGATGCTCTAGGGAACCAACCGACAATTTATCTAGTGGGAGCGTAATATATTTGCAGTTTAACTATTTGTACTGTCGGTATATTACGCTTCCTAAATATATTACGTTTACGGTGGATAGTCGCAAGCATTTTATTTTTCTCTCATCAATTCGCCAACGGTATCGAATCTTTGCCATACCCCACTAATAACATCCAGCTACTTAGTACTACAGTAACTCTATCAATATAGAGTACTTTAGTCTAAAATGCTCACTATGAACAAAAACGATAAGTTAGTGTCGCGAGATGCATAGAGGAGAGAAAATAGCAAGTGACTAAAGTATTTCGGCGCTGGTTTATGACGATTGGGGTCATTGTCGTCATAGTTCCCGTTGCTCTGATTGCAGTCAGTTGCGCGAACCGACCCGGAGAGCGAACTCAGGCAGGTTCTCAGCCCCCTGAAAAAGTTGTGATTACTTACCAACCGGGCATTGGCTATGCCAACTTGGTGATTGTCAAACAGCAAAAAACGCTAGAAAAGCAATTTCTCAATACGCAAATTACGTGGAAAACCTTGTCCAGTGGTTCAGCCGTTCGGGACGGAATGGTTGCCAAGCAAGTCCAAGTTGGGGCAGGTGGGATTAGCCCGTTCTTAGTGGGATGGGATCGAGGGGTGAAATGGAAAATTCTGGCAGCCCTAAGTCGCATTAATATTTGGTTAGTGGTCAAAAATCCACAAATCAAAAGTTTGGCGGACTTCAAACCGGGCATGAAGATTGGTTTGCCTGCGCCTGATTCTGAACAGGCTTTGATACTGCGCCGTGCTGCTCAAAAGCAGCTAGGTAATCCTAATGCACTGGATAATAATTTGCAGGCGATCGCACATCCGCTTGGGGTTCAAGCCCTCCTTCAAGGACAAATTGCTGGACATTTCACGAACGTTCCATTTCAGTTTCAGGAGGTTGAGCAAGGCGGCAAAGTCATTCTAAAAAGTAATGATGTGTTTGGTCCTAGTACTTCGTCTAGTGTCTATATGCTGGAGGACTTTTACAATCAATATCCCGACTTTGCTAATGCTCTATATAACGCCTTGAGTGATGCGACAAAATTGTTGAATGAAAACCCCGATGAAGCGGCTAAATTGCTAGCGCAAGATGCCGGAGGAAAAGCAACGGCTGAACAATTTAAAAAATGGATTACGAACGATGCGATTAAGTACAATCTCGTTCCCAAAGGCTTTCTAGAACAAGCTAAGTTTATGCGAGAAATCGGGATGATTAGCCGCACACCAGAATCAGCGCAGGAACTCTTTTTACCGCCCGTTCAGAATGTTGGAGGGGATTGACCAATGCTGAATCGAAATACATCTGAACCGTCTGCTGGTACTCCCCTAATTGTGGCTGAGAATATCGAGGTTCTCTATGGTACGAGAAAACGACAGAGAATTCTTGACCAAGTGAGCTTTCACGTTCAGCAGGGTGAGAAGTTTGCCATTATTGGTCCATCAGGATGTGGCAAAACGACATTGCTGAAAGCGATGGCAGGTTTTCTACCCATTAGCGCAGGCAAGCTACAGATTGCGAATCGAGCGGTCACTGCACCGAGTCCTAATCGCATGGTTGTGTTTCAAGACTTTGAGCAGCTCTTGCCCTGGAAAACAGTGATAGAGAATGTGGTTTACGCGATTCAAGTAACTCGCCCCGTGGCTCGTCCTGTGGCCGTACAGCAAGCCCTGGATTACTTGAACTTGGTGAACGTGGTAGATGCCTCTGAAAAATATCCCCATCAGCTTTCCGGCGGCATGAAGCAACGGGTGGCGATTGCTCGTGCCTTGGCAGTGCAGCCCCAATTACTGCTGCTCGATGAACCCTTTGCTGCCCTAGATGCCCTAACGCGCACCCAGCTTCAGCATGAGGTGAATGCAATCTGGCGAAATACAGGCGTGACCATTGTTCTAGTTACCCACTCAATTCAGGAAGCGGTTTATTTGGGGCATCGGATATTGGTCATGAACGCAAAACCTGGAACGGTGAAAGCCGTTGTGGATACGAGTCAGGCCAATGATATTGACAGCGATGAATTTACTACCATTGCGGCTCACTTAAGAGATTTACTAGTTCCGTCTCAGTTCGATGCAGCTCTTCAATCACAACCTTATGAGTCTAACCTCCAAAACATCCGTTCTTGATGGTTTACAGCGGGCGATCGCACCTCTGCTTGCCAATTCAACCTATCGTCGCTTCAGCATTTTCATCGGCTTAATTTTGCTGTGGCAAGTTTATGTCATAGTTTCAGGCGTTCCTGCTCTGCTCGTACCGAGTCCGTTACAGGTATTGCAGGTGCTATTCCAGGATCTGGCGAATCAGAAGCTGATTGAGGGAACGCTGACCACCCTAACAGCGCTGTTGGGCGGTATGGCGATTGGAATGATTCTTGGAACTGCCCTCGCTGCCCTCTCGATTACTTCTCGCTGGGGACAAGACTTGCTCAGCGTTCTGACGGCTGCCTTTATGCCTTTACCTTCAATCGCAATTTTACCGCTAGTGATGATTTGGTTCGGGTTAACGCGGCTATCGATTGTCTTGGTAATTGCTCATGCTGCCACCTGGTTGATTGCCCTGAATATAGACACAGGGCTAAGAACGGTGAATCCAACTGTGTTGATGGTGGGACGAAATTTGGGACGCAGTGGCATTAATCTGATTAGAGAGATTATGCTGCCAGCAGCATTGCCCTACATCCTAACAGGCGTCCGTACTGCCTGGGCATTTGGTTGGCGCACAGCAATCGCCGCCGAGTTAGTGTTTGGGGTAGCAGGCAGTGAAGGGGGGCTGGGATGGTACATCAACAACAGCCGCTACTTCCTACAGACATCGAGCGTATTTGCTGGATTAGTCGTCATTGCGGTGTTGGGACTGGCAGTGGATGTCCTATTTCGCTTGATTGAGCGGCGAACGGTGGAAAAGTGGGGCATGAAGCAGCAGTAGAATCAACCTGCAACGTTTCGCAGTGTGCCACCATATCAGGAATTTGCCCAGGTACTAGATTGAAAAAACCATTTAAGATCGATGGAAGTCTATCAGATCAAAGTTTTTTTAGAAGTTGCTAAGCATTTAAGTTTTACAGAAGCCACGAAGAGCCTCAACCTGACTCAACCAGGGGTGAGTGCTAAAATCAAATGTCTGGAGGCAGAGTTAGGGATACCTTTGTTTCATCGATTGGGGCGAAAAATTCAATTAACTGAGGCAGGTCAATTTTTATTTCAGGCAGGACCACGGCTGATTGAAACAGAGAATCAATTACTCCAGGGAATTCAGGACATTAAGAAGAGGATAGGTGGCACCTTAAGAATTGGCTGCTCTCCTGCAATCGCAGAGGGATGGCTATCAGACATTCTCTTCAAGTACCGCAAGCAATATCCCGACATTCAGCTTCAATGTAATAGCTTTAATTCAGCAAAATTACTTTATCAAGCCATTACTGACAGTCAAATCGACTTAGGCATCTCTGAGATTAATTTTGAAGGAATTCCGGAGCTTTTTACCACTACGATTGGTTCTATTCAGTACGCTTTATTTCTATCTTCACAGCATCCTCTGGCAAAACACAACTGGTTGAGTCTCAAAGCATTGAGAAACCATCCCTGGGTTCTCCCACCACCTAATTTCTCTAATCGATTGGTGCTGGAAACCCGTTTAGTAGAACTGGACTTATCCTTGGATGATTTTCCCCTGATTGAGACGGTTGATACCGTTGGTTTAATGCGAAACTACATCTTGGATGAAAACTACTTGAGTTTTGCTTCTAGTCTTGAATTTAAGCTAGAGTGTCAATCTGGACTGTTAATATCGATCCCTCTCCAGGAATTTGCATTGCCTAGTGATATTTTTTTGCTCTCAAGAACGCCATTAAACCCATTGGGTGAAACTGATTCAGCTTCATTCGATCAGCGATCGCAAAGCAATAGTCCTGCTCAAGCATTTACTGAATTTGTTCAATCTTTATCGATTCAGTCCAATCACTTAACTCAAGAAAATACATTAGGTGTTAATATCCCAAGTCAACCGCGCTCGATGTCATTACAATCGCCTACCTTTTTGCATTCCGCTCCATCCCATCGTCCTGAAACACTGATCCTTTCAATTGGTGTTCAAAACAGTACGATTGCTGTTATCACAGCCGGACTGATAATGCAACGCTTGAGTTTACTCGAACACTTCTTGCCGAAACAGGGGCGCTACAGCACAACCCAATATCAAATCCGCTGGTGTAACTTTCCAACCGGAGCGCCAATTCTTGATGGACTACAGAGTGGACAACTGGATATTGGCATTTTGGGGGATTACCCGTTGCTATTAAGTGCTGCTCACCGAGATGATATTACGAATAAAGCAGGACCAACTCGTTTGGTTAGTTTTGTATCGGTTAATCCAGATGGTTCCTGTAATGCCCTCGTTGTACCAACTGGCTCTAAATTCCGAAGAGTTGAAGACCTGCAAGGACGGAGTATTGCTGTTCCGTTTAATTCCTTGGCGCACGGTAGAGTACTTAGGTTGCTGCAAACAACCAATTTACTTACTGATGTCCAGCTTACCTTTCCTGAGCATATCGATCCGACTCAACTGTTAGATCAACCGATTCAACTTGCAGATGGATATGCTCATTTTGCTCCTTTCCATAACATTGCTTGCGGTAAAGGAAGATTTCGCTATTTGTTGGACAATGAATTGGAGAACTTGCCTTCCTTTTATGGAGTTGCTGTTAGCCAAGTTTTAGCAGACCAGCACCCAGAAATTGTGATTGCTTACTTGAGGGCACTGGCTGGTGCTCAATACTGGTATGATACGACTCCCGGTGCTCTTCCACTGATTAGTCAATGGACTGATCTAGAAGCTGATATTATTTCTCTCTTCGGTTGTTCCTACTTAGGAAATCAATCTAGACGTTTCTTTTCAGAGATGACCATTCATTCAGATTGGCTTGATCTGCATATTGCTCGGCTTAGCCTCATCCCTGATCATGAATACCTGCAAAAAATAGATTTAGAGAATTGGATTCAAGCAGAGTTTTTACAGTATATAAACGCACTTATCTAGATTACACCCTTGCCACTCTTTGTTACTCAAAGGTCAGCCGGAGTTCTACTCCAGCTGCGCTAAGAGCGCAAGCTCAAAACCTCAAGAGATGTTACGATATTCCGATCGCCTGCCTTTTAACCAAAATTGCTGTCGAGTCTCGAACTCTTTTTTGTTTCGTCTCAAAATGTAACTTAGATGTCAATTCTGATGGTGTAATAGCAGCGTATTCTTCTGGCGATAAAATTACTTCTTGAATATTAATTCGTTTGGGAATTAACCCCAGCTTGTAATACATATCAGCCACTTGCTGTTGCTTAACAACGACCCGGTGTGTGATAGGCAGCAATCCGAACTTCTGCCGTGGGTAAACTCTCTCTAGTGTTGGCACGTCGAGCTTGGTTTCACCAGACAGTAACTCTGCCCACTTCTGAGGATGATCTTTAGACCAAATCTCGGCTTTTTGCATCTCCTCTAGATATATTTTGAGAACTTGAGGATGCTCTTTAGCAAACGTTCGAGAAGTTGAATAAAATAAGCCAACATCAATCAACCCCTCTCCATCCCTTAGAACATGACCTAAACCTTTTTGCTCTGCTCCGCTGATAAAAGGTTCCCAAATAATCCAAGCGTCAATCCGAGACTGGCTGAAGGCAATATTAGCATCGGCTGGTGGCAGATAGATTGGCTGAATATCACTCATCTGTAAGCCTACTTCTTTTAATGCCTTCGCCAGCATATATTGAGCGATCGACCCCTTTTGCAGCGCAATCTTTTTCCCTTTCAAATCAGCAATACTCTTGGCTGGAGAACCTTTAGGAACCAAAAAAACTACTGTTTGGGGATTTGGGTTCGTTGTGGCAATGTAGACTAACGGAGTTCCAGCTGCTTGAGCAAAGATAACGGGCGATTCAGCAGTCCAGGTAATATCGAGGCTACCTGCGTTTAGTGCCTCTAACGATTGCGGTCCGGCAGCAAACTCATGCCATTGAACAGAATATCCTTCTGCGGCAAGCCGCTTATCTAAATAGCCTAACTGTCTTAAGATGGCTGGGCTACCAAACTTATAATATGTCACTCGAACAACATGCTGTGTCTGGTGAGAGGACTGAGTACAACCTGCAAAGACAGAGACACTTAGTAAAGCCGATGCTAGGGCTAGAATAAATAGCCTAATTGATCGTTTGAGAGCTATAAATCGGTGTTTTTGAAGCTGATAGATATTCATCCTAACACGATCTAAAAACTTGAAGTTTGTTTGCATTTTTGCCCTTTAATCGATTCATTTCAAAATTGCCCTTTATGCCTTTGGCTTAGCCACCTCGCTTCCAAACTGCATCTGCTATCTTGATTTGCTGAGGAATTAGCTTCAGTCCAAAGAAGGTATCAGCAATTTTTTGCTGATCTGCAACAACAGCTTCAGTGATTGGTTCTACTCCATAACTACGTCTTGTTTCTGCAAGCTTTAAAGAAGGGACATCAATCCCCAACTGAGCGTTAAGAAACTTTGCAACATCAGCAGGATTGCTTTTTGCCCAATCGCTGACCTTCTGGAGTTCTGCCAACAAAATTTTCAGAAGTTCAGGATTTTGAGCGGAGAACGTTTTTGTCGAGAGATAGAACCCCCGATTTTTAGTTAGATTCTTACCGTCTACCAAAATGCGAGCACCGCTCGATTTCTCGGCTGCTGCTAAGAAGGGGTCCCAAATCACCCAA
>JAFASY010000107.1 GCA_019244235.1 Chroococcidiopsidaceae cyanobacterium CP_BM_ER_R8_30
AACATGTCATTAAGTTGCTGCTCAATATCTTGGAGGACGTTGTCAGCGTACTCATCAGCTCCCCGTTGAATCTCTGCACATTCAGCGATCGCTGCAGCACGCATTTCCTCTAGCTCCTGCTGAGCTTGGAGACGAGTCTCCTCAATATCAGTCATAGTTTGCTCCATAGCAGCTTTACACTCCAACTGTACTTGTTGCTGGAGATGCCGCGCCTCTTGTTCTGCTTGTTGAGTAATGTTCGTCTCGTTTAGAATTTGTGCTGCTTTGGCTTGCGCTGCCTCAATAATGTCCCTCGCATTTTGTTCTGCTTGTCGAAAAATTTCTCGTTGCCTCTGGACAATTGCTTTTGCCTGCTCTATTGCAGCAGGTAATTGCAACCGTACCCGATCCAAATGATCGAGCAGCGTTTCCTCATCCACCAGTGTTCGTCCAACCAGTGGAATCCGAGGGCTAGCTAGAATAATCTCCTCTAGGTGGTTAAGTTCTTGCTGGATGTCTACATCTAACGACCTAACCTGGGCGGCTTCACTGGAGTCGTTGGATTGGTTTTGGTTAGGGTCGCTGCTGGATGAATCTCGTAACATCGGTAGATAGCCCGGGCAACGTGCTGAGGAACAAGATGATCGACAGGACCACCAAATCTGGCGATCTCTTTTACCACACTACTACTTAAAAAACTGTATTCGTTTGAGGTCGCCAGAAACACAGTATCAATTTGAGTAGCAAGCGTTTCATTGGTGTGAGCCATCTGTAATTCCGCCTCGAAGTCTGAAATCGCCCGTAGACCTCGTAGCAGCACTTGCGCTTGGCGCATCTGGGCATAGTTTACAGTAAGACCTTCAAAGCTGTCCACTTCTATATTTGATAAATGTGATGTAGATAGACGAATCAACTCTACCCGCTCTGGTACAGCAAACAGTGGCGTTTTTTTTGGATTTGGCATCACGACGACAATAACCCGCTCAAACAGCCGACAGCCGCGCTCGATGATATCGAGATGACCGAGAGTAATAGGATCGAAGCTTCCAGGATAAATGGCTATCACGAAGAAAAGGAGTAGGGAGTAGGGGGGCTGTTTCTAACCGAATGTTGAACCATTCCAACCCCACATGGCACCCTTAGCATCAGCAAATTCAATATAGATGCGATTTTTGGGTACACCGAGCGATTGGTTAATTTGTTGACAAAAATCTTGACTCATCGCTTGTGTCTGCTCTGGCTTCATTGTGCCAACACTTTTGATTTCTATATAGCAGACAGGATCTGAAGTCCCAGCGAATGTCATCGGAATCTCAGATTCAAAAGCTGTCATCACATAAGATTCCGGTTTACCTAAATGCTTAGACAACTTAGCTGACAAATTCTTGAGCAATGTCTCAGTTTCTGATTTCTGAGGAGCAGAGGTAGAGGTTTGGACTTTGATTAAGGGCATAATCTTTCGTTCTCCTTTTAACCACCATACTGCCAACCAGTCGTTTCGAGACGCAGTGATTCTCCTTCTCGGTGAACGCCAGCAGCGATGACCTCACCGACATATACAGTGTGATCGCCTTGAGCTACTGTACCAACAACCTGACATTCAACATAACCCAAAGATTCAGAAATGATCGGACAACCAGTTTCACCTAGATAAAATTCCACATCATCAAACCTATTATGACCAACTCGACGCTGTGGCTGAAAGAACTTTTGGGCTAGGTGTTTCTGTTCTGCGTCCAAAAAGCTGATAGCAAAGACTCCACTTGTCTTGATCATCTCATGAGACTTACTGTCTTGCTTGACACAGTTTACAACTAATGGGGGCTTAAACGAAGCCTGCATCAGCCAACTTACAGTAAAGCCATTGACCTCCTCACCATCCTTAACACCACAGATGTAGAGACCGTGTGGAATCTTCCGCAAGATAGTTTTTTTTGCCTGTTCGTCTAGCAAGATGCGATCTCCTAAGCCTTGTTACACTTTAGATGCTACCAGTGTTTCGCTGACTTAGCTCCCCCCCTACTGCCCCTGCTCTCTTCTGAGGGCGAAATAGGTGATTATGTTCAGGATGGTAAAGACGAGAACGTGCCGTTACCTCTCCTAATGCTGGGCTAATGACATAAAGTGTTGTGCGAATTAGCTTTTCACGACGAGTTACATCTGCCATCTCCTCAAGGCTAACCAGCAAAATCTTCTCATCAGGCCAACCCAAACGAAAACAAATTGCCACTGGTGTTTGGGCTGGGTAGTATGCCAACAGTTGGTCTTGGGCAGCTTCTACGTGACGAGCGCTGAGGTAAAGACAAAGGCTAGCTTGGTGTACTGCTAGGCTTGCTAATTCCTCTCGTGCTGGTACCTCGGTTCGACCACTGATACGAGTCAGAATAATTGTCTGTACTAGTCCTGGCACAGTTAGCTCGACTTTGAGCTTGGCGGCAGCAGCTTGGAAAGCGCTAATGCCTGGAATCACTTCAAACCACACATCTGCTTCAGCAAGAGCTTGCATTTGCTCTCCTATGGCACTGTAGAGACTGGGGTCGCCAGATTGAAGCCGCACAACTGATTTTTGTGATCGCACCCTTGCAATCATCAAGGGCAGAATCTCTTCTAGAGTTTGATTAGCAGTACGGATAATCTCAGCATCTTGTCGGCAAATATCTAAAATCTGCTGTGGCACTAATGAGTCAGCAAATACAATTACATCTGCCTGCGCTAACAGTTTTTGCGCTTTAACTGTCAATAGATCTGGGTCACCTGGTCCTGCCCCAACGATATAAACTCCTGGAGTTAGAGGCTGATTAGTTGCATTCATCACTGGGTTAATTCTACTTCGTTAACTGGAGTTACATCTGGCAAGGAGCGGTGCCAGAGGTAGAGCCACACCAGCCCAAACAATCCCAAAACGATTTCTACCAAACTGACCACTTGAGCTATCCGCAATGATCCTAGCATCAAGCTATCGGTGCGCAAGCCTTCAATCCAAAAACGACCAATGCTGTAGGTTACCATATAAACCAAAGCTATTGTCCCAACCTTAAGCTGTGGTTTTCCCTTCAAACCTCGAAAAAATAGCACGAGCAGTAGCCCAAATACCATAACATCCCACAGAGATTCATAAAGAAAAGTGGGATGAAAATAGGAATAATCAATATATTCAGAAGGACGACGGTTTTGAGGAATAAACAGTTTCCATGGTAAATCCGTGGGACGTCCAAAAGCTTCAGAGTTAAAGAAGTTTCCCCAACGCCCTAGCGCTTGTCCCAGAATCAGTGAAGGAGCAACCAAGTCTACAAGCTGCCAAAAGGAAACCCGCTTGAGTCGGGCAAAGATTAATGTAGCTATGACACCGCCTATAATGGCTCCGTGGATGGCAATGCCGCCTTGCCAGACGGCAAATATCAGCTCTGGATGGTTGGCGTATTCTTCCCATTGGAAGGTGACATAATAAAGCCGAGCTAAGGGAATGGCTCCAATGACTAACCAAATTGATAAGTCGCCTAGCAACTCTGGATCGACATGACGGTGCTTTGCTAAGTTCTGGGAAAGGATGACTCCAACTAACACTGCTGTGGCAATCAGTAAGCCGTACCAGCGAATAGTTATCGGTCCTAATTGTTTCAAAATCGGTCCTGGAGACTGAAAGACTAAAGGCATTGTGGGAATGTCTATCACCATACAAGTATTCAGTAGACACAGGACTGATCTTAAGCCGCTTTGGGTCGAGAATTACTTGAAAAAGGAATTGGTTATGCAGCCACTAAGATTTTAGCTTTGAAGCTTCTGACTGCACCGGAACAGCGATTGTAAAACTGGCAATGCTTATCTACCCTGATCTAGCCACAGCTTGGAGAACGCACTAGACCAGACCTCAGCGTACAAGGCGTAACGAACGGCATCAGCTAGCTCTCTTTCATAGCGTGACAGAACTGAAGTGCATAAATTATTCGAGGCATATGTGTAAGTCATTGTTCAAGCAACAACCGTTTTGAATTTTAATAACAACGATAAAATCATCATTAAAGCTTAGTTAAAGCTCAGATGCGTTGATACTAGGGATATTAACGCACCTGAGTTATAAAGTTGCTAGTCATCTAGTAGACGAATTCAACTAAGATATAACGACTTATCTAGAACACACCTATGCGTTCTCGCCAAAGCCTCATCGACCTATTTTCAAGCTTCCTGCAATTTGAGGCAGAGCATTTCAGTGGTTGGGTCACAGACCCCAAACTTCGCCGCAACATGCAGAATTGTCTGGAGCAGTCACCAGGAGCCCCAGCCTTAGAAAATTTTTGGGCTCTCTACTGGCATAAGTGTTGGAAAGCACAGCAAACTCGACTAGCTGAAGCACATCTATCGGCTTACTTGCAAGAAACCTGCTACTGGGCAGCTAAAAAAACGGCTTCCCGCTTTGCCAGTACGCAGTGCCGATTATCTGACTGTTTTCAAATGGCGATCGCGGAGGTGCCTAAAATCCTCAAAATCTGCGATCCTAACCAGCGGGCAAGCCTGAAAACTTACAGTAGTGTGGCTTTTGGTAATATTATTCGAGATGCGTTGCGCCAAAAGCAAGAAATTGACTTTTGCAGCGATTGGGGATTGCTGCTCAAGCTCAGCCGTAAGCGACTACAGCAATCTCTACAAAATGCTGGGTTAACGGCTGAAACCATTGCTCGTTACTTGTTAGCTTGGACCTGTTTTGAAGCCGCCTATATCACGAACAAATCCCCTGTAGTGCGTCGAGTGCAACGACCAGATCGAGACACCTGGGAAGCGATGGTCAAACTTTATAACAGTAAACGGCATCAGCTTAACTCTCCAGGAGCAGAATGTACTGCCGAAACTCTGGAGAAATGGTTGCTCTTTTGTGCCAGTCAAGCTCGTTCCTTCTTATATCCATCGGTAGCCTCGC
>JAFASY010000169.1 GCA_019244235.1 Chroococcidiopsidaceae cyanobacterium CP_BM_ER_R8_30
AGAATATATCCTTTTGCTCCTGCCCGCAGTCCGCGATAGATGTCTTCGTCTCTCTTATACATCGTTAGTATAATAATTCGAGCATCTTCAAATTCAGTTAGGATGTTGATAGTCGCAGTAATCCCATCTATGTGAGGCATCCGCAAATCCATCAGGGTGATATCAGGGTGATATTGACGAAATAGCTTTATCGCCTCTTGTCCACTACGGGCAAGCCCAACAACTTGAATATCGGGCTCACTCTCCAATAATGCTGCCAGACCATGCCCCACAATCGGATGATCGTCAGTAATGAGAATACGAATGGCATCAGGAGGATTCATCGACTGCTCCTAGCTATTAAACTGCCACGCTTACCACTACTTCTGTTCCTTGCATTGGAGCAGTTTGAATCGTCAATTCTGCCCCAATGCGTTCGACCCGTTCGGTCATCCCCAAAAGACCAAAACCACTACCAATAGAAATGCTACTCTTTTCAAAGCCCTGTCCATCATCCTTAATTCGCAAATAAAAATGCTCCGTCTCATAGACTAGCGTAATACGGATCTCGCTGGCTTTTGCATATTTAAACGCGTTAGTCATGGCTTCTTGCCCAATCCGAAGCAAATTATTCTCTACCTCAATTGATAAAGGAAATGGTTCACCGATTACTTCACAAACAGTATGTACATCTGAATAGGAGAATATCTGTGTTGCAAGACGACTGAGGGCGCTGTACAAATCACCCTCTTCTAAATATTGTGGACGTAACGCCTCAACCGATCGCCGTGCTTCATCAAGCCCGTAGCGCGCAAGATCGCGTCCTATCTTAATGTAATCCTGTACCGCCTCTGGGTCTGTTTTCAGCCGCCGGAAAGCAGCATCTAAATGAACAGTAATACCTGTAAAAGCCTGTGCTAATGTGTCATGGATCTCCTGCGCCATGCGGTTGCGTTCTGCTAAAACTGAAGCTGCTTCGGCTTGTTTTCGATCGCGGATATCTTGTCCAATGCTCAGACTCATGCCATCACTCAAGGGAATGTTTGCCCAAGCGGTGTCTACATAGCGTCCATCGCACAGTCGGGTTTTAAAGTCTTGCCATTTTCCAGTAGCAGCAGCCATTTGTTCTATAACTTGCTGAAGGTACTGTGGAACTGGATAGCACTCCGCCAGCACATCAATGCCTTCGAGTTCAGTCCTTGTCCAGCCCAGACATTGCTCAAACTCTCGGTTGACTAGCTGAATGTGGCAATTGGAGTCATACAAAACAATCATGACTGGAATATTATCAATGATGGTTTGTAAGAGTTCTTTCTGTTGCCTCAGCACATCCTCTCGCTGTACAAGCGCTAAAGTTCGTTCGGCAACCTGTATTTCTAAATCACGGTTGTAATCGGCTACCAGTTCCTCTGCCTTCTTACGTTCAGTAATGTCTTGAAAGGTAGTGATTGCGAAGATAATATTGCCCTGTTCATCATAGACTGGTGTCCCCCAGGTTTCTACAGGAACAATTCTGTCTAGACAATGGATTTCTAGATTATCAATAGAAGTCTTCTCTCCCTGTAATGCTCGTGCCAATGGCATCTGGTTCCAAGGATATATTTGATCGATTCCCGCAAGATAAAATTGATAGATCTCTGGCATTTGCTCAACAGAAACAAACGAATTAACACCTTTCTTAAGAATTTTTGCTCCAACAGGATTTATATAGGAAAGCTGAGCATCGCTTTCAAGAATTGCCACCCCTATCGGCAGACATTCCAATATTTGTGTTAGTTTTCTTTCGCTTTCTCTTAATGCTTGTTCGCGTTTGGTGATTTCCGAATAGAGTCGAGCATTTTCAATTGAAATTGCGGCTTGAGTCGACAAAACTTTGACAGTTTCTATGTGATCGCTAGTGAACGCATTGGTAGCCAAATTATTTTCTAAGTAGACAATACCACTCAGTTTTCCTTTGTGTATTACTGGCACACATAAAATTGATTTTGACTGATAGCGCTGGATATAAGGATCGTTAACAAAATCACCATTTTGAACCGCATGATTGAGTACAACACTATCATAAGTACGAAACACATAATTGATGATGGATTCAGGCAGGTGTTGATTAATAGGAAGTGACTGTAGCACTGTCACACTCTTTGAATTCACCTCTCCAGAAGCTTCAATTTGCAGTTGCCCTTCTACCTTCAGAAGTAGAAAACCTTTTTGTGCTCCTGCATCCTCAAGCAGAACTTTTATCAAGGAACTTAACAACTTATCCAACACGATCTCACTAGAAATTGCCTGAGAGGCTTTGATTAGTGCTGCTAAATCTAAGAAGTATTCTGAGCGATTGCTACTTCTATTGGTAAGACTTGTTACAGATGTGTCTATTGTGCAAGTTGTCAATACCGGGGATAACAAACTTGAGTATCTGGCGTCTAAATCACTCACTTTAGCATCCGCTCCCCAGCGCTTATAACAGTAGTGCGCCTCGTTCAAATAGGTTTGAGCAATTCTCTCCATATTACACGCTAAATAGAACCTACCCGCTAGCTCATAAGCTAACGCCTCCTCCTGGATATATCCGTTATTTTTAGCTCCCTGAATCGCTAGCTCATAACAGTTCATTGCTTCAATGGTTTGACTCAAGACCCGTGCTTTCTCTGCTTTGAATAAGTCATATTTATGCTGGTAGTTCATTGGAGCATAATATGCCCATAGTTGCATCTTTTCTTGGATTGTTGTAACTAGATGAAGAATGTCCACTTGTTCTAGTTCTGTAGCAATAGAATACCTTGCTAACAATGCCAGAGAATAATAGAAATACATAATGGAAACTGCATAATGTCCGGTGACCCCATTTAAATAAGTTTCCGCAAGTTCCCCATTTTTTAGCGCTCGTTCAATGTCCTGAAATAAATAAGCTAAAATTAGTTCATTGGTATATAAGTTAAAGAGTATGTAGCGATCGTTTGCTTGATGGAGTAAATGTAAATTGCTCGATTCATTACAGATAGGATCCAGCAAACTAGTTGGGTGGAAATCGATTGAGCTTAAATTCAAGATTGCTTGCCAGTATATATTCAAACAAGTGACATTTGCAGTTTGCTGAAGTTGCTCAAAGGCTTTAATAAAATCGGAAAACTTTTGCTTAAGCTTCTGTAAAGATTGACCGATAAAGTAGCAGTATTCACAGTAAGTTAGTGCGGCATAGACCGCAAACTCTGGATCGCCATTCTTAACACCTATTTGATAAGCATCCAGTAAAGGGTTCAAGGAATCTTTAATATGCTTTTTCCAGGGATTGATGTATGCATTAACAGTAAAGATTATCTTTGCTTCAGACTGCCTATTATCGAACCGCTCTATAAGATTGATTGCCAATTGACCATACTGATAGCCGGACTCAAAATCAAAATTCAACCCGCAGAGAAGCACACCATATGCAGCGTAAGCAATGGGGGATTGAGCAGAATGACCGTATTCAATCGATAAATTTACCTGCTTAGAGACGATTAGTGGGAAAAACTCCGGAACAGCAATATAAGTGGAGGTAGTTGCGCTAGCCAATAACCGCATTGCTGCCAAAATGTGCGGTTCGCTCATGATTGGTAGATCGATTAACCTCTCAATTTTCCTTCCTGATAGATTTGCTGCTGTTTTTGAAAGTGCCTCCCTGATGTCCGCTTGATCTGGTTGTTCAGAAAAATGAATTCCTAGTAATGACAGTGGTTGCAGTGCCATTTGAAAGGCTAAACCTCTTTGAGCGTGCACCATGCACGCTTGAATTTTCACCTCATAGACTTTAACTTTATCAAGAATAGTTCTGGCATTTTGAAGGACAACCGTTGCCAATTGCTCCATTTGCTCAAAATCATGACATAAATAGGCAACTTCTGTCGCTTCCTCATGTAGCTTCAAGTTCAGATCGTAGTGGCATCGCCAATCACCTCCCACTAACTTAATACCGACAACTAAATATGCAAATGCAGCACTAAAAGCAGCAGCAGATTTAGCTTTCTGAGCTGCTTGCAAATTTAGGTGAGCAATTTCAATTTGTTTGGTCTTGTCGGAAACAAGTTCAACACCTAGATTGAGATGATCGACAATTGCAAATAATTGCTTCGGTAGGTCATTCGACAAGATATCGTGTAATAATAAGCGACCAATTTGCAAGTGAACTACCTGCTTTTGTGATACTTCAATTAAGTCGTAAGCTGCCTGCTGTATGCGATCGTGCACAAATTGATAATTTTGAATCAACAAATCTGTATCTAGCTCAGAAATAGGCAAAATTAGCCCAGCTTGAATGGCTATGATCAAATCGGAAAAGATTGCACTTGATTGTCTCTCACAAATAATTGAAAGCGTGTTTAAATCAAAATCAGCACCAATGCAAGCAGCCAACCGCAATACTTGCTGCACAGATTCAGGTAGCTGTTTCAACTTATTAATCATCAACTTCAATACATTGTTAGTAACACCATTTTTCTCAATTTGAGTCACATCCCATTGCCAATTTAGATGTTTAAAATTGAACGTAATTAAGTTCTCTTTGTATAAGGTTTTCAAAAGCTCATTGACAAAGAAGGGATTGCCTCCGGTTTTATGTAGCACCAACTTAGCTAAGGGAGTGACAGTCGTAGCAGCAGTACGTAGGGTATCAGCGATAAGCTGAGTTATTGCCTTCAAATCTAAAGGTGTTAAAGTAATCTGGTTAATCGCTACTCCTTGTTTTCTCAACTTTTGCACCATCATGACCAATGGATCGGTAGGACTCACCTCATTGTCTCGATACGTTCCAATCAACAGCAAGCACTGCGTCTCACTATCTGTCATCATTAGCTCGATAAGCTTCACACTTGATAAATCCACCCACTGTAAGTCGTCTAGGAAGATCGTTAGCGGATGTTCTTGGGAGCAAAAGACTCGAATGAATGTTTGAAATACCGAGTTAAAGCGATTTTGAGCCTCTGTTGGCTCAACTTTTGGCACAGGCGGCTGTTCGCCAATCACCAGTTTCACTTCCGGAATGACATCGATAATGACTTGTCCGTTTGAACCTAGGGCAGCGAGTATTCTCTCTCGCCATTGCTGCACCTGAGCCTCAGATTCACTCAGCAGTTGCCACATCAATTTCTGGAAAGCACTCACCACCGCTGAGTAGGGAACGTTATGCTGAAACTGTTCGAATTTGCCTGCAACAAAATAGCCTCTTGTTTGCGTGATCGGCTTATAAATCTCCTGCACAAGGGCTGATTTGCCAATTCCAGAGTAGCCTGCTACAAGCATCATTTCGACTCTGGATTTTAGCTTTTTGGTTTTGAATTGAGATCGGCTCTGGCACTCTTCTTCATCTTCTCCTGCTTCCCCAATCTTCTCAATCCCCTCTCTCTTGGCTACTCGTTCAAATACTGTCAATAACGTCTTTACCTCTTGTTCCCGTCCATACAGCTTCTGTGGGATTTGAAACTTATTAGAAATATCATGAGTAGCGAGCAGGAAAGGCTCAATTTGGTTGCAAGTTTTTAGCTGTCGAAGACATTCCTCCAAGTCTGATTTGATACCCCAGGCACTTTGATAACGTTCCTCAACGTTCTTTGCCATCAACTTCATCACAATATCTGAGATAACTTTTGGAATTTGAAAATAGGAATTATCCTTTTCTTGTCTTTTGTCCTTTGTTTCTGTCTCTGTATCTCCCCCTGCCTGTATCTTCTTCTCTCTGTATCTGATGTCATAAGGTGGAATAGGCTGTTTGGCAATATGGCAATGAACCAATTCCAAAACGTCTTTGGTGGTAAACGGCAGCTGCCCTGTGAGCAATTCATAGAAAGTAACACCTAGAGAGTAGAAGTCTGTGCGGTAATCGAGCAAACGGTTCATTCGTCCCGTTTGCTCAGGAGACATATAAGCTAAGGTACCTTCTAAGATATTAGGATTCTTAAATGTTGGATGAGTGATACTTAGACGGGTAGAGATACCAAAGTCAATAATTTTGACTATGCCAGTGTCCGGATTGACAACAATATTTCCGGGATTAATATCTCTGTGAATCACGTTTGCTGCGTGAACTTTGCCCAAAATATCTGCAATCTTGATAGCAAGAAGGAGAAAATCTGGCAAGGATAGCGAGTAGGATTGTGCGGATGGATTTAGCATCGATTTCTGTAATGACACACCTCCAAAGTCTTCCAGTACAAGCACCCGCGAGCGTTGATAATCATGTTCGCTGTATGCCTGAATCACTCCATCTAAGTTTAAGGAACGAATGATTTCATACTCCTGTTTATAACGAGTGAGTTCCTCCGCATTTGGATAGTCCTGTTTGAGAAACTTGAGTATAATAGGTGTATTATCAGGGTGCCTAATACCTCGATAAACCAATGTATTCGCACTTTCATAAATTTGAGTATTAACTGTAATATTTGGTAGAGAAATCATCGTTGATACTTTTGTTAAGTATAATTAAGTGGTAATATTTTCAAAGTGTTGCTAGAGGCTTAGACTCTTAAGAAACACATTCAGTAGCGTTGGAAATAGGAACAAGTTCTAAACCCAAAGCTTTGACGGGGTGAAAGGGAGGCTGAAAGCTACATACCTTGGAGGTTTGAGCCTTTCATGGTAGAAAAAAGAGCCGACTGATTTTGACCTAAGACTGCTCTGTTTCAAATGCTACCTAGATTTTTATCGAACTTGCCTTCAAAGTCAACTGAACGAATCTCAATTACTCACTCTGGAGATGCTGTTGTGACTGCTTCAAGTCCACAAGCAAATACGAATTGAAAGATGCTTCGGCGTGTCTGCCCTTACCAATCCTATTTGAAAGTCGCGATCGCCATTTACAAAGATTTTTAATTCTGCCACCACTCTCAGTAGCACTCATTTGGTTGCCACCAAGGTCATATTCTGAGAACCATTGCTTACCTGTAACTGTGCTATGGCTCCTATTCCTTTTTTAGATAGCTGATGCTCAGACCTTGCTACAACAGCAGTACTCTGCGACTCGACAGTCTGCAACTACAGAGACTTGTAGATATGTGAAAGTCACACTTTTAAACCTGTCAGCTATCTGCATAAATTTAGCAGCGGTTCAAATCCCCCACTCAAACTCAGTCGTTAACCAATTTCTGAAATTCCCATGCCCTAGCTGCTGTTTCACCTCGGTCAGCTTTTGTCC
>JAFASY010000238.1 GCA_019244235.1 Chroococcidiopsidaceae cyanobacterium CP_BM_ER_R8_30
ACTCCGTTGTGTCGGTGTAAGGTTATCTTGTGTCATCTGCTGCTTCCTCAAATTCCATTGCTAGCTGGCATAGTCATCACAATAGTTTGCCACAAGTGCCAATTATGTGACGCATTGGGAGGTTAATGCTGTTTTGACGGATGCCAATTTCTATAGATGCACTGATGAAAGGAGCCGTTACGCCGGATGGAACAGACTATCAATCGTCTTGCTCACGTGGCGCTGCCATTTCTCAAACTTGGCACTATTGCCTTTGGCGGTCCAGCCGCCCACATTGCCATGATGGAGGACGAATTTGTCCGCCGTCGCCGCTGGCTAGAGCGCGAGCAGTTTTTGGATCTCTTGGGCATTACTAACCTCATCCCTGGTCCCAGTTCAACCGAGATGGCAATTTATATCGCCTACTTACGAGCAGGTTTAGCTGGGTTGATAGTTGGTGGAAGTTGCTTCATTCTGCCAGCTGCCCTCATTGTTGGAGTGCTAGCTTGGGTCTACGTGAGCTTCGGAAAGTTATCTCTAACAACTGGTGTGCTATATGGGGTTAAACCTGTTGTTATTGCTATCATTTTGCAGGCTCTTTGGCGGCTTGGGCGAACCGCTGTCAAGACACAGTTCTTAGCTCTGATTGGCTTGTTAGCAGTTGGACTCACCTTCCTGGGAGGCAACGCTTTAATTGTCCTATTCGGTACTGGGGCAATTTCTGGCATCAAGCAGTGGCTCGTGCAGCGAGGCTCTGCCGGAGGACCGCTCTCCAGCTTACTAATTACTACTCCGCTCCTAACTCTCACAAAAGTCGCCACCACACCAACATTGACGGCTCCGAAGACTGTGACATTACTGCCACTGTTCCTTGTTTTCCTCAAGGTGGGTGCGGTGGTGTTCGGTAGCGGCTATGTACTACTGGCTTTTCTACAAGACGATCTCGTCACCCAGCGACACTGGCTTTCAGATGCTCAACTGCTTGATGCGATCGCCATTGGGCAAGTGACACCGGGACCAGTCTTCACAACTGCGACCTTTATTGGTTACATACTAGCTGGAATTCCTGGAGCAATAATTGCCACCGTTGGTATTTTCCTGCCTGGTTTCTTGTTTGTGGCACTTTGCCGCCCAGTCGTGGCATTTTTGCGGCAGTCTCCCATAGCCGGAGCTTTCCTAGACGGTATAAATGTCGCCGCTTTAGCATTGATGATAGTTGTGACAAAGCAACTGGCTGTCGCTGCACTGATTAATTGGCTAACGGTGCTGTTAGCCCTTGCCAGTTTAGTCTTGCTCATCCGCTTCTGTCTCAATTCGGTATGGCTTGTGTTATTTGGGGCAATTATTGGTCTTGGTACATCCGCCTTGGGAATGACCTAACCACACCGTAAACGAGCGCGGAGGGATTCGAACCCCCGACCCTCAGGACCGGAACCTGATGCTCTATCCACTGAGCCACGCGCCCTCACTCGCCTGCTTAGTATAACACGCTTTCTTTATCGGATGACACAGCCGCTGGCTCTAACAAACTCTGTGTCTGCCAAGCAGCAAGATCGGCTATGGCACGATCGCGATAAGCACCATAGCGTTGCTGCTTATTTTTGATCCGCTCACTCAGTTCTGGCAAAATGCCGAAATTAGGAGGCATTGGTTGGAAATGCTTGGGTGATGCGGAACTAATAAATTCAAACAGTGACCCCATCATCGTTGTTAACGGCAGTGTTAATGGCTTCAATCCCAAAGCGAGTCGCGCTGCGTTCGTTCCTGCTAACCAACCTCCAGCTGCCGCAGCAGTATATCCCTCAGTTCCAACCAGTTGCCCAGCTCCGAACACAGTAGGACAGTCTTGGAATTGCAAGGTAGATTGCAATAGCTGTGGAGAGTTGATGAAAGTGTTACGGTGCATTACCCCCAGTCGCACAAACTCCGCCGATTCCAATCCAGGAATCAACCGAAAAACTCGCTTCTGCTCGCTCCAGCGCAAATTTGTCTGAAATCCTACCATGTTCCATAGTTGTCCTGCTTTGTCTTCTTGCCGCAACTGCACCACTGCGTAAGGACGCTCTGCCTGATTCTCTGGAGCCCTAAAGTCTCCCTTACGAGCATCAAATAACCCTACTGGCTTGAGAGGACCATAGCGCATTGTGTCTTCGCCGCGTCGTGCTAGTTCTTCAATCGGCAGACAAGCTTCAAAAAATTTGGCAGTTTCCCGCTCAAAGTCTTTCAGTTCCACCTGTTCGGCAGCACAAACTTCTTGCCAAAACCGCAAGTATTGCTCCCGGTTCATTGGGCAGTTGAGATAGGCAGCATCGCCTTTGTCGTAGCGAGAGGCAAGGAAGGCAATGTTGCGGTCAATTGATTCCCCTACCACAATTGGGCTAGCTGCATCAAAAAAACTGAGATATTCTATGCCTCCTGTGAAGCGGCGCAAATCTGCTGCTAACTGAGGACTGGTCAGAGGACCAGTAGCAAGCACTACAATGCCATTAGGAATTGACTGAACTTCCCCGCGCTGGAGTGAAATTAATGGGTGGGAAGAAAGTGTTTCTGTCAAGTCCTGGCTGAATTGCCCCCGGTCGACAGCTAACGCTCCACCAGCAGGAACAGCATGTTTATCAGCTTTAGCAATGATAATAGAGCCTAACTGACGCAGTTCTTGATGCAATAGACCTGCTGCGCGATCGCTCGATTGAGCACCAAAGGAGTTACTGCACACTAGCTCTGCCAGTTGCTGTGAGTGATGAGCCGGACTAAACTGTTGGGGTCGCATTTCGTACAACACCACTTCAACCCCAGCTTGAGCAATTTGCCACGCAGCTTCTGTCCCAGCTAGTCCGCCGCCAATAACTTGAATCGGTTGTCTTTCCATTAGCTGATTCTCTGCTCAACTCTTGGCACCATGTAGCTTAAGTTTGCAATATTTGGATCATGAAATTCGGCGTAGGCAGTATGATTGTGACCAACAAGATCAAGGCTATCAAGCCCCCAAAGTCACGCTTGTTATCCAGTTCGCTGACATCGTTTAGAGCTGGTTGGTCGATGATGGGGATAAAAAATAGGATCAATACCCAGAGGAATATACCAGGCTGCACCAGCGATAGCCCTAGCAGCAAGAGTCGAGCAATTTGCCCAATAACTACAGATGAACGCAACCCAAACATGGCATGAACGATGTGACCACCATCCAGTTGACCTACAGGCATCAGATTCAAGGCAGTCGCCACTAGCCCCAGAAAACCAGCCAGAGCCACAGGATGAAAGTCAATTGCCTTGGTAGCCGTTAAGGCGCTGCCCAACATCAATTTACTCAGCAATGCTAGCAGGAATGAATAGTTGGGATCGAAGGAACTCAGCAGTGCATTCATCTCTAGTGTTTTGGAGCCACTAGTTAGTGGTACAACTGTCGAGTGAGCTAGTCCCCACAAGAGTAGTGGCAAGGTGACAACAAAGCCTGCCAAGGGACCAGCAATGCTCACGTCGAATAAAGCTTTACGATTCGGCATCGGTGATCGCATCTGAATCACTGCCCCAAAGGTACCAGGAAAAAAGGGGACAGGAATAAAGTATGGCAGCGTTGAACGAATTTTGTAGAACCGAGCTGTTAGATAGTGACCCAGTTCATGAATACCTAAAATGGTCATCAGTGCTAGCGCGTATGGTAGTCCCTGCAATAGGGTGGCAGAATTCAATTCCAGTGATTTACGACTCACTCCAGCAATATCTAAGCCAACAGCATTAGTTGTTATTAAAGTGAAGGTCAAGAGAAGTAGCGCTAATGTTGGTCGAGTTAACGATGTTTCTTTTGCACTTGGGACACCTGTTTGAGCTTGGGGGTTGGGTAAGAGGGCAAAGAAGGGTTTCCCACTTGGCCCCTCCTGCAAGCTAACCAAAAAGCGATCACCAAACTCAGCCTCGACATTCTCCCGAATTTTCTGATAGGCTGCAGTTGGTGTCGTTCTCAACTGTCCCCGACAAACAACAGCTTGAGGTCGATACTCTATATTGTGGATGTAAAATATGGACCAGGAAAAACAATTTCGCAGTTTGGTTTCTTCGCTTTGAGTGATGGGACGTAAAGTTGCAGGTGTTAGGGTTGCCCCAATATTGGGATTTGGACTTGGGCCTTGAGCGGGGGTCTGAGTCATTGATAAGTTTGAATCTCTACGGCTTCGCTGAACTATTAGCCGAGATAAAACCTGCACCATCAAATAGGTGCTCAAGGCGACTAGGATGATCAACCAGAATGTCATGCTACTTTTCAATTAAAAATAAACGTCTCATTCTTTGTCTCAGTGCAGTTATCAAGACGAGGTAAACCTCAAAGAACTCATCAAATAACCAGAAAAGGCTTCTTTTGCTGGCACTATGTTTGATTTGAAAGCTCAACAGCACTAACCCTACTCTTTGTGTATCCTCATTCCCCAGATTCCTCTAATGTCGGTCTACCCCTGCACCCCTTAACCCAGCAGGGGAGCCATTCATCCAAACCACCAAGAGCAGTTTTGGACGATATTTTAGCGTTTCCACCAAATCGGGACACGCTTGGTGGCACATCTTATCTCATTGTAAGAAATGAAGGTAACATCCTGCTTGACTGTCCAGCTTGGGACGAGGTCAACCAGCAATTTCTCCAAGCATCAGGGGGAGTCCGATGGCTATTTATCACTCATCGCGAGGGAATCGGTAAAACAAAAGAAATTCAATCAACCTTTGATTGTGAAATCTTGATTCAAGAACAGGAAGCCTATCTGTTACCTGGGCTGAGAGTGACTAAGTTCCAGCAGGAGTTCTCAATTAGCCCCGATCAAAAGGCAATTTGGACACCTGGTCATTCTCCTGGCTCCTCTTGCCTTTATAACAGTACCCACGGCGGCATACTATTTTCTGGTCGTCACCTACTTCCTAACCAATTGGGTGAACCTATACCACTGCGGACTGCTAAAACCTTTCACTGGTCGCGACAGATTAGGAGCATTCAATTAATTCTTGCTCATTTTACCCCAGAAACTCTCCACTACATTTGTCCTGGTGCTAATAGTGGCTTCCTCCGGGGCAAACGGATAATTGACCAAGCCTACCAAAGCCTAGCTAGCTTAGATCTGGCTGCCCTGCTGCAAACTAAACCCCGCTTTTAACTCTTGCTACTACAGAATTGGTTGTCAGAAGCTCCACTGCTGCTTGATACTGCGAATCGGCTTCCGTCCCGATCTGTTCCCTGGTCATTTGTTTTAGAGGAATTATGCGATCTGGTGTAATTCCCAGCTTGTGAATATCTCTGTGGTTTGGGGTTTCGTACTTGGCAACAGTGACAGCTAGCCCCGAACCGTCCGATAAATCAAACAGGGATTGAATTAAGCCCTTACCAAAAGTTGTCTCTCCTACTAACTGAGCCCGACCGCTGTCTTGCAGCGCCCCAGCTAGAATCTCGCTGGCACTGGCAGTTCCTTGATTGACTAAAACAATTAGAGGATCGGCAGTGAGAGCTGAACCAACGGCATCAAAGCTGCCTTGAATACCCTGGCGATTAACAGTGTAGACAATCGGACCTGCATCTATCCACAAACGAGCAATTTCAATTCCGGCTTGCAACAACCCTCCTGGATTATTACGCAAATCGAGAACATAGGCATCTGCTCCCTGTTGCTCTAACTGGGCAATTGCGTGTGCTAGTTCAGCCGTGGCATTAGCATTAAATTGAGTCAGACGGATGTAGCCAATGGGCACTTTCCCTAGCAAGGAGTGAAATTCGGCAATTACAGGGTTAACAGCAATATGATTGCGTACCAGAGCAATTTCCCCCAAAGACTCCCCATGCCGCTCCAAAGTAAGGATAACGCCACTACCTACAGGACCACGCATTCGAGCAGCAGCTTCATCAAGAGTGAGTTCCGCTGTGGGTATGCCATCTATCTGCACAATGCGATCGCGCGGTTGAATGCCAGCTTTTTCTGCTGGTGAACCAGCGATTGGGGCTACCACCTCCAGATGACCTGTTTTGGTATCGAGTGCAATTTGCAACCCTACCCCTGTCAGTTCACCAGAGGTATTAACCTTCAAGCTGCGGTACTGCTCTGGTCTCAATAAGCGAGTGAAAGGATCGTCAAGACTCGCTAGCATTTGCTGAATGGCATTGTAAGCAGCCTCTTGGTCTTTCAGCGGCTGCTTGAGTACTTTCTGTCGCACTGCTGCCCAATTTTGATGATTGAACTTGTCATCCAGGTAGGTGCGATTAATAATGCGCCAAGCTTCGGATACCAGTTTTTGTTCTTCTGTCAAAGCAGCGGCTGGTTGAACCCACAAGCTTATTGCCATCAAGATTGGCATGAGGAACAGTAACCCTACCTGGAAAACTCGTTTTTGCATACTACAACATGTTCTAACTTCCATCCGCAACTCTACACCCCACACCCCACACCCTGTTCTTTTGAAATTCTTCTCTTAATTATGTTACTTTTTCTATAGAACTACCGTGAGCAGACTTAATCTGTTAGCTGTAGCTGGAGGTAACTAGCGTGATGAGAAGAGCAATTTCTTCATTCAACTGCTTGGATTTCCGGCAACAGGCGATCCTTTTGAAAAAGCTCTCCCTTTTCGTTGAGACTAGGGGGTTCGACAAACCGCAATCCATATTCTTAGGAACTCTTGCTTCATGTTTTCTAAGCAGGTAACTGACTCAAAAATATACAACTGGTTTCAGGAACGCCTAGAGATTGAGGCGTTGGCAGAAGACGTTACTAGCAAGTACGTCCCTCCTCATGTCAATATCTTCTACTGCTTTGGCGGAATTACCTTAGTTTGCTTTTTAATCCAGTTTGCTACTGGATTTGCTATGACTTTTTATTACAGGCCAACAGTGACTGAAGCTTTTGCTTCGGTGCAATACCTGATGACTGATGTCAATTTCGGTTGGCTGATTCGTTCTATCCATCGTTGGTCTGCAAGCATGATGGTATTGGTGATGCTCTTGCATACCTTTCGTGTTTACCTGACTGGAGGCTTCAAGAAGCCTCGTGAATTAACCTGGGTGACGGGTGTTATTTTAGCAGTCATTACCGTTTCATTTGGTGTAACTGGTTACTCCCTGCCTTGGGACCAGCTTGGCTACTGGGCGGTGAAGATTGTTAGCGGTGTGCCAGAGGCAATCCCTGTCGTTGGCACCACAATCTCTGAGCTGCTACGCGGTGGCTCCAGTGTAGGTCAAGCAACGCTGACTCGCTACTACAGCGCACATACCTTTGTGCTACCCTGGCTGATTGCTGTCTTCATGCTGCTACACTTCCTGATGATCCGCAAGCAAGGGATTTCTGGTCCTTTGTAATCTTGTTCTGATGATTAATTTCACTCACTAACGAGGGTAAAAGTAACAATGGGAACACTGAAGAAACCCGATCTAAGCGATCCAAAGTTACGGGCGAAACTTGCCAAAGGTATGGGTCATAACTACTACGGCGAACCAGCCTGGCCGAATGACCTACTTTACATCTTCCCGGTTGTGATTTTAGGAACTGGGGCATGTATTGTTGCTCTTGCTGTACTAGACCCTGCTATGTCTGGTGAGCCAGCAAATCCTTTCGCCACACCGCTAGAAATTCTACCAGAGTGGTACTTGTATCCTGCTTTCCAGCTTCTCCGGTCTCTGCCTAACAAACTCTTAGGGGTTTTGGCAATGTCTGCTATACCCTTAGGGTTGATATTTGTGCCATTCATTGAGAGCGTTAACAAGTTTCAGAATCCCTTCCGTCGTCCAGTGGCAACTACTGTTTTCCTGTTTGGTACGTTGGTTACCATATGGTTGGGTATCGGAGCTACATTCCCGCTAGATAAGTCTCTAACGCTGGGTCTTTTCTAAACAAAACTAAGAACAGGGCTTTGACGCCTGTAGGAGTTTCTCAAAAGAGGTGCCGATGTGCAGCTAGCGGAGAAACTTCAACAGGCGTTATTTGAGTATTGGGTAGTTAGAATCAAGTCACGGTCGAGGCTTGGCATGTTACAGCAAGACCATCTGAGAGTGAAAAGTGACCTCACGGTTCTGAACCAAGTGCAACAATGGTTTAAACGCTTTTGTTTGCGATATCCAATCCTACTCTCTTGGTCAGAAAGCCAACTCTATCGTCTTAACTTAGCCTTGGCAGAGGGGTTTACAAATGCTGTACGACATGCCCATCATGCCTTACCACCAGAAACAACTATTGACATAGACCTAACTTTATGGGCTGACCGACTGGAGATTAGAATTTGGGATCAAGGTAAGCCTTTTAATCCAGATGCCTTAGAAGAACCAGCACCAGGTACGCTACAGGAAGGAGGATATGGCTGGTTTCTCCTGCGGCGCTTAGCCGACTATGTGGTCTATGAACGCGGCACTGATGGCAGAAATTGTCTACTTATTGTTAAACAGGGTTTACAGCAACACTCAGAAAAATCGCTATCCTAGAGGCAGAGTCAAAGAAAATCAGAATATGAGCCCTAAAACCTTTCGATTCGATCTCGCTAAAATCCGCCCTTGGCTCACCACAATTGCCATTATCTGGATATTGGGGATAGTAGGTTTGGGCTGGTTAGTTAAATCGGTTCTGATTCTGATTGGGCTCATTTTCCTATTGCCAGTATTAGCGTTTCTAGGGTTTAGCTGGTGGTTGCGACGCAATCTAATCCAAGACAAATGTCCTGTCTGCCATTATGAGTTTGCTGGTTTAAACCAAACTCAGCTTCAGTGTCCTAACTGTGGCGAACGTCTGTTGGTAGAGCATCGCCACTTTAACCGCGTGACACCTCCAGGCACGATTGAAGTGCAAGCCGTCGAAGTCCCCTCTAACTCGGAAGACTAAACCGTTTTCTTCTATTCCCCTTGTCCCCTTGTCCTCCCCTAAGGGCTATGCTGCTCAGAAATCGAGAGCGTGTATGGATGTTGACCAGCTGTGCGATCACCAATATATAGAGAGTACCTGCCAGGTTGCCAATATCCAGAAATTTCTGGACGGCCTCCAGCAGAAGCATCTCCTAATACACAGAAACGCCCATTCGGTCCCTCAATGAGGAGAGTGGGTTGCCCTTCACTTTGAACACTTAAGTGTAAATAAGGAAGTGGGTCCTTGACTTGGATGACTTGATTAGGCGTATCAGAAATATTACCACAGTTGCTGCTTTTTGATCCTCCAGAAGTACCATGAACGACCAGCGGGTCTGGCTGAAACTTAGGGCTGATTTGCAGAATTGGGGAATCAGCTAAAGCGGTAGCAATGACGGTTAAACAGATTGTCAATATTGTTGCGGGAACAACCAACCTACCTGTGTAAATCTTTAGTTCGTCCATATTTTGATTGTTTCCACGCTCTTTTGACAAAACCTCTATTTCTAAGGACGGGAGCAAGAGATGTTAGTTCCTAGCAACTAGAGAGTGTTCGTTTTGTCTAAGGTTTGTTAAAGTTGTGCTAACAGTTAGCTATAAACTAGCCGAATCGTTATGGGTATTACCGCTTATGTAGTTTCTATACCAGTTTCTTTAGTCTGCGACACTGAAACTAAAGAATAATTTATTTCCAGCCTCACTTACATTCAACACGGGGAGAACCGAAAAGGGAGTTGTGCAATGGCGACCCCAAGTCTGAGGAGAAGTGTTAATCGCGTTCGTTATTCAGGGCAGGAGAAATTACCACCCCTACCATTGGTGACCAGGCGCTTTTTAGCCTGGATTGTCGAAGTCTTGCTGGTTATTGCCAGTATGCTGATTCCCTTATATATCGGCATTTACATCCAGTCTCAGTTCGTGGGAGAACCAGTTCCCATTAACCCTTTACTGGCAGTAATGGCGGAGGTGATCGCCAAAGCCTTCCACCTTCCTACTATTGATGCAGGCGATAGCAACGTAGCACCTCTGACCAATTTGTTTTGGTCTATTGCCTTAGTGGCACCGCTCGTACTGATTGTTTGGCAACTTTACTTACTGGCTAAAACTGGCAGTACTCTACCCAAGCGGTGGTTAAGCGTGCGAGTTGTGACAGCGACCCTCAAGCCTCCTGGTTTACGACGAGTTCTGCTCCGAGAAGGAATTGGTAGTTGGGGTTTGCCACTGCTGGTTGCTTATATACTTTGGTGCTATAGCGGTACTTCCTCCCTCAGCATTTTAGTAGGGATATCTAGTCTGATGGTATTGACAGAAGGGATGAGTGCCCGGTTCCATCCCCAGCGCCGATGCCTACACGACCGCCTTGCGGGTACCTATGTTATAGACGCTAATCGTCCTTCTGGGTTATATCAGAGCCAGAGCAGCCATGGGCGTTTGATTAGCCGTAGCCACCAGCAGACGGAGACGGGTGAAGAGGCAACGCTGACTGATACAGTTCCCAAACCAAAGTTTAAACATCAGCAGCGCAAATGGTGGCGCTGGATGCGGCGACATCCACACTTTGTCGTGCTGCTAGTAGCACTTTTTAGTATGGCTACTGTATTGGGAACTTTAGTCGGCACTCAAGTTTACGTTCAAACTCAGGCGAATCATAGAGCGGTTGAGCAGCACAATACCCAACAGTTCCTGACGCTGATGAAACAGTTAAGCCCGAATTCCTCTACAACTTTAGAAGAACGCCAAAGAGCAATACTCGCATTGGGAACGCTGAAAGACCCACAAGCACTGCAACTCCTGGTGAATCTTCTAGGGCAAGAGACAAACTCTAATCTACTCGACAAGGTACAGCAAGCGCTAGTAAACTCCGGTCCCCAAGCCTTGCCATACTTGCAACGATTAAATCAGTATCTTGCATCGCTCTTGACTGAGCGCTACACCTTGACTGACAAAAAGGAGTTATGGACTCAGCAGCTACAGGAAACTCAGCAGGCAATCGCTAAAATTCTGCTAGTCTATAGTGGCAAAGTTCACTCTGCCAATCTTAATCGGATCAATTTAGGTCAAACAAACACCGAATCTGGCTCTTTCACCTTGGTACTAGACAAAACTGATTTGTCAGGAATTCAGTTGAAAGCAGCTAATCTCAATCATGCCAGTTTTCGCGGTACTCAGTTCCGGGGACCAGGCGAGGATGGTCGTTTAGATACATCAGATGATTGGATTGCCGATCTAAGTGATGCCCAGATGCCAGCAGCAAATCTCACCCAATCTGACCTCAGCCATGTCTTGATGCAGCGCACAAACTTAGTCCTTGCTACCCTCAACCGGGCTAATCTTTCTGCTGCCAGTTTGACTGGTGCTAATCTCAGCAGTACTAAGCTTATGGAAGCTAATCTACATGCAGCAGTCTTGGCTGATGCTAGTCTCACTGGTGCCAATTTAGCAGCAGCAGACCTTAGCCTTGCCAATTTATCTGGTGCTCGTTTAGGTCAGGTTAGTGCTTTGGGTACAAAAATGCAGTCTGCTGACCTATCGCAATCGGATTGGCGAGGCTCAGATTTATCACAAGCAGATCTGAGTCATGCTAATCTTAGCGATGCTAACTTCAGCAACACCAGGCTCACTGGTGCTGATTTTCACAACGCCCAAATGACAAATGTTAACTTACGTAATGCTGATTTGAATCTAGTCGATCTGCGGGGGGCAAATCTGGTTGGGGCAGATTTGCAGGGAGCAATTTTGAGCAGCTCCCAGTCAGCTCCAAATCAGCAATTTAAGCAAATAAACTCATCCAGCATTCAATCAGCTTTGGTCAAAGGAGTTGATTTTAGTAAAGTCAAGAACCTTGATACCAAGCAAGTTGCTTACATCTGTACTCAAGGGGGTAACCATCCCCGCTGTCCATAAAGCAAATATGACTCCTCTACCTAATCACCGTCCTAAACAGCTCTCATTGGGGCCTTTAGAAACCGAGATATTGAACATTATCTGGGAACTTGGTTCAGTCACGGTCAAGGATGTGCATGAGCGCATTCTAGCTAATCCTGATAGGGAGTTAGCTTATACCTCTGTCACAACGGTACTCCGTCGCTTGACTGAGAAGGGTTGGCTAGTTTGTAACAAACAAGAACGCGTATTCTCTTGGCAACCCTTGGTTTCTCGCTCTGAGGCACAATTACTGAAAGCTCATGAGCAGTTGCACCGATTTCTAGCGGTGGGCAATCCCGATGTTGTAGCAGCCTTTGCTGATAGTCTTGACGCTGCAAGCTTAGAGAAACTAGAAGCGATCGCCCAACGGATTCAAGCAGCACGCCAAGCTAGGGAGGGAAAATAATGCATCTGATGATGATTTTAATGGCATTAGGAATAGCTTGGTTTCTCAGATTGGGGTGGTCTAACCCAGTAACAGAGACAGATTGGGCAGGCAGCTGTATGTCAAAGCGCTGGAATAGGGCACTATTGCTATTTCTACTTCCTTCCCTCCTGCTGATCGTGACTGGGTTAGCTGTGCTTTGTATGGGACCACAAGGACAGATGGTTGGGCTATCTGTTGGATGGTGCGGCTACTGGCTGGCACTCGCCTTTTGCGGGTTTGCCGGAGTTAGATGTTTCCAGCTAGGTTGGCAAGGATGGCATTCTCTACAACAAGTTCGCACCTATCCCTTATTTACTTTGGGAGAGCAAGCAGGGCGTGTGCTTGACACACCTATGCCATTTGCTGCTTTAGTTGGTTTTTGGCAGCCGGAGTTAGTTATCAGCCAAGGGCTGTTGAAGGCTCTGACTCCAACCCATTTAGAGGCTGTCATTATTCACGAAAAGGCACACTATTATTACCGCGACACGTTCTGGTTTTTTTGCTTAGGTTGGGTGCGCTCTTGTACTGCCTGGTTGCCGAATACAGAAGCAATATGGCAAGAACTCTTGGGCTTACGAGAGCTGCGAGCTGATCGCTGGGCAGCACAGCAAGTAGATCCTCTGGTGTTGGCAGAATCCTTGTTGATCGTGGTGAGCGCTACCAGTTCTATGCCAACTACTATCTGTGCTGCTTTCAGTGAGTTGACTCAAAGAAATCGGTTAGAGGAGAGGATAGAAGTATTGTTGACAGAAAGTTCCTCGGTTCCTCATCAACTAGACTGGTGGGATTGGGCTTGGTTGCTCTTGGCACTGCTTCCTCTAGCAGCCATACCGTTTCATTTTGGGCAATCTGTTTAAATGGCAAAGCAACCCCTTACAGTCTGTATCGTTTTGGGCACTCGTCCAGAAGCAATTAAACTAGCACCAGTCATCCAGGTATTTCAGGAATCATCTATCTTCAAAACGCAAGTTGTATTGACTGGTCAACATCAAGAGATGGTTGAGCAGGTTATGCAACTATTCGGTTTAAATGCAGAGCAAAATCTGGAAATTATGCAGTCCAAGCAATCCTTAACTGATATCACCTGTCGTTGTTTGCAAGGCTTAGAAAGACTCTTCCAAGAGAATCAGCCACAACTCGTGTTAGTTCAAGGAGATACAACCACAGCTTTTGCGGCAGCTCTAGCAGCATTTTACCAGAAAATTCCGGTGGGGCATATAGAAGCTGGATTGCGAACTGACGACCTCTGCAATCCCTACCCGGAAGAAGCCAATCGGCGACTGATTTCTCAACTAAGCAGCCTGAATTTTGCTCCCACAAGACTTGCTGTAGAAAATTTGCAACGTTCTGGGGTAGTAGGCGAAATTCACCAAACAGGTAATACAGTCATTGACGCTCTATTATCAGTAGCTAAGCGCCGTCCTGCTTGTAAAGTCAGTGGTTTAGAGTGGGAGAAATACCGTGTCCTGTTGGCTACTGTCCATCGCCGAGAAAATTGGGGAGAACCACTCCTTCTCGTTGCTCAGGGATTTTTGCAAATTTTAGAGAAGTTTCCTGATACAGCGTTGCTCCTACCGTTACACCGGAATCCCATAGTACGAGAACCGCTTCAGATACTTTTAGGCAATCACCCTAGAATTTTCTTAACAGAACCCTTAGACTATGCTGAATTGGTTGGGGCAATTCAGCGATCGTACCTTTTACTGACAGATTCAGGGGGGTTACAGGAAGAAGCTCCTAGCCTAGGAAAACCAGTTTTGGTATTGCGAGAAACAACGGAACGACAAGAGTCTATTGCTGCTGGTACAGCTCAATTAGTAGGGACTGACCCAGCAAAAATTTTGGCTGCTACAAGCGAGTTGTTAAGCGATCCTGCTGCTTATCAAGCCATGGCAACTGCAATTAATCCATTTGGTGATGGTCGTTCAGCCCAGCGAATTTTCCAAATTGTCAAAAATTACCTTCGCCTGTCAGTCGGTTCGACTTGAGAAGTATAGCATTTCCCACTTGAGGAATTATGGCTCATGTATCTCTTTTTCCAAGAGATATGCGTTCAAGATAAGAGTTTCAGCTATGTATTCCCTAATGACAGGATGTGGAATAAATAAGGTTTGCTGTCTCTCAACCAGTGAGCGCTGTTGTAAGAACTCTAAAGCCTCTAGCAATTCTCGATTAGAAACCTTTGGTGAAATATCTTTTTGCAGTTCTTGTAGTGTTAAACAGTTGCGATTTGCTGCCAACCTATACATCACTTGCTTCTCTATATCTGATAAGCGATTAAACTGCTGGTCTAAAAGATCCCAAATATCACCGAAAACAATCGTGCCTTGCTGCAAAAATTTAGAAACATTTCCGTCATAGACAGACTGAATCGTTGTTGCTGAAATTTTCAACGCGAGTGGATTGCCTGCATAACACTGAACCAGTTGGTCAATCCCAAGCTGTTCAGAAGTTAGTCCTTTAGCTTGGAGTATGCTTTTTGCCTCTAATTGTGATAAACCGCTTAGTTGAAGTGAACGTACAGGTAAAGTTTTGCCCTCCCTAGCTGTTAAACCAACAGGCTTCTCGCGACTGGTTAAAATTACGCAGCTTTGATGGCGCTCATCTGCTACTCGTCTTAAAAGTTGACCATATCCTTCATAGTCATCACGGTAATGCCCGCTTTGTTGACCACTCTGCAAAATGGACTCAGCATTATCCAGTATTAACAAGCAGCGCTTTGAGCGTAGAAGCTCTATCAAAGAGGATATTTGCTGCTCCACGGTTTCTAGTGTTTCAACTTCTTGTAGACCACCTGAGAGGAATAGGATAATTTCTGTCAGCAGACTCAACACAGATGGTGAATTGCGAAGGCTTTTCCAAACTATACACTCAAATTCCTCTTGAATCTGCGTAGCACATTTTACCGCTAGAGCAGTTTTACCAATTCCACCCATGCCTAGTAGCACTATCAAGCGGCAACGATCGTCAACAATCCACTGCTTTAAGCTGACTAATTCTGCAGTCCGTCCGCAGAAAAAAGACACATCAATCGCCTCTCCCCAATCTTGACACTCTCCAGCGTTGAGAGTAGCGTAGGATATTGGCTCAGTAACAGATTTCTGAAAAAACTCTGTTTTCCCGTCATGTATATTGCTCCTATACTGCTCTAAGACCAATTGGAAATTTTTTTTAGTAACCTTCTCTCCAATTAGTTCTGAAAGTAGCTGCCACAATTTTGAACCAGAATCTGTAACATAGCCAATGTCGTAACTAAAATTGTTGGCAATCTCGATATATGAATCTCCTTTCCATGATTCTTGAAAAATTATTTTTTGAATTTTATTAAGGCGTAATTGTTTAAAATACCACTCTGTAGTTTCTATTCCTTGATCAATAGTCATTTTATATCTTTCCATAGATAAGAGGAAACACGAGTTAACTAAGTCCCTAGTGATCTAATGAATAGATTCAGGAGTTACGCATTTGGGATGAGCAACGAAGGGGGGAGAAGCTAAGTAGACACGAAAATGAGCATTTTTCGTAGTAACTGCTGAGATTTTCTATGCACCGAATTAGGACTCTTAGTTCTAAGACTAAATTAAATGCATTTGGGTTCACTCTCCTAATTCACTCACTGCTAATTACTCCTTTTTAAAAGCTAGGAGAAGGATAGGACCAAGAGAGCCGTAAACCAAATTAATATTATTTTCTTTTAAGATTAGGAGCCTTACTGTATATTCGCCTACGAATAAAGAGAGAATTTCTACACATTCTATTACATTCCTAAAGAGCCAGGCTTTTTAATGATTTACTTTTTAACCGATTATCATTATTCTTACTGAACTGATCTCACAAAACATAAATTTGTGATAAAGAAATTATAAAGTTTTGATAAAGTCGTAGTAATAATACTGAGATCAACTTTTTATTATGTAGCTAAAGTACTAAGGATAATAGTTTAGTGCTGACACTTACTCTGCTTCCAGCAGCCATTTCATCTCTTAAGAATTCGGTGCCAGTTCTCTAAACACGATAAAATTAGCAAAGTAAGCTGGCTATGCTTCTGCCCAGTCACTCAGTCAACCTTAGTCAAAATTCTACGGTTAGCATCATTGCGACTGTGGTATTAAGGATTATAAAGGAGTGGGCAAGTCTATGATTTAGGTTTCTATCTAGTCGCTCAATCCTCTTTGCGGCAGTTCGATTCATGGTAACTTGGTCAGTTTTCAAAAGTAAAGACTTTTCTTCTAGCTATTGGCTATGCACTTGCACCTCAATCAACTTATCTATACAAGCCTTCCTGGAATAGGGTTCAAGACTCTTGCTAGTGAGCAGGTGCCTAGTGAGATTCAACAAGTCTTCATGGAACGCGTGGTTTTCCAACATTGGGACAGCTATGAGCAGCTAAGTTCCGGGTATCAAGCTGTTTACTTACATCAAGTTACCTCAAAACACACCCTATTTGGTTGGTTGTACAACGATGGGGTAGATGATTTAGGTCGTGGTCCAATACCATATTTCCTCTGTTATTATCTGATAGAACCATTATCCGCTTTCCTACTTGAAGTTATTTTTACTTTTCTAAATAAGGGACCAGTAGTCCTAACAGATCGTCAAAGTCTCTCAGCACCTCTAGAAACCATAGTTTTACAGGATTTGTGGCATTTTCAATCTGTGCGTCCAGGGGTAACGATTCCTTTAGATGTTCGCAAACAGTATTACTTTGCTCTCAGGCAGGGAGGATTGCTAGATCTATTCATTCCAGTTGACAATCAGGAAATGGTTACTAAGCTAAATAAGCAAGTCCAACCTTACAAATTAGCTGTTACAGACAACGGTGCTGAGCCTGTTTTTTTACAGTTACCTAGAAAAGAGTTACTACTTGGAGTAGGCTTTGGTGTTATAACTAGTAGCCTAGCTTTAACCATTTCTTATAACATTCTTCAAATATCTGGTTTTACTCTGAGTCATCCAAAGGCTATTTCTGAAGATAATAGCTTAGTTTTCTGTAAGACATTGACTGGGTGGCTTTATCCTGGAACAGATACCGAGCGCCATTGATAGTATTGCATTTAACTCAACAACTCTCTTATGAATCAGGGCTTAGACAATTGGTGAGTGGGAGAGCGCATCGTCATTGTAGCTATTGTGTGTACTTTTGCCTTAAGTTGCTTTGGGGCAGCACTCTCTGCTTGAGCAAATAAAACTTTTGCCGTTTTGATATCACCTTGGAACTCACGCATTGTTGCTTTACCAATTAAGGCATTGACGTTATTCTTTTGCATCACTAGAACTCGATCATAGGCTATTTCTGCTTTGGCTGCTTGACCAGTAAACTCATAAAGTCGTGCCAACTGCAAGCACAACTCAAGGTCATTCGGCTCCTGCTGAACGAGCTTCTCCAATAAAGAAACAGCTTGTTCAAAGTGCCCTTTCTGCTCTAAAGCGGTAAGCTCTCTCAGAGCTGTCAAATTTTTAGGTTCGTGTTGAAAGGAACTGATACAGTTTACTAAGAGAATGCCACCAACTCCCAAGAAACCTAGGCCTATCAAGATCGATAGCAATCGATTTCTGGGAACAGTTAGAGTTTTTTTGGTTGCCAGAGCTTTATTGCCATCTGGATGCCATGGTTTGAATAGGGTTTCTAGTGAACCATTGTCCACAACTTGTAGATCTTGCCGCAGTTTCACATCAGTGGCCTGCAAGCGAGTGACCCAATCAAGTAAGTTGTTGAGCCAACTTACTTGATGTATCTTTCCTAACTCTGAGACTAACCAGAGAAGTGCACTAGCTGCACCTGTAGCACTTAGAGTTGCAGTACCTTTTAGGCGAATAATAGGTATATGTGAATAGAACAAGCGGTAATTAGTTTTCATCTCATTAAGGTAGCTAGTAAGTGGTTGCAACTGCTCCTCAATCTGATGTTTGTCAAACGAACCGGATTCAAACTGATCGCACTTAGTGAAAATTAGGGCGAAAGCGTATTTAAAATCATTCAGGTAAACTAAGGACGCAATCCCCATCACTATTTCAATAATATTCTCAATTTCCTGTAAATAAGTTTTATTACGCATTAGTTCGGAGGCATCAATAAACACACAACAACCATGCGAAGAAGATACTATATTATAAAATTCTTGATTACTCATCCGGCAAATTTCACCAGGGATGTCCCACCACTGAAAGTTGCAAAGTGTTTGATCGCTCCAAAAATTGTCGCGTTTTAGGCTAAAGTTGAAAGTTGTAACTTTCATTGTTGGAGGTGGATACTGAGCTGTCTGAGCCACATAGTTAAGAATTTTCTCTATACTTTTCTGCTCTCGTGCGTTTTGACAGTCAAACCTTAACGTTCGTGAATTATTTGTTTGAGTAGCATTCTGCAACTCTGCATAGCTACCAGCAAGAAAGACCGTTTTGCCTACCCCTCGTTGACCAATGCTTAACAGGTTGAACCTTCTTGTATTAGTTACCATCAGCGCTTCATTGTTTAATTGATTTATTAAGATAGTATGAGTATCTCTAGTATTAGTTTCTAAATTAGTTTATTCAAGCTTTTTTCATTAAAACAATCGATTTCTTGAGATATAGTTTCTGTTCGATCTTCTTCTATCATTTTATTTATAAAATACCTCTTCACAACTAGCAGTAGCGTAAAGCCATCATCAACTTTTTCGATAAGCGATCGCTGCTGTAAAGACGCTAGTGTCACTATAACATCTGTTCGGCAGAGTGTAGGAGCAAAATTGGCTATTAATTCAGAGAACGGGACTGGATTCTGTTTGACGGCTAAGAAGTAAAGTAACTCTTTTTCTAAATTTGCTAAGCGATTGAATTGCTGGTCAAATAAATAACGAATATCACCAAAAATGAATGTGTTTTGCTTGATAAACAATAAAAATTTAGAAATACTACAATCGAAGAAGTCTTGAATGACTGGAGCCACCATCTTTAAAACTAAAGGATTCCCAGCATAATGTTGAATTAGGATGCTCCACTCAGATTCTGATGCCAAAAACTCACCTCTGGCTCGGAAAATTTCTCGGCAGGCGATCACGTCTAAACCAGCCAATCGTAATGAGCGTACGGGTAGTTTCTCGCCCTCCTTTGCTGTCAAGCTTCTAGGCTTCTCACGACTCGTCAGCATCAGGCAACTAGAATGTGGAGTTTCTGCCATACATCTAAAGAGTTGTCCATAATCTTCATACCCAGCTTGATAGCAACCAATATGGTTGCCCGACTGCAATATTGACTCAACATTATCAAGAATCAGTAAGCAGCGTGAGGAGCGTAAATGCGTCATCAATTGGAGTATTCTACCACTCGCAGTGTCTGCTAGATTGATATGCTGCCCTTGAAAGTGGAATTGAATCAGTTCGGCTATGAGGTCTTTGAGCAGTGGAGTATTGCGTAGAGAGCGCCAAATTAAGTACTGAAAGTTATCCTGTACCTGTTGCGCCAGCTTCACTACCAGAGCTGTTTTGCCAATTCCACCCATACCAAATATTGTGACTAAACGGCAGCGTTCCTTTACAACCCATTGCTGCAGGGTAGCAAGTTCTGCGGTACGGTTATAAAAAATTGAAACATCAACAGCATCTGCCCAGTCTTGGTACTGACCAGTTGTAGCTTCCATACTCATTAATTGAGCAACAGGTTGTTGCGCTTGTTGCCATTCTGGTGCATAACTACAGTATGTTTGTGTAGCATGAGCAACAGCGTCAATCTCCTTCTTCAGGACTCCGTGGAGATTATTTTTAGTAACCTTCTTGCCAAATGCCCGACTAAGAACCTGCCAAAGTCTGCAACCAGCATCTCTTACATAACCCGCTTCATAGCCAGAACTTCTGGCAATCTCTGTGTAAGACTTTCCTTCCCAAGATTGCCGGAACACTATTTCTTGCACTCTGTTTAAGTGTCCTTGCTCTATAGCACTCTCTACAATCTCTAAGGCTTCTTCAATGTTCATTTCTCGGTTGCTGGCAACTTTTGGACATTGTATGGATATCATTTAACTTCCTAAAGACAGCTTCTATATCCAGACCTATGTAAGCAGAGACTCTCTCTATAGAGATAAGGCAACTTTATCTAAAAATAGAAAAGTTAAAGTTTAGGAGAAGAAGCTGGTGAAAATGCCTTATTATCAATTTAAGTATCCTTCTAAACTCTAAAAGCGCATTTTATAACAACTTGTGCCAGATTGTAAGCCGACAAAGCTCAGATAATTGTTTTTCTTCTCTGTCACATATCACTCTTAGGTATCTCAAATTAAATCAGTAGCTATATCTGAGATCTGATCTGAGGTTTGATCTGAGGTTTATATATTTACTTTGCGGTATGAGATAAATAAGCTACCTTATGTTGGGCCTAAGGTATTCTCTATTTGCCAACTCAAACAGCAGAGTTTAGGCGTTTCAAAGCTTTACAGACCTTACTAACCATGGCTTCCTTGGAAAAATGTCTAACTCAGTGGGAAGCTGACTTAGCTTTGCTACATTTTAGTATTCTCGTTTAAGAAGCTTTTCCTATTTTGACCATTTTCCATAAACTAGTGTAGGTAACATAAAATTATGATTAAACCAGAACTTGAGCAAGCTGAATTCGCCCTTTTATCACAAATTCAGTCGAGAAAACAAGGTCAGGTACGTCAACGTTTCGATCCCGAAGCTTTAATCACACTAACTGAATCAGTTCGACAGCATGGAATTGTGCAACCATTACTTGTGCGGCCGTTGTTAGGGGAAGTAGCAAAATATGAGATAGTAGCAGGAGAACGGCGGTTGCTCGCTGCTCATGCAGCTGGATTGGATAAAGTGCCTGTTGTTGTACGGAACCTAGACAATACAGAAGCAATCACTCTGGCCCTAATTGAAAATCTCCATCGAGAAGACCTTAACGCTATTGAGGAAACAGAGAGCATTCTAGCTCTGCTGGCACTGAAGTTGGAACTGTCGCAAGAGGAAACAGTATCCACGCTACTGAGAATGGCGAAAGAGGCCAAGGGGCAAACAGCCCAAAACGTTTTGGACCAATCTAAAATTGCTACCATCATTAGCGTCTTTGACTCCCTGGGTCGGATGAGCTGGGAATCTTTTGTTGCAAGCCGTATACCCCTTCTCAGCCTACCTAAGGACTTACAGCAAGCTATCCAAACTCGAGTTCTCGATTATACGAAGGCAGTTGCACTCTTCCGGCTGAAAGATGACGAACAACGTTCTATTCTCCTCAAGCAAGTATTGGAACAAAACTGGTCTATACGCCAAATTCAAGCACATATTAAACAGTTGCGCCTTGCTGAGCTTCCTAGTAGAGATGCTGAAATCTGTTTTAAGGGTAAATGCGAAGAAGATGATATGACATCTGAGGTGAATAGGGCCAGGATAAATCAGATGCTTAGATCTGCCCTAGATTCTGAAATCTCTGAGAGTAAACAAACAAGTGCCACTCCAGAGTTTGCTCAAACAGCGTTATTACCACGTACAGTAGAGCCGGAAGTTATAAATTTCTCTAGCTCATCACAAACCCAAAGTACTCCTAGGCAGCAGGAGGTCTATACATTGCCAAATGACCAACCTTCGTATAAGCAGTTAGATTTATTTGCTCAGATGAGAATTATTTCTAGACAGTGGTTAGAATTGCTGAGAAGACGCCAAATACAAACTTGTAACACTGCTAAGCAAGAACGATTAGAAGCGCTTCTAGATGAGTTAGATCACCTTCTATCAGACGAGCTGTAGTAAGGCATCTGTAGAAGTTATTGATAAGAGTGCATCAACCAGCAGTAGAAAAATGCTGTCCTTGCGCTTAATGCTTCGCATTCCTTGCAGGAATTCCCGCAAGGGATGGTTAAGAGCTTTGTTTCACGAATTAAAGAGGCGACCGAAAGGATAGTGCTTGCCAAAGAGACGAAGGCATGAAGCTATCTAAGGCTAACAGCAAAGAATAAGGAGCAAAATAAGGATTGCTAAGCATGATGCAACAGAAGCGGGCACTGATTACTGGCATCACTGGGCAAGATGGTTCTTACCTAAGTGAGTTTTTGCTGGCACAAGGATACGAGGTGCATGGCATGATTCGGCGAACTTCAACGTTCAATACCGACCGGATCGACCACATCTATGAAGACCCGCATAAACAGGGAGTGCGGCTATTTCTCCATTATGGCGACTTGACCGACGGCACAACAATGCGACGGATTCTGGAAGGCATAAAACCTATAGAAATCTACAATCTGGGAGCGCAATCGCATGTCAAGGTCAGCTTCGACTCACCAGAATACACAGTAGATACTGTAGGGATGGGCACTCTCAGA
>JAFASY010000244.1 GCA_019244235.1 Chroococcidiopsidaceae cyanobacterium CP_BM_ER_R8_30
TCTGAGAGTGCCCATCCCTACAGTATCTACTGTGTATTCTGGTGAGTCGAAGCTGACCTTGACATGCGATTGCGCTCCCAGATTGTAGATTTCTATAGGTTTTATGCCTTCCAGAATCCGTCGCATTGTTGTGCCGTCGGTCAAGTCCCCATAGTGGAGAAATAGCCGCACTCCCTGTTTATGCGGGTCTTCATAGATGTGGTCGATCCGGTCGGTATTGAATGTTGAAGTTCGCCGAATCATGCCATGCACCTCGTATCCTTGTGCCAGCAAAAACTCACTTAGGTAAGAACCATCTTGCCCAGTGATGCCAGTAATCAATGCCCGCTTCTTTTGTGTCATGTTCAATACACTTTCCCTAGTTCCTTAGTAAGCACCATTATTTTTTGGCGCAATGACAACGCCAATCGTTTTCACGATGATCCATAAATCTAGCAATAAATTATGGAACTTAACGTAGTAGAGGTCTATTTGAACTCTGCGACTGTAAGGCAGGTCATTGCGTCCAGACACCTGCCACAACCCAGTAATTCCAGGTCGAATCGTGAGAATCCTGTCAATATGGCAACCATATCTTGGTAACTCCTGCGCTACCAGAGGTCGGGGACCGACAACACTCATATCCCCTCTTAAAACATTCCAAAACTGAGGAAATTCATCAAGGCTAGTTAGTCGCAAAAATCGACCAATCCCAGTGATTCGAGGATCTCGTTTAAGTTTGAAATTATCCTCAAACTCTTGTCGTAGCTGAGGAGAGGTTGCCATCATTTCCAGCAACATTTCGTCAGCATTAATCACCATAGTTCGGAACTTGATGCAGCCAAAAGGCTGATGATTTTTACCAATACGCTCCTGAATGTAGAAAATGGGACCTGCCGAGCTTGAAGCAACTAGCAAGGCTAAGAGCAGGTAGACCGGAGAAAACAAAATTAGGACAAAGAGCGAAAACACAATGTCAAACAGGCGCTTGACCCAGTCTCCATCCAGTTGATATAAGGGTAACCCTGTGGGTTTACCTCTAGAACCGGGTGGTCGTTGACCACGCTTCCTCAATGCCCTCGATCGCTTGCCGGAGAGAATTGAACTCTGGGCAGTCATCACACTCCTTGACAATCCGCACCACACATAGTCCAGATCTTAAAGCTATATGACACGTAACTGAAGTGCGAAGTCGATAAATACACTCTTCAATTTCCACTCATTTTTTTCTGGTGTCGCTTACAAGCTTGTTCTAAAAAAGCAAGGAAGCGTTCTGCAAAGATTTTAGGGGCAAACTGGGCAGAGTGAGACCGAACCACATCAGGATTTATTCTTGCTTGATACGCATCGAACTTTTCTACAGCATCTACCAAGGCTGCTTCTGTCTGCAAGTCAAAGAATAGACCTGTTCCTGTGTCTGGGTACTGACGGATATCCCGCACAGTTTCCAAAGCCCCCCCAGCGCCATAAGCAATGACTGGAGTACCACAAGCTTGGGCCTCTATTGGAGCAATGCCAAAGTCTTCATAGGCAGCATAAATAAATGCCTTAGCTTGAGCCATATATTTCTCCACCACATCATCGGGTTGCCACCCCAGCACCTGCACATGTGGTTGTGCTAAGGAGCGAATCGCTAAAAGCTCTGGCCCTGTGCCAATTACGACCAGTGGACGCTTAAGCTGATTAAAAGCTCGCACGATTAAAGATATTTGCTTATAACTCACTAATCGGCAAACGGTGACGTAAAAGTCTTGTTTTGAGATCGAGAAAGGAAATCTATCGATATTAACTGGTGGGTAAATAACTGTAGCCGAACGACGGTAGCAGCGCCATATACGACGAGCAGTATTTCGGGAATTAGCAACGAAGTCATCTACCCGATTCGCTGTCGTGACATCCCATTGACGCATCCGGTGGAGCAGGAACCGTGTCAAAACCCCCTGGGGACCGCGTCCCATTTGGCTACTGTGAAGGTAATCAAAGGTCAAGTCCCAGGCGAACCGCATAGGGGTATGGCAGTAGCAGATGTGCAACTGCCTAGAGCTAGTGAGAACTCCTTTGGCAACGGTGTGGGAAGAAGAGAGGATGACATCATATGCCCGTAGATCTAACTGTTCAATTGCCAGTGGCAACAAAGGTAGATATTTTTGCACGCCGTTACGAGCTAGGGGAAAGTGCTGCAGAAAGGTCGTGCCAATCTGTCGTCCAAATAGGTAACTTTCAGGATTAGTTGATTCGAAGTCAATCAAGGCGTACAGATCCGCATCCACATGATTCAGGATTTCCCGCACTACGAGTTCCGAACCACCCGTGGCTTTGGGAGTTAGCCATTCATGGACAAGGGCGTATTTCAAGGGAGGGGAGTGAAGAGAGCTGGGGGGGCAGGGGAGGCGGGGGGGGCAAGACAAAAACGTTGTATGTCCTTGGTTTCAAATGGGTGAAGCAAGCTGATACTCTCAAGTTATGGGTGTTGGTTTTGATCGGAACCGGGTTGGGGTTAAACGAAGAATAGGAGATGGGGAAAACATGCGAATTTTAATTATGGGTGGCACTCGGTTTGTTGGTGTCTACCTAACTCAACTACTGGTGGAACAAGGACATGAGGTGGTGCTATTTAACCGTGGTAATCGACCAGCGCCGAGGTCGGAGGTGCATCAGATTCAGGGCGATCGCACTAACTCGTCTGAACTCCAGGCAAAGTTATCATCAGAAACATTTGACGCCATCTTTGATAATAACGGGCGTGAACTAAGTGATACACAACCTCTAGCAGAAATTTTTCGAGATCGGGTACAGCATTTTGTCTACATGAGTTCAGCAGGAGTCTATCTGCCAAGCGATCAGCTGCCTCATGTAGAAGGTGACCCAGTCGATCCAAAAAGCCGCCACCGGGGTAAATATGAAACTGAAGCTTACCTGGCAAGTCTGGGCTTGCCTTGGACAGCAATTCGCCCAACTTATATCTATGGACCGCAGAACTACAATGAGTTAGAATCCTGGTTTTTTGACCGAATCGTGCGCGATCGCCCGATTCCGATTCCTGGCAATGGATTACATATCACTCAGTTTGGTCATGTGAAAGATTTGGCTAAAGCCATGTGCCAGGTTTTGGGAAATGCTCAGGCAATCGGACAGATTTATAACGTTTCGGGCGATCGCTATGTTACGTTCGATGGGTTAGCTCGCTCTTGTGCTACTGCTGCTGGCAAGTCAGAGGACGCGGTGAAGATTGTTCATTATGACCCTAAGCAGTTTGACTTCGGTAAGCGCAAGGCTTTTCCCCTCAGAGTACAGCACTTTTTTACTTCTGTGAATAAAGCCAAAACTGAACTAAGCTGGCAGCCCGAATATGACTTGCTCTCTGGACTGAAAGATTCTTTCTGCAAGGATTACTTAGCTTCTGGTAAAGACACAGTCGATTTCTCTGTAGATGACGAAATCCTCAGGGGCCAAAAATAGATGATACCCGAAATCCAGGTTAAGATGACAGAAATCCAGAAGACTATAAGGCAAGGGAGGCGACTGCTGTCTGGGAGAGGAGCAATCAGTAGGGCAACCGCAACGATTTGACTGGTAGTTTTCAGCTTACCCCAGAAATTGGCTCCGACAATAGCTGT
>JAFASY010000279.1 GCA_019244235.1 Chroococcidiopsidaceae cyanobacterium CP_BM_ER_R8_30
GTCATCAAGAGGAGGAAGACAAACGAATCGAGCAATTGAATTTATTCGAGGAATAAACGACCCCTTACAGGGGGAGCTTGATGAGCCCGCTTTGAGCGGCTCCCTGTCTATAAAGCCTCCGGCTCTGCCGGAGGATAGCTTTACTAAGCTGTGGATAAGCTTAGGGTGTAGTTAGGTGTTCAGCTTGCTGTGACTCAGGCGTTGAAGTCTGCACAGACTGCTGAGAGAAGTGCGTCCATTCCGTGTGGAAGAATCCTGATTTATCAACACGTTCGTAGGTATGGGCACCAAAGTAGTCTCGCTGAGCTTGTGTTAGGTTTTGGGGCAAGCGAGCGTTCCGATAGCTGTCGAAATAATCTAACGATGAGCTGAATGCCGGAACGGGAATCCCTAACTTCGCTGCCGTCGCTAGCACCTCACGCCAAGCTGCCTGCCGATCTAAAATTGTCTGCCTAAACTCAGGAGCCAACAGTAAGTTCGGTAGATCTGCATCTTGGTCAAAGGCATGTTTGATTTTATTCAGGAACCCAGCTCGAATGATGCAGCCTCCCTTCCAGATTCGAGCAATCTCACCCAAGTCGAGTTCGTAGTGATAATTGCGCGATGCCATGCCCAATAGCGCCATTCCCTGAGCGTAAGAGCAGATCTTCGAGCAATAGAGAGCATCGCGAATCATGTTAATGAAAGCTTTGGTATCGCCTTCATATTTCCCACTTGGACCAGTCAGGATCTTAGAAGCTGCTACTCGCTCTTTCTTAAATGAAGACATGATCCGAGCATTGACTGCTGCCGTAATCGTCGGAATACAGACTCCTAATTCCAAGGCACTCTGCACTGTCCACCGACCCGTTCCTTTTTGACCAGCTGCATCCAGAATGACATCAACCAAAGGCTGATTTGTTTCAGGGTCGATGTACTTAAAGATATCTGATGTGATCTCAATCAAATAAGAATTGAGTTCATCAGTCGTGTTCCATTCAGCAAAAATGTCACCTAGTTGCTTGTCTTCAAGCCCTAAAGCGTTTTTCAGTAGGTCATATGCTTCAGCAATCAGCTGGATGTCGCCATACTCAATGCCGTTGTGAACCATCTTGACATAATGACCCGCACCAGCAGGACCAATGTAGGTAACACATGGACCATCATCCACTTGGGCAGCAATCTTTGTGAAGATTGGTTCTAAGTACTCATAGGAACTCTTCGTACCTCCTGGCATCAAGCTAGGACCGTTCAATGCTCCTTCTTCACCACCACTAACGCCCATACCGATGAATCTAAACCCCGCTGGTTCTAGTTCTTCGGTGCGACGAGCGGTATCCTCAAACCAGGAGTTACCACCATCAATTAGAATGTCGCCTTCCTCTAGCAAGGGTTTGAGTTGGTCAATTACGGCATCCACTGGCTTACCAGCTTTAACCATAATCAGAATCCGACGGGGACGTTCTAGGTATTTGACAAAGTCCTCAATGGAATAAGCGGCTTTGACATTCTTGCCTTGCGCCCGTTGCTCCATAAAGGCATCAGTTTTTTCGGCAGTGCGATTGTAGACAGCAACAGGAAACCCATTGCGCTCTACATTCAGCGCCAAGTTCTCGCCCATAACGGCTAAACCAATTACACCAAAGCTTTGCTGTGTCATAAAACTCTCTGCTTACTGTGCTGTTGGGTCAGGTTTTCTTCAGGTTAGCCCGATTTCCTTGGGTTTTCCCGTAAAGAAGAAATTAAGACTAGGACTTTTAGCTTCCAAACGTCAGTTGTAAACATCTACTTAAATTTTGTTTGTATCTAAGTCGACAGTTCTCTTGCAAAATTGAGATATCCAGTTTTATGAAGGAGTACCCACGATATGTTGGCATACATCCTAGCTGTGGCAGTTGGTCTTGGTAGCCTCGCCATCTACCTAGCAGCTTTCTTTTTCCCAGAAATCCACCGTAAGAGTGACTTTTACTGGAGTGGGCTGGGACTATTTTACGCCTTGGTGTTATGGGTGTGTGCTGGACAGATTGCAGGAGGTCTGTTACTAGGTCAGATAGCTAGCGTGGTGTTATTAGGTTGGGCAGTTACGCAAACGCTACAGCTACGCCGGGGACTCACCCCACGTCAGCAACAAACTGAGATTCCTAGTACAGCCGAACTCACAAGCACGGTTCAGCGTAAAGTTTCCAATTTGTCAATTCCAGAGCGGCTTGCTCAACTGGGCGGTCGATTGGGTAGCACTGCCGTTGGTGTTAAAGATCAGGTACAGCAAAAACTGGGTGCAGTCACCCAGCGTCGGAGTCCAAAGGCTCCTGTTTCTACAGGAGATAATAAAGCTCAGGTTGTCGAACCAACAGCTCCTGTTCCTACAGGAGATAAAGTTGAGGAACACGAGCAACCAACTCCTACGCCAGTAGAAGTCCCAGCAGAAATTGTGACTACCGAAGAGACTCAAACTGCTGTAACCGAAGAAGAAGCGATTACTCAAGCAGTAGAGACGACTCAAGAGGAGGGGAAGAGAGCTGGGGGAGCAGGGGAGGCAGGGGGAGAGTAAGAGGGCAGGGGAAGCCTTCCCAGTTTGCCGCAGCGAACTCTGTCCTATAATAGAAATTTACGAAACAAGAGCATTACTACTGCGGCATCAATTGTGACAGCAACTAAAAGCTATAAAGACACTGTTAATCTGCCCAAGACCAACTTTGATATGCGGGCAAACGCTACTAAACGTGAACCTGAGCTACAAAAGTTTTGGGCAGACCATTGCATTTACGAACGACTGTCACAGAATAACCCTGGTGATTTATTCATTTTGCACGATGGACCACCGTATGCAAATGGGCTATTGCATATGGGTCATGCCTTGAACAAAATTCTCAAAGACATCATCAATCGCTACAACCTACTGCAAGGACGCAAGGCACGTTACGTCCCCGGCTGGGATTGCCATGGATTACCAATTGAATTGAAAGTTATTCAAGGTATGAAGCTGCAAGAGCGCGAACAGCTTACGCCTTTAGAGCTTCGTCGCCGAGCTAGAGACTTTGCCCTGAAGACAGTAGAAGAACAGCGAAAAGGCTTCAAGCGCTTTGGTGTTTGGGGCGAATGGGAGCATCCTTATCTGACGTTGCAGCCAGAGTATGAAGCAGCACAGATTGGGGTGTTTGGTCAGATGGTCTTGAAAGGCTATATCTACAGAGGACTCAAGCCAGTATATTGGAGCCCCAGTTCTCAGACTGCCTTGGCAGAAGCGGAATTAGAGTATCCAGAGGGCCATACCTCTCGCAGTATCTACGCTGTCTTCAAAATAGTCGGATTAGCAGCAGGAGTTCAATCAGCCTTAGAACCATATCTACCGGATCTAGGGGTAGCGATCTGGACTACTACGCCCTGGACAATACCAGCCAACCTATTTGTCCGCGTACAGCCAGAACTAACCTACGCAGTAGTTGAGGTCGAAGCAGCTCAGTTAGCAACAAAATACCTAATAGTGGCGGCAGATGCAGTAGAGCGATTATCAGCCACTTTGGGTACTCATTTAAGCGTGAAAGCCACAATGCCTGGTAAGGCTCTGGAGTCCTCTACCTATCGTCACCCACTATTTGAGCGCGAAAGTCCGATTTTTGCTATGGGTGATGATATCACTGCTGAGTCAGGTACAGGACTGGTACACAGCGCCCCAGCTCACGGCACAGAGGACTATATTGTCGGTCAGCACTATGGCATATCTGCCTCCTCGTTGGTAGCGGAGGACGGCAACTATACTCAGGAAGCTGGTCCTTTTGCTGGGTTAAATGTACTGGGAGACGGGGTAGAAGCAGTGATTACTGCTCTGAAGCAGGCGGGGGCATTGCTGAAGGAAGAGCCATATATTCACAAGTATCCTTATGACTGGCGAACCAAGCAGCCAGTCATCTATCGGGCAACGGAACAATGGTTTGCTTCAGTGGAGGGATTTAGAGAAGAAGCACTCTTAGCGATTTCCTCCGTTAAGTGGATTCCCAATCAAGGCGAAAACCGGATCACAGCAATGGTCTCTGAGCGTTCCGACTGGTGTATCTCCCGGCAGCGCAGTTGGGGTGTCCCGATTCCGGTTTTCTATGATGAAGCAACTGGTGAGCCGCTACTGACAGAAGAAACCATTAGCCATGTGCAGGCAATTTTTGCAGAAAAAGGTTCTGATGCCTGGTGGGAACTCCCTGTTGAAGAGTTATTACCAGAACAGTATCGTAATAATGGGCAGTCTTACCGCAAAGGCTTCGATACGATGGATGTCTGGTTTGACTCTGGCTCTTCTTGGGCAGCAGTGCTGAAGCAGCGACCAGAGTTACGCTATCCAGCAGATCTGTACTTGGAAGGCTCGGATCAGCATCGGGGTTGGTTCCAGTCGAGCTTGCTAACAAGTGTAGCAACCAATGGCATAGCTCCTTACAAGCAAGTTTTGACTCACGGCTTTGCCTTGGATGAACAAGGTCGCAAGATGAGTAAATCTTTGGGTAATGTTGTCGATCCAACTGTGGTGATTGAGGGGGGCAAGGATCAAAAAGCAGAGCCGCCTTATGGAGCAGATGTACTGCGGCTATGGGTGTCCTCAGTCGACTACTCATCAGATGTTCCCATTGGTAAGAATATTCTTAAACAGATGGGGGAAATCTATCGCAAGATCCGTAACACGGCTCGGTTTTTGTTAGGCAATCTGCTCGACTTTGATGTCAGTCAAGACACAGTGCCTTACGAACTGCTGCCCGAACTTGACCGCTGTATGCTTCACCGGATGACAGAGGTGTTTGGGGAAGTAAAAGAGGCATTTGAAAGTTTCCAGTTCTTCCGGTTTTTCCAAACAATCCAGAATTTCTGCGTTGTCGATTTATCTAACTTTTATCTAGATATTGCAAAAGACAGGCTCTACATCAGTGCCCCAGACGCTTTCCGTCGCCGCAGTTGCCAGACGGTACTAGCAATCGCCATAGAGAACCTAGCCCGAGCGATCGCGCCAGTACTTTGCCACATGGCAGAGGATATCTGGCAGCATCTCCCCTATCCAACACCCTACAAATCAGTGTTTGAATCCGGCTGGGTAAAGTTAGAAGATCACTGGCACCATCCAGAACTCACAAAAACTTGGCAGCAACTACAGCAAGTCCGCGACGAGGCTAATAAGGTGCTAGAGCAAGCACGAGTGGAAAGAATGATTGGTTCTTCCCTGGAAGCAAAAATTCTACTCTATGTCTCAGATTCAGATTTACGAAAGTCGCTACAGCTCAAAAATTCTAGTGCTCACGCGACAGGCAACGGCGTAGACGAGTTACGCTACCTGTTCATTGTCTCGCAGGTAGAGCTGATAGATTCGCCTACAGCCTTAGCAGGCTTGAAGCATAGTTACCAATCGGAGGGGTTGGGAATTGGAGTGGTGAAAGCTGATGGACAGAAGTGTGATCGCTGTTGGAACTACTCGATCAAAGTAGGTGAATCAATAGAACATCCCTTGTTATGCGAACGCTGTACATCAGCTTTGGCAGGACTATTTTAGAAGAATGATTTCTGGCTAATCCCAAGAAGTTAATTTCAACTTAGTTCTTGGCTCCTTATTATCCAACAAAACTTTTAACTTCTGTAAAAACTCCTCAGTCAGCTGAGTAAATGCTTTTGCCCCTGCTGATTGGGGATTAGTTAAGACAACCGGCATAAAACTGTCAACTGCCTTAGAGACATTGACATCATTTGGGATTTGGGTCCTAAAAGTTCTTTCCGTACCGAAATCCTGATTGACTCGCTGCATGACTTGCCGATAGTACCTGCCTGTCAGTAAATTGCCCAACATTGTAAATACAACCCCAAGCATTTCTACCTCAAGAGCACCGTCAGCATCGTGACTTTCTTTCAGTTTGGCAATGCGCCTTTCCAACAGTTGAATACCTACAATCGATAGGGGTTCTGGTTTAGCAGGCATGAGGTAAAGATCGCTGGCAACCAGAGCACTACGAGTCATAAGATTGTAGCCAGGGGCACAATCCAAGATAATGAAATCATAGTTTTGAAAAACTGGTTCTAATATTTGCCCAATCAACAGCCTCTCGAAGCGATTCCAAACTTTCTCAAAGTGAAATTGTTCAGAGCTAAGCGCTTGTTTATGTAGCATTTCGGAGACGACAAATTCATCATACAGATCGATATCCCCTGGCAATAAGTCTAGTTTTTCTATCTTACAGACACAGGATTGAATGACATCCTGAGTGGTGATTTTTGACTGAGACTCCGATTGAATGGCTTGATCTACCAAATATCTCAACGTCCGTTTCCCTTTTCGGCGCTTAGCGAAATCAGCAGGTGACATTAGGCTGAGTGTGGCACTGATCTGAGTATCCAAGTCAATGACAAGAACCCGCTTACCGTGATCTTTGGCAAGACTTGTGGCTAAGTTAACGCTTAATGTCGTCTTACCGACGCCGCCTTTCATATTCGCAGTTGAAATGACATATCCCATTCGCTATTCCTCTGGTGACTGTCTGTTAGAGCTAAGCTGTGTAACAATCTTGGCTTGAACCTACTTGGGAAGGTGAAGTCAATTTAATCTTTTCACGAACGGGCGTAAATGTGCGATTACAGCACAAACCAACTTAGTCAATTGCAGTTCGCCATTTAAAGTAGTACTTGCATAGCACTTTACATACCACTTCAGTGAAATTGCGTAGATGCAAATTACGTGAAATTGCGCATGACACGAAGCGTAGATAAAGTTAGGTTTGATTTGTATTTTTTCTGCAAATTGACCAAAAAAATATTGCTTTTACGCAATTAAATAGAGCAAAAAGAGATAGAAACCAGACCAAGAAATACAGGATTAGGGGACACTAATTCTCAATTCTTTAGGAGTAAATTTATCGCGTTTTTCTAAAGAGTTGTGAAGACTTTTAACTCTAGTAAGACTCTAGAGCATCAGAGTTTTTTGAATGAATCCAACTATAAGTGTTGTCATGATGAATGAGAAACAGCTCACATTGCTCTTAAAGAAAGCCAAGATGCAATGGTTGCGTAGATTCTTGTATGGTTTAGTCACGGCTGTGCTGATAGTCCTGACTACAGGACAGATAAAGACAGTTGAGACACGAGCAACAGCAGCAGCTGCTGGTCCCAATCTCACTGTGGATGCAGCTTCCTCCAGTAGTCACCGAATTAACCCAAACATTTACGGAGTCACCTTCTTTTGGGATAATAATGGTAGCACTCCAGACCCAATAAACCTAGCTTTTGCTAAAGAAACCAAACTTCCGCTTAACCGTAGTGGAGGTGATTCTAACAGTCGCTACAATTGGCAGGTTGACGCATCTAATGCTGGTAGTGATTGGTACTTTATGGGTGGCAATGGTCAATCTAATTCAACGGCTGGAGCATCAGCCGATGCCTTCGTAGATAAGAATCGCGCTATCGGCACCCAGTCTGTTCTCACCATTCCAGCAATTGAGTACATTAACAAGAGCAGTGACTGGATCTGTAGCTTCCCAGAATCACTATACGGTTCACAGCAAAGCTACAATCCCTACGTCCATCCTAATGGCGATAACTGTGGCAATGGTGTGAGTAGCAGCGGCCAGAACATTACCGATACCCATGTTGACAGGCATGACATTCCTAACGAGCCAAGCATCCAAACAGCTTGGGTGCAACATCTAGTCAGCAAATACGGAAATGCTGCCAACGGTGGCGTACCAATTTATCAGCTAGACAATGAACCGCACAACTGGGGCTATCTGCATCGAGATGTTCACCCCAATGCCGTGACTGAAGATGAGATTATTGCCCAAAATATTACCTATGCCCAAGCGGTCAAAGCAGCTGATCCGAGTGCGAAAGTTGCAGGTCCATCAGAGATTCAGTTTGGCTGGTATCCTGACTGGGGTGGCGATGCCAATACCATTCAATATTTGCAGCAACTCAAGGCTTACGATCAGCAGCACGGCGGACATCTAGTGGATTTCTTTGATGTGCATTATCCTGATGCTAACGACAACCACTATCCGAACTTGACCGACATCACTCATTTGCGACAGGTGGTGGATCAGATCTATCCAGAAATGGGCATCTCTGTCAGTGAGTGGAATGGCGGCAGTGACCTGACAGGGGCTTTATTTGTTGCCGATCAACTTGGGCTCTATGCACAGAATAACGTTGCCTTCGCTTCGTATTGGGATATGGATCCTAATTCACCACCAGCATATACATACCGCATGTATCGCAATTACGATGGTCATGGCGGGATGTTTGGGCAGACGCTTGTGCAAGCGAGCAGTAGCAACGCCAGCCAGCTTTCTGTATATGGTGCCATCCGCGACAGTGACGGAGCGCTGACTCTGATAGCAATCAATAAAACTTCCAGCGATCTGACAAGTGGTCTTAGCTTAGCCAATTTCACCCCATCATCAACCGCACAGGTCTACACATATAGCAACGCTAACCTGACTGCTATAGTGAAACAGCCCGACCAGGTAGTCAGTTCTGCTGGTTTTAGCGCTACCTACCCTGCTAATTCCATTACCCTCGTTGTTATCCCTGGCGCTGTTGGCTCTGGAACAGGCTTATCGCAGTCGGGATGGAGTGCTACAGCTTCATCGAATAGTGATGCAGCTTCTATGGCTATTGATGGAAATCCTTATACTCGTTGGTCAACGGGGACACCTCAAACGCCGGGGCAGTATTTTCAGGTTGACCTTTCGACCACTCAGTCGTTTAGCCAACTCGTGCTCGATGCAACTAACTCTCCAAACGATTACCCTAGAGGGTACTCTATCTATGTATCCAATGACGGAACAAATTGGGGTAATCCCATTGCTAATGGATCTGGTAGTAGCGCAGTAACTACAATTACCTTTCCAACGCAGTCAGCTCGCTACATCAAAATTAACCAAACTGGCAGCGATCCTTACTGGTGGTGGTCAATTCATGAAATCAATGTGTATCCATAATAGGGATGTGACGTTCTCCTCTAGGTGAAATTTGTTTGTCCTTAAATTGGAACTGAGGGGTAGTAAGAGCGTATACAGGTAGGGTGGAGGTTGTCCACCCTACTTGCTTTTAGCGATAGCCTAGGCTGAGCTATAAATTAGGGTAATTGCGTTAGATTGAGTAAGCAACAGCAGCTAAGGAGGAGAAGGTGGAGGTTACTCAATCTACCGTATCAGGCGCAGTCGCTGTAACATTAAACGTTAATGGCAAAAAGAGATCGCTTGCGATTGAACCGCGAGTCACCCTGCTCGATACTTTGCGCGAACACTTGGGATTGACGGGGAGCAAAAAAGGCTGCGATCACGGGCAGTGCGGAGCTTGTACCGTGCTAGTTGATGGGCAGAGAGTTTATTCCTGTCTGGCATTAGCAGTGATGCAGGAAGGTAAGGAAATTGTCACCATTGAAGGACTTGCTAAGGACGATGTTCTCCATCCAGTCCAAGCAGCATTTATCGATAACGATGGCTTGCAGTGCGGCTATTGTACGCCGGGACAGATTTGTGCAACGGTTGCCCTTTTGGATGAAGTCAAACAAGGAAGCTCCAGTGCAATTACACCAAATCTCGAACACCCCCCACAGCTTGCCGAACTGTCTGAAGCAGAAATCAAGGAGCGATTGAGCGGCAATCTTTGTCGTTGCAGTGCCTACAACGGTATCGTTGCTGCTGTCCAGCAGTTAGTAGGACAAACACCTCCTTCTGCGGCGGCTGATGTGATGGTTAAGGAGATGCCAGCATGAATAACTTCTCTTACAGCCGTGCCACTTCTGTGCAAAATGCTGTCCAACGGGCATCTACAGATAAAAATGCCATGTTCATTGCGGGCGGTACTAACTTGGTTGATCGCCTGAAAGTTTTTCTGGATGAGCCATCTCAGCTGATCGATGTTTCTCGGTTAGAGATGAAGCAGCTTGAACCGCTAGCTAGTGGCGGTCTGCGAATTGGCTCATTAGTCACCAATACAGCCTTAGCCGACGCTCCCGAAGTGCGGCGTAACTATCCGATGCTGGCACGCGCTATTTTATCTGGAGCCTCGCAGCAAATTCGTAACGTAGCGACTGTCGGCGGCAACATTCTGCAACGCACTCGCTGCCCCTATTATTACGATACAGCCTTTCCCTGTAACAAGCGGGAGCCAGATAGCGGCTGTCCAGCTCTAACTGGCATCAATCGCACGCACGCACTGTTAGGAGCCAGTGACCAATGTGTGGCAGTTCATCCTTCCGATATGTGCGTTGCCCTGGCTGCTTTAGACGCAGTTGTAGAAGTGACAGGACCAAAAGGGAAACGCCAAATCCCATTTGGAGATTTTCATCGTCTTCCCGGTAACACCCCCGAACGAGACACTAACCTGGAGCCAGAGGAACTGATTACTGCCATTTTGTTACCACCTTTACCGTTTGCCAAGTCTGGTGTTTATCTCAAGTTAAGGGATAGGGCTTCCTATGCCTTTGCGCTGATTTCTGTAGCTGCTGCTGTCGATTTGGCAGAAGAACAGATCAAAGACGTGCGGTTAGCAATAGGTGGTGTTGCTCACAAGCCTTGGCGTTCTCAAGAAGCTGAGCAATTTTTAATTGGTAAAGCTGCTAATGCTGCCACATTCGAGGAAGCAGCAAAAATTGCTTTGCAATCAGCCAAGCCACTCGCTCACAATAGATTCAAAGTGGAATTAGCCAAACGGGCAATCAAGCGATCGCTAATGTTATCAGCAGCAGGAGGTGTCGTATGAGCAAAGTGATGGGAGCCGTTAATCGCAAAGACGGACGAGCTAAAGTAACGGGAAATGCCACCTACGCTGCCGAACACCAGATTCCCGGACTTCTACACGGTTACCTCGTCACTGCCAGTATCGGGAGTGGTCAGATTAAAAGCATTGACACTAGCCAAGCAGAAAAAGCCAAAGGCGTAGTTGCCGTTTTCACCCACAAAAATCCTCCCAAGATATTCAAGCCAAGCAATAACTTCATCAGCTCAAAAATCTATGAGGCGCGTCTGCCACTGTCTGACGCTCAAGTTCACTATGGCGGGCAAATTATCGGTTTGGTGGTAGCAGACACCTTTGAGCAAGCCAAACACGCCGCACACCTTGTCAAAGTTGAGTACGAAACTCAATCGCCGTTAACAGAATTTCAGAAAGCAACCTTCAAGGAAGCTCCGCCCTTTATGGGCGAAGAGTTGAAGTTTGAGAAGGGGAATGTAGCGACGGTAAACAATGCCGCCGTCAAGATTGAGGCGACTTACACGACCACTACAGAGTTAAACGCGCCGATGGAACCTCATGCCATTATTGCCCAGTGGCAAGGTGCAGACGCGCTAACAATCTACGAACCAACTCAGTGGGTCATGGGCTCTCAACGTACATATGCCGAACTCTTTGGATTGCCAGCCGAGCGGGTTCGTATTATTACTCCTTACCTCGGTGGCGGTTTCGGCTCCAAAGCCATGCCCTGGCCACATGGAATTCTCTGCGCGGCAGTCGCCCGTCACCTTCAACGTCCTGTGAAGGTGGTTCTCAGTCGTCGCCAAATGACCGTAAATGCCGGACATCGCTCGGAAACTGAGCAAACAATCGGCTTGGCGGCAGCAGCAGACGGCAAACTGATGGCGATCGCCCATGATGTTAAATCCTCGACATCTCCAGTAGACACTTTCACGGAGCCTTGTACGCGCGTCACGCCGGTCATGTACAGTGCCCCAAACCTACGCTATGCTCAAGAACTTGCCATTATGAATGTGGGTACGCCAACATTCATGCGTGCGCCTGGGGAAAATCCAGGGATGTGGGCATTGGAATCGGCGATGGACGAATTAGCTTGGTCACTCAAGTTAGACCCAGTGGAACTGCGTCTGAGGAACCAAACTCAGGAACATCAGCATCAGAATCTACCATTTTCCGCCAAACATTTTACCGATTGCTTAAAAGTTGGTGCGGAACGGTTTGGCTGGAAAGACAGATCGAGGCAGGTGCGATCACTCTTGCGCGATGGGCAACTTGTAGGCTGGGGAATGGCAGGTGCTACCTTCCCGGCGCTACAAGGTGTTGCAACTGTTAAGGTCCGTTTGTTACCAGACAGTACAGTTCACGTCCTTACCGCTGGCAATGATATGGGGACGGGAGCATATACGATGGTGGCGGGAGTGGCGGCAGAGACACTAGGAGTATCTGTGGAAAAGGTACGAGTGGAGATGGGCGATTCGCAGCTACCAGACGGTGGAATGGCAGGCGGTTCCATGATGACGGCATCTCTGGCTCCAGCCGTTATAAAGGCTTGTCAGGACGTACTCAAGTCTGCTGATTGTAATGATGCTACCGACGCCTGGGCGGCACTGCGGCAATCTGGACGAGCCGCTTTTGAGGCAACAGCCACTTCTGCTCCTCCCGAAGGAGAGAAAAAATGGGCGTTCCAATCTTGGGGAGCGCATTTTTGCGAGGTGACTGTAGATGAAGAGATCGGACGCTTGCAGATAACGCGCTGGCTATCGGTAATGGACATTGGACGAGTTATGAACGCTAAGACCGCCGCCAGCCAGGTCCGTGGTGGCGTTATTATGGGAATTGGGCAAGCTCTTATGGAAGAATGCCTGTTGGACCCGAACATTGGTTATCCCGTGGTTTATGACCTCGCGACCTATCACTTCCCTTCCCATGCAGATATTCCCCGAATTGATGTGGTATTTGTTGGCGAACCTGATTTGAACTTCAACTTAGCAGGTGCAAGAGGAGTAGGTGAAATCGGTATTACGGGGGTTTCAGCGGTGATCGCCAACGCAGTTTACCACGCTACTGGCAAGCGGATTCGCAGTCTGCCTCTAACACCAGAAAAATTGATGGCTGATTTTAGAGCATTAACCGCAGATGAAACGCGAGATGCACAAGAGATGAAAGAACTGATTGCAAGCAACAAGTCTCATGAAAGAGTTGCAGGACATTCTCAAAACGTTTGAGCAAATTAAACGCTCAAGAGCAAAAGCAGCGCTCGCAACAGTCGTTAAAACTCGTGGCTCCGTCTACCGCCGACCTGGAGCACGTATGTTAATTACTGAAGCGGGTCAAATGGTAGGTGCAATTAGCGGGGGTTGTCTGGAAAGCGATATTGTAGAACGGGCACAACCTTTAATGCTGCACAATGGAGAGCCAATTATCATCGAGTATGATACAAATGACAGCAACGAGCTAGTCTGGGGGCTAGGAATGGGTTGCAATGGTACAGTACAGGTGCTGATTGAATCTCTCCATTGTGACTCTGCTCAAAGCCAGCTTGAATTTATTGCAGAATGCTTTCGCTATCATCAACCAGGAGTAATTGCTACAGTCTTTGATATTAAAGGAGAAGTTGCTAGCAATATTGCTTCCACATTGTATTTGCACTCCAACGGTACGATGACAAGCAAAATCCGTGATCGCCAACTGATGGCATGTTTACAAGAAGATGCTTACCGAGTCCTAACTGAGGGGAAAACGCGCGTAATCTCTTACTCCTTAGATAAGGGTGCGGCTGACGTACTAATAGAAGTGATTCGTCCTCCCATACCATTGCTAGTCTTTGGTGCAGGTTACGATGCAGTTCCAGTTGTACAACTAGCGAAGCAGATGGGTTGGCACGTGACAGTGGTCGATCGTAGAACAGCTTACGCAACTCGCGATCGCTTTCCTCACGCTGATGAAATTATCATTTGCCATCCAGAGGAATTGCTAACCAAGCTAAATCTCAATTCGCAGATGGTGGCTGTAGTCCTAACGCACAACTATCTATCCGACACAGCATTACTGCAAACTCTCTTGCCATCACCGATTCGCTATTTGGGGTTGCTTGGTCCTAAACGTCGCACTCAGAAACTACTAGAAGACTTACACACAGAGGGATTTATCCCCTCTGAACATCAACTGCTTCGCCTTTTCGCACCAGTCGGTTTAGATATCGGCGCGGAAACCGCAGAGGAAATTGCGCTCTCCATTGTGGCAGAAATTCAAGCGGTGCTGGCTCAGCGTTCGGGCAACCATCTACGAGAAAGGCCAGGTTTCATTCACGGCGATACCCTTCGGGTTCGCGGGTTGCCTACGGCGGGAAACCCGCCTTCAGCACCCGTCTCATCGAACTATGTCTAACATTGGTTTAGTTATCTTAGCCGCAGGTGCTTCCACACGCATGGGTACCCCCAAGCAATTGCTGCCCTATCGAGGACGGACTTTAATTGAACATGTAGTTGAGCAGGCACAAGCTTCTGTCTGCCATCCGATTATCGTTGTACTGGGGGCAAATGCAGAACGCATTCAACCCAAGCTAACATCTTTTAATATCCGAGCGATTAAGAATCTCTCTTCGGCTGAAGGGATGAGTAGTTCTATCCGTGCTGGTTTAAAGGTTCTCACGGCTGAAAATCCCCACTCCAAAGCTGTAGTGTTGATGGTTTGCGATCAGCCCTTTGTCTCTACTCAACTAATTAATCAATTGGTTGAGAACTACCGTAAAGCTAATTCGTTAATTGTTGCTTCAGAATACATGGGTGTTTTGGGCGTTCCAACCTTATTCGATCGCACTCTTTTTCCGCATCTAATGGCGCTTACTGGCGATGTTGGCGCGAGAAAGCTGATTAAACGCTTCACTCAAGGCTTCGCCTGTGGAAGCTCCGGCGACTCAAGAGCGCAAGCTCAAAATACTATACATGTTCCAGCTCCAGAAGTTGCATTTGACCTTGATACACCTACCGATTATGAACGACTACAAAATTCAACGATGTCATAAAATTAGCTCGATTTTTTCCTAGCATGGACTAAAGCTAACTACTTACTCATCAAAAAACATTGACATTAAATTACTTATGAAAATCCAGGCCAACGCACAAGAAAAAACTCAGATTGAGGAGTTATCTAAACCATTTATAGAAAAAGTAGCAATTATTGGTGCTGGGCTTGGGGGTTTGGCTGTTGCTGTAGCACTCCAAAAACTAGGGTGTGATGTTCAAGTGTACGAAAAAGCACAAGATTTTCGTCCTATTGGTGGTGGTCTGGGATTGCTACCAAACGGTTTAAATTCCCTTGATGCTATTGAACCTGGGATAGTAGAAACTATCAAAAATTCGGGTTGTGAGGTTGGCAAAACTGTTTTGAAAAATACTTTAGGTGAAACAATTCGCACTAATCCAGTAAATAAGTATCAAAATAAATATGGTCAAACGTTTATCACCGTTTGGTGGTGGCGTTTGCAGCAAATCCTTGCATCTAAACTGCCGTCTAGAAGTATTCATCTTAATCATCGCTGTATCGGTTTTGAACAAGATGAACAGTGTGTGTCAATATATTTTGAGCATGGAAAACAGGTTAATGCAGATTTACTGATTGGAGCCGATGGTATCAACTCTGCGGTTAGAGAAGCTTTAATTGGAGATGGCAAACCCCGCTATTTAGGAAGTATGTCTTGGCGCACTGTTATCAATTGCCATCAAGAAGTACTTAATCCGGGTGAACTCGGATTTGTTAAAGGTAATCAAGAATTTATGTACCTCCTAAATGTTGGTAGCGGCTATATTTCATGGCTTTATCGTAAATTATTATCAGACTGTAGTCTTTCCCAAAAGGCGACTCAAAGCAAATCTCGGGTCCTCAATCATTTAGCTGGCTGGGGAGAATCGTTGCGAGCGCTTGTAGAAGCAACTCCAGCCGAGCAAATTTTAGAGACACCAATTTGCGATCACTTACCGCTCAAATCTTGGAGTCAAGGAAGAGTGACTTTATTAGGCGATGCAGCTCACCCAATGGCACCTGCTTTGGCACAGGGATCAAATAGTACCTTTGAAGACGCATATGAACTAGCATTGTGTTTTTGCCAAGCATCCAGCATTCAAGAAGCTTTGGCTACCTACGAACAGAGCCGCATCCCTCGTACAGAGCTGATGCAAACCCGCAGTGCATTGGGTGAAATGCGTTACTATACAACCGACAGACAGGCTGTTGAGCAGCAAATGCAAAAGCAGTCCCCTGAGATGAGTGGTGAAGAATTTGAAGATTGGATTTTTAATTACAAGCCTTATAGGAACCTAATTTAATCGGTTGTATTATCTCTATGTTTTTGCTGAAGATGGAAACGACATCAAGCTCCAGTATGATACGTTGATTTGGTAGGAAAACTGGTACGATCTGGACTCAATGCTGAACATTGCTCAATTACTCGCAAAAGAGCTTTCACTTCGACCTGCTCAGGTTAACAACGCACTCGAACTTTTAGCTGAGGGATCAACAATTCCCTTCATTGCTCGCTACCGCAAAGAGCGTACTGGTGAGATGAATGAGGTTCAATTGCGTGAGTTGTCTGACCGCTATACTTACATAACTGAACTGGAAGAGCGTAAAGTTGCGATTCAAGAAGCGATCGCCCAGCAAGGCAAACTGACTGATGAACTGAAGCTCAAGATTGCCGCCTGCTTCCAGAAGACTGAATTGGAAGATCTTTACCTCCCCTACAGACCAAAGAGACGCACAAGAGCCACGATTGCTAGAGAGAAGGGCTTAGAGCCGTTAGCCGAATTCATCAAGTCGCTCAACGTTCTGCCGGAGGCAGCTCCGGCAGCGCGCCCGTGCAAGCTTAATACTCCCAGAGCAACTCCGGCGGAGCTAGATGAGGTAGCTAGTAAGTATGTATCCGAAGAGAGGGCGGTGAAGACAGGAGCGGAGGCACTCAAGGGAGCCTCTGACATCCTAGCTGAAGAAGTATCTGAGAAAGCTGATTTGCGTGCGTATCTGCGAGACTATTTACTAGACACAGGAGTCTTCATCTCCCGGATTAAAGAAGACTATCCCGCAGGCACCACTAAGTTTGAGATGTACCGGGACTTTCGAGCTAAGGTCAGGCATATTGCTCCACATAATATGTTAGCCCTATGCCGAGGCGAGGCTGAGGGAGTGTTAAACTTCGACCTCTCCTTCGACGAAGAAGCCGTAATGTCTTACCTAGAGTCGCAGGAAATTCATACGAAAAACCGAGCAGTTCGAGACTTTTACCATGGAATGCTCAAGGATGCATTCAATCGTTTGATGAAAGCTTCCCTAATTAGTGAAGTGATCGCTGATCGTAAAAACTACGCAGATGTTGAGTCAATTAAGACGTTTGCCGCTAACCTCCGCGAATTGCTGCTATCTCCTCCAGCCGGAATGAAACCAACACTCTCGATCGATCCAGGATTTCGTACTGGCTGTAAGGTGGCTGTCTTAGATGAAACAGGTAAATTTTTGGAATACCAAAATGTGTTTCCCCACCAATCAGCAGCACAGCGCTCTCAGGCTGCCCGGACGATTGAGTACCTCATCCAAAAATACAATATTGAGCTGATTGCGATTGGTAATGGTACAGCTTCACGCGAAACAGATGATTTCGTCTCGGAAGTTTTACAAACGATGGAGCTACAGCCAATTAAAGTGATGGTGAACGAATCTGGAGCTTCAATCTACTCAGCCAGTGAGGTAGCACGCCAAGAGTTTCCCGATCTTGACGTGACGGTAAAGGGCGCAGTTAGCATTGGTCGTCGTTTGCAAGATCCGCTAGCAGAGTTAGTTAAGATTGAGCCTAAGTCTATTGGTGTCGGTCAATACCAGCACGATGTCGATCAAAAGCTGCTTAAGAAGCAACTGGATGAGACGGTAGAAAGCTGCGTGAACTATGTCGGTGTAGATCTCAATACTGCCTCGAAGGAACTTTTGACGTTTGTGTCTGGCATCACGCCAACAGTTGCCAAAAATATTATCGACTACCGTAACCAATACGGGGCGTTTAGAAATCGTCGGGAATTGCTCAAGGTATCAAAGCTGGGCGCAAAAGCCTTTGAGCAGTCAGCTGGATTCCTGCGCATTCGCGGTGGCGGCAACCCACTGGACAATACGGCTGTCCATCCTGAGAGCTACTTTATTGTGGAGGTGATCGCTACCGATCTGAGTGTGCCAACAACACAGATTGCTCAAGCTGTCCAGAAGCTCAAGTCAATGGATCTGAAGAAATATCTGACCGATGCAATTGGCGAACCAACGCTTCGAGATATCATAAATGAACTTGAAAAGCCTGGCAGAGATCCACGCGCCGAGTTTAAGTCTGCCACCTTTAAACAG
>JAFASY010000061.1 GCA_019244235.1 Chroococcidiopsidaceae cyanobacterium CP_BM_ER_R8_30
CTGACCGTTGCGATAGTATTCCAGCACTCCGAACAGGCCAAAAGGTAGAAGTAATGCCGCCAAAGAGGTACCCGTTGCCATCTTCGTACTAAAGCCAACAATGATCATCAGCGCTGGCACGATGATCGCCCCGCCCCCAATTCCGAACATGCCAGACATAACCCCAGCGAACAAACCAATGACCAGCAGTGACAAAATCTGAGTAATAACCATCTGCATTCTTCCTGAGTTATACGGTAGTCTCTACTTGAACCTCCGCCACTCTTAGATGTAGCAAGATTCCTTGTTAAAACTGTCCTGGGTTGGTATAGGGGTAGCTCCACAGCGTTGCCTGAAGGATAATAGACTTGAACCAAGCTTGATGCATTTTTTCAACAGCTTCGATATCGTGCCCTTGGTTAGCTAGAAAGTCCTTAATGGTCGCAGTTATCGGATAGATAAAAGCAATTAGGTACCGTAGCGGAATCATAGGAACTGACTGCACTTGGTCAGTTTGGTTCTTCTTCGTTAGGTGATGGCGCAGACCAATTTCGTGCTGATAGTCCAGCCAAGCCTGGTCATACTCTCGGTTACAAGTGTCAAGAATCCATTGCTTGAAGCGTTGACGAACTGCTTCCAGGTAAGCTGAATCAGGCTCATTCTCACTAGGTTTGCCAAAATACTGAATGAGATGGGGGTGGGAACCAACAAACTTATACCACAAGTCCAGGATGGCGTCTGTCTGCTTGTGCAAAATTGACCCTGCCATCCGCAGATATTGCTTGTCCTCTTCACTGAAGAGTACAGTTTGTTTGAGGTATCGGAATTCTTCCTGGCTGATGGGTGAGGGAGAAATGGCTGATGTGCCATAGGTATATCCGGCAATCTGACTCATGCTCACGAGAGTCCTCCTAATTTGACAGTTGTGACAGTAATTTTCTCGGGTTTTACGTAGACGTGGCTGGGGCAGCAAGCTTGTTTGAAGCCTCTTTCTCCAGCTTTTCCAACCAGGCTTGCCAGAATTTAGCTGCCTGAGCTTCCAGCCTGTTGATGTAATGAGCTGTCTCTTGGCGTAACTGAGTGACGCTGACCCCAGGCGTTGCTCTTATTTCACAGGCGTGTCCTATAAACCAGCGTTCCAGACCGGAAGCCGTGACCTCTGGATGAAACTGTAGTGCCAACCCATTTCTTCCCCAGGTGAAACCCTGGTTCTGATACTTGTTAGAGGTAGCAAGGTGAACCGCACCAGCTGGTAAATCAAATGTATCCCCGTGCCAGTGCAGCACAGCAGACTGCTCTGCTGCTAAATACAAGAGTGGAGACTGCATTCCTGTCTGAGTAAGTTCTATGGGTGACCAACCAATTTCCTTAACAGGACCAGGATATACCTGAGCCCCTAAAGCATGAGCCATGAGCTGGGCTCCCAGACAAATGCCTAGTGTGGGGAGGTCCGCTTCCAGGCGATGCTCCAGAAAATGCAGCTCGTCAACTAAAAATGGGTAATCTTGCTTCTCATAAGCCCCAATAGGACCTCCTAAAACCACTACCAAGTCTGAGAGCAGTGGATCAATGTCATTTAGACAATCCAGTCCCATCTCGACATAAGTCACTGCATACCCCATTTGGTACAGAACTGCTGCCAAGGTACCGAGATCTTCGAAAGCAACATGTCTGATAGCAATTGCAGTTTTCATAACTCATTTGAATTCAATGTTGATGAAACTGCGCCTTCATCCCATGCAGAGACTGCTCTAGAGTTGCATAGGATAGAGAGAGTTGGCGCATGTACTTCAAAAAGATTTGCTATCTGGAATCTCTACCTGCAGAAACTGCCATCCTTTAGTTGAGAGTTGCCATACCCTGTGGATTTTCATGGCACTTACGCACATGCTTCCGCAGGGAGCACCACAGCAACCGTCTGCAAGTTTTCCCTGGATTAGCTCATCCTTCCAGAGTTGGTAAGCAGCAGATTGAAAGATTTCCGCCTCCACACCTAGGGCGTCACAGATCTCTTTCCCAGTGCCTACCTGTTTACTCAAGAGCTGCAGAATTTTCCATTCCATCTACCTATCTCAATAGAATCCCGAATCCAGATAAGTTGAGGAATTCAGTATTTTTTCTTGTATCCCAAACCTATTGGAGTGATTCAGGTAGCTAGGAGACTCCAGCAAGATGAATGCTGGTTCTTTATCTGCCGGAAGTTACCAATTGACCTTTACCGAGGCGAGTGAGGAGTTCGCTCAATTGACCAATACCTATTGCGTCTAAAGCCATTAAGGGAGGACGGGGAACGCCAGCATCAATGCCTAAAAGCTTTAAGCCTGCTTTGATAGTTGTGGGCAAGCCTCCCTTGAGAATGAACTTCAACAACGGCAGCTGTTGATAGAAAATTTGCTGAGCATCAAACAGATTTCCCTTAGAAGTTGACTCATAAAGTGAGATGGTTAGCTCTGGGATCAGGTTAGGGGCTGCAGTACACCATCCACTTGCTCCCGCTACAAATGCCTCTAATGCTAAAGGATTAGAACCGTTATAAAAGGGGATGGTACCCTCAGAAAGTTCATAAAGACGATGCATACGCTGAATATCTCCTGAACTCTCCTTGACCATTGTGAGATTATCAATCTCCTTCACCATCCGAGCAATCAACTCTGGGGAAAGGTCGATGCCACTAGTAGCAGGATTGTTGTAAACCATCATTGGGATGCCAATGGCTTCCGCAATGGCTGCATAATGTTGAAAGACTTCCAGCTCAGAGAGTTTCCAATAGGAAATAGGCAGAACCATGATGGCATTTGCCCCTACCTGCTCAGCAAATTTGGCGCGTCGGACTGCACTCTGGGTGGTGAGTTCCGAAATCCCAATGATAGTGGGAACCCGTTGGTTCACTTGCTTGATTGCCACCTCGGCGACTTCTTCCCATTCAGCCTCAGTCAGATAAGCGCTCTCACCAGTACTCCCTAAAGGAGCTATTGCATGAGCACCGTTATCAATCAGTTGGTCAATCAGGCGACGCAAAGTCTCTGTATCAACAGTTTCTCCATTACCCTTAAACGGAGTGACCGGGTAAGCGATGATCCCACGAAATTCTGTATTCGGCATTGACAAACCCTCCTCTTACTCAGCTTCTTCGCGCAATGCTAGGTTTCCCAAGTTCTGCAGCATGGGAGCGTTCTCGCAAGCCAAATACCTCGCTGGCTTGTCTGGGTCTAAATTCACATGGTGATGCCAGGCCCAAATGGGAATATAGACAGCATCGCCAGCTTCCCATTCCACACGCTGCTCTTCAATCATGCTGTAGCCTCGCCCCTCAAGAACATAGAGAATGGTTTCATAAGTGTGACGATGACGGTTAGATCTGCCGCTAGGGTTCAACCCTCCGATGGTCATGCTGATAGCAATAGAAGGCAGATCGACGAAAAAAACTGGATGCTTGCGAGCTGCAGAATAGATATCTTGAACCCCATCTGTCTCAACTTGCTTATGAATTAGCTGCTTTGGGATGTGAACAGTAACAGTTGGCGGGGTTTTGTCAAAGTCTGCCGAATGGAACTTTTCGGTACTGGTAGTTATCATCCTTACTTTTCCTCCAGAACAATCTCCCATAGATTGCACAGACGAAGGGTTAATTGAGCAACTTGTCTTGTGCTGTTTCCATTAGGGTGTGTTGTCCTCATTATCTAGACTGCTGTTCAATAAGTCCAAGACTTAGTTCCTCTAATATTGATAGATGACAACTATCAATCAATTTCTTCTATGGCTCCCTTGATTGAACTCCGCCATCTCCGCTACTTTCTGGCCGTTGCCGAAGCCTCTCACTTTACCCGAGCAGCAGAGTCTCTCTACATCTCTCAGCCCACACTCTCACAGCAAATTAAGCAGCTAGAAGCAGAGCTTGGGACCACCTTGTTTGACCGCATCGGCAAGCGCGTGATGCTGACGGAAGCCGGAGAGATTCTACGGACTCATGCACAGCGAGTGCTAGTCGAGCTAGAACAAGCGCAAGCAGCCATTCAAGAACTGGAGGGATTACAACGCGGGGAACTCACTATCGGCATTGTACAAACAGTGAATGCATACATGATTCCGGATTTGGCTGCTTGTTTCGCAGCTTCTTACCCAACCATTTCACTTCACATCCAGGAGTTGTCTGGCGATGAAATTGAGTCTGGTCTTGAGCAAGGTCGATTGCATTTAGGAATTGGTTTTGCGCCCCCTACCTCTCCTAGACTGGAGGCTGAGCTGCTGTTTGAGGAGGAATTGGTCCTGATTGTACCTAGAACTCATCGTCTAGCTGGACAAAGTCAGGTGCATTTTTGCAAGCTAGACAAAGACCCTCTTATCTTACTACATTCAGGCTTTTGCACTCGAAGGCTTGTGGATCAAGCTCTACAAGCCGCAGGTGTTTGTGCCAATCTGTTGATTGAAATGAATTCTATTCAAGGGGTACTCGCCACTGTCCAGGCGACAGGAGCAGCTACGGTACTTCCCTGCTTGGCACTACGGCTAAAAGAAGGGGAGGATTTATGTGCAGTGAAACTTACTGCTCCTACCTTGCGGCGTAGCATCGGTCTTCTTTGGAGACGCAACGGCTATCGACCTGCTGCTGCTCGTGCCTTCTCAGCGATTGCCGCCAGTACTATTGGAAAATGGATTGACTTTAGCCGTCCTGAGTGCCCGAGTAGAAAGATGAAAGAGCAGCAAGGACTTCAGGAAGAATTGAATTTAGGCTAAAAGGCTCTTGCCCAAGTGGAGTTGGAGAAGTTTGTCTAACCGGACAGGGTTTCCGGAAGAATAGCGGACATAACTAACGGAGTTCACAACAATACCCCAAACACACCCTTACTTGAGGGTAGACGTGGTGGCAGCTACATCGAATCCAAGCTGATCAACGGCTGCGGTCCCTACCGCTACCTTCGCTACTGGCACCAGGGACACCGCAAATCTGTCTATCTTGGTAAGGGGAAATAGCGATCGCCCCCATGCCCAAGACTTCTATCCACCTCCTCCTCGGCATTCAGGGCACCACCCTACTAGTCTTCCACACTCAGGCTAAGTTCTGTGGAATAAGATAAGGGCTGAAAACTTCTTCAATGTATACAAGCTGAACAACAACAACTACACAACTCAGTCGCTAGCCTGTTTTTGAAGTAGATTAGGTGAAACAACATCACTGACAGCAAAGTGACTGATATTCGTTGGGAAAGGTATCCACTCGTCCACGTTTACGAACACGCCAAGAAGTGGATAGAGGAGGTAGAACTCATAGGAAGAGACCCAGATACAGTTGACACCTATGGCAGGGCTCTACATGACTATCTCAGGTTTTGTGTAAACCAAAGAATTGACCCGTACACTGCCAAGAAATTTCACATCCTGGCCTACGTCAACAACATGAAACAGCGCCCCAATCCCAAGGGAGCTAAAGTTCTCCATCTCCACTCTGGGACTGGGTTAGCACTTGCCACAATGCGAAAGATGCTGACTGCGGTGCGACTATTTTACGACTATCTAATAGAGGAAGGCATCTATACTATCAATCCTGTAGGTCGGGGGAAGTACAGCAGAGGGAATTCTGGGGAGACCAAGAAGGGACTTTTACCGAACTATAAGAAACTGCCCTGGATACCTACCGAGGAACAGTGGGAGGCCATCATTCAGGTGGTCAAGAAAGAGTCTATCCGCAATCGCGCCATGTTCGCCATGCAATACGATGGAGCGTTCAGGCGAGAAGAATTGGTCAGCCTAGAGATTCCCGACCTTGACCCAGCCCACCGAACTGTCAGCATCCGAGCGGAGACAACTAAAAACCGCAAGGGGCGGATTGTAGTTTACCAGGAAGCCACCTCCGAACTCCATGTAGCTTATATGCGCCATCGAGCTTTTCGGTTTGGGCGTAAGAGGGGTGTGTTATTTCTCTCTGAGTCCAGGCGCAATTTTGGCGAGCCCCTTAGCATCTGGAGTTGGTCAAAGATAATAGAAGGCATAGCCAAAAAAGTAGGTTTGGAGCATAAGTTCACAACCCACACAATGAGACATTTAAGACTCACGGACCTCGCTCGTGCGGGCTGGGACATTCATGAGATTGCTAACTTTGCTGGGCATCAATTTCATGAAACTACCCAGAATTACATCCATCTTAGTGGTCGAGATATAGCCGGAAAACTTGCCAAGACTATGCAGAAGATTCACGAACATAGAATTGAAGAATTAGGTAAGAATTTGTATGACTGATACAGTTGTTGTAAGAGTTGACACTCCACAGCAATGGCAATGGCCAATTGATATTAGCCGCTACAATCGCCACAAAAAACTGACCGATAAGGAGTACACGGCTCTCGTACATGAATGTTCCAAGAAATATATTTGGTATTCAAACCCGACATTAATTCGGTTAATGCAGCCAATGAATGAGGTATTTGAACTTATAAATACCTCAGGGGTGTATGCATCTAATTCTGAGCAAAATCCAAAACGGGCCATCCTCCAACAAGTACTAAAGACCAAAACTGCCTATTGGGGATGGACCGCCGATGATTGGGTAGATTGCATATCAGTAGCTAACCATGCATTTAAAGGTAAAATAACCACGGCAGCTTATTTACTTGGAAGACACTCGGACTTTCTATTAAAACTTCAGAAAAAAGTAAAAAAAATATACCTGCAAAAAGTTGCTAGTGTTGTTTTCCCAATATCCGAAGTTGAGCATTCATTATTGACAGTACAAGAAATCATTAGAGCTTTGGGATACCCAGATAAGAAACGTGACATTATTAACTCATTGTTACCAAATGCACTCTCCACCATTCTGCTCTATTGCCAAACTCCAAAGCTAGAAGAAATTACCGATAAGCAATTTAAAAATTTATATAGCCAAGCCTCCAAAACTTACAGTGATGATAAGCGGTGTGCGCTCAGTAGAGTCTCCGTTGCCCTGAAGCATTTAGGAATCCTTCATCAGGAATATAGTTTGAGACCTCCACCAGGCCATGGAAGTTTTCACAACAGTGCTGAAGCAGGGGTCAGCCAGGAGTGGTTTGATTGGGTCGAGCGTTGGTTTAAGGCAACAACGCTCAGTTCTAGCACCACTAAAGACCGAAGAACTATGCTACTAAAAATTGGTCGCTGGTTAGCTCAAGAATATCCTGAAGTTACTAGCCCAGAGCAATGGGATAGGCAGCTTGTTGTCAATTTTATTACGGCAGTTGATAACTGGAAAGTAGGAGATTTTACAGTCAGCCTTCTTACTTCCTTTCAACCTAACTTTGGTCAAACATTAAGTGCTCCTGCCAAGGAAAGTATACTGCTAGCAGTGAGAAGCTTCTTGAAAGACTTACAGGAGTGGGGGTGGATTTCGGCAAGGTTTAACCCAATTCAGGTATTGAGGACTCCCAGAAAATGGCAGGCGCTCATGGGACCAAAACCACTTGAGAAGCTGATTGAATCAGCAGTCTGGCTCAAATTACTTTGGGCAGGGCTGAATCTAACAGAGGCAGATCTAAAAAGTTCAGGAACTAGTGGTTTTTACTATCCTATAGAGCTAGTAAAAGCCGTAGCAATTGCTTGGTTATTTGTTGGCTCTCGCAACGACGAATACCTGAGGCTGAGAGTTGGCTGTACCCGGTTTATTAGCACTACCTCTGACCAGGAAGCGGAGGACATTCCTCGACCGGATGGTCCTCCATTCCCTCAAAACGTATGTACTATGATTAGCATCCCGGTCAATAAGACAAGTAAATCATTTACAAAATGTGTTGATCCAATTGTCGGAGCTGTACTGCAAGATTGGGAAAAAGTCAGACCGGCGTCACAAGAAAAAATTAAGGACCGAAAAACAGAAGAAAACTTCCATGCCCTGTTCAGCTGTAGGGGAAAAGTCATCCACAAAAAATATATAAATGATGCACTAATCCCAATGCTTTGTAGAAAGGCAGGTGTACCCACGGAGGACAAAAATGGTCGAATTACCTCGCATCGGGCTCGAACCACCATCATTACAGAACTAGGTAAGCACGGGATGAATGCATTCGAGCTAGCCCGGTTTGCCGGACACAAGGGGCTAGCCCAGATTCGCCACTATCTAGCAGTAACTCCCACTCAACTCGTACAGTCCTATCAGAAGGCAGGTGTTCTTCAAAAGAACCTGCGTCAGATCCAAGTTCTCATTGATAAGGACGCTGTAGAAAGTGGGTCAGCAGCCAAAGGCGAACCGTGGATCTACTACGACTTGGGCAACGGCTGGTGCATGAATCAATTCTGGTCCACTTGCAAGCATCGGATGGCCTGTGGTCAGTGCAGTTTTTTTCGCCCCAAAGGACACAAGGAGCAATGGTTGGAACTCAAAAACAATATCCTAAAGTTTCTTCAGGAAGTGCCGCTAGATGATGACGAAGTTGCCGCACTGGAGGGGGATGTTGAAGCACTAGAGAAATTAGTGCTGAAACATTTTGATGAACCTACTCCTGATGGTCGCACACCACATCAGATTAAGGAGGCAGATGGTGTTAGTCAAGCGTGACACTTCTGGTATTAAGCAGGCTGCCCAGCATAAACGGCTACAAACACTTGCCAGAGCCGAAGAGGGTATCCAGCAGCTCATTAGATTAGGAGAACCTGTCACATTCGCAACTGTTGCCGATATCGCCAACGTTTCTACCTCTTGGCTCTACAATCAGCCAGAACTGGTAGAGCGCATCACAGTAATGCGCTCTCAACAACCTAAGAAACAGGTTACACCGACTCCCATCCAGACTGCGTCTAGCTTTCCCGCCCAAGATAAGATGATTCAATCCCTTCGCAGCCAGGTGAAGGCTTTGAAAGCAGAGGCCCAAGCACTGACCCAGCAGCTAGAAGCCTTCGAGGAAATGACCATCACTCCAACTAAAGGCAGTGCCGGAGAACTCCAACGAATGCTTTCGCAGGCACTACGAGACTTAGAGCGAGAGAAGCAGAAGAATCGCAGGCTACAGGCTCAGGTCAGGGAGCTGAAATCTCAGTTGGCTCCTGAGAGTCATCAAGTTGTAGCTACTCCTGAGGGTGAACAATTTGGCGATCTGAAAATAGAGCAGGGCTCGCCCTCCATTGGTAAATCTGTCAGCGCTCTGGATTTACCAGATAGCTCTGTTTTACTTTCCCAGCCGAGGCTCGTTGAGTTATCTCCAGCCGTTGCCAAAGGGTTGGAGGAAATTCAGCTTAAGCCCAATAAGGGGGTACGGGACGCCATGGCGGAGCTAACTGAAGAACAAGTGCTGGCAGCAATTGCCGCTTTTAAGGAACAGGCTAGCAAACCTGGTAAGATCATCCAGTCCAAGCTGGCCTACTTTGCCGGACTGCTTCAGCGACAGGCTGAACCGAATGAGGAAGAGGCACAAGATAAAAATGCCTTTAGCGAATGGTTTGACCTGGCACATGCATTGGGTTTGGTCTTAGGCTCCACCACAAACCAGAAAGGAGAACTAGTTTGCTTCGACAAAGAAGGGGAATCTTATTCATTCCGGGACTATTGGCTCCAGAAGTATCCAATTGTGGAACTGGAACGTAGAGCAGATGAGTTGATTAACCTGTAATAGTCTTGACATATGTTGAAAATATTCGTTTTTGCAAGCTTTACTTGACTAGAACGTGCGTTAAGGGAAAATTATCTGACTGATGGAGCTTTTTACTTGTGTCTTGAATCTTAAAATGGCATTTTGGACCGAGATAAGTAGCTAGTATCAAATGTTGATTATTTTGGCAGATGGCGAACATTACAGCCATCTTTAGAAAATTGACGCCGATTACCCAAAAGCCTTGGCTCTGGTGAAATGAGAAATGAAACCTTAGCGGAGCTTACGTTTGCCGTAGCTTGAGTAATTGACGCTCAAGACGGGATTATCTGTCCAGGAGAACGGTTGTAATGTTCGTGAACCTGCCAAGATAATTTGGCTCTTGGCAACTTTTGGTGAAGTTGGGCACGAGCGCTGATTCCTAAGAGCGTAGCTCCGGGGCTTTAGATGGCTTTAAAAACTCAAATCACCAAAATCTGACAAGAACTCGATTTAAGTGCAATTTTGCAGTCTCGCTGTTAACATGAGTGGGAGCGCATCCGTTCGCTTGACCGGAAGTGATTTGGGGTGATAGCTGATGGGGATAGGATTGCTGCTGGTGGGGCTAGTTGTACTTGTCCTGGCGTTAGCCTTACTAGGGGCACTCTACCAGGCAATTGCCACCACTATTGAGCAGCGCAGGTATCCTCCTCCCGGCAAATTAGTGGATCTTGGCGGTTATCAACTACATCTTAACTGTATGGGCAAGGGGCAGCCAACAGTGGTGATGGATTCTGGCGCTGGGAATTCATCGCTTGATTGGCTATTGGTGCAACCTGAAGTCGCTCAATTTACCCGCGTGTGCAGCTACGACCGCGCTGGCTACGGTTGGAGCGACCCCAGTCTCAAGCCTCGCACCAGCCAGCAAAGCGTTGATGAATTACATACCCTCTTGGTCAAGTCAGAAATCGAACCGCCCTATGTGCTGGTTGGTCACTCGCTCGGTGGAATGAATGTGCGCCTATACGCCAGCCAGTACCCCGATGAAGTGGTGGGGATGGTGTTAGTGGATGCTGGGCACGAAGAGCTGCGTGCAAAGCTTTCACAATTGATGACGCCAGATGCTCGTCAAGGCAAGGTACGGAAATTAATGTTGTATAAACTGGGTCAGATGGTTGCACCATTCGGTCTGCTCCGCCTACTGGGAGAACTAGGTCTAGTGCCTCAGTTTCAGGAAGTTAAAAAGATGCTGATGAACTGCATTCCTGAGGGGAAGTTGATATTTAATATCCTTAAAGCCAGTTGGTATCGAACGCATTTCCTGACGGCGCTCCACAGCGAGTTAACACACCTCGAAGAGAGTTCAGCACAGGTGGGCGCTGCCCGCTCATTGCTTGACATGCCGCTCGTGGTGCTGACACGGGGTGTTCAAGAGCCAAATCCAGGTCGGTCAAACCAACAAATGAAGCAGTTTGAGCAAGTCTGGAATGAACTGCAAGCGGACTTGGTCAGCCTCTCGTCCAATAGCACCCAGCTCATTGCCCAACAGAGCGGTCATTACATCCATCTGGAACAGCCGCAGCTAGTTGTTAAGGGGATTCGTCAAGTGGTTGAGGCCGTTCGAAATCGATGAGGTTAATTAAAGACTGACACAGCGTTAAACACTCAGGTGTTCAACATGTACCCATTTTTCTCGCCAGGTAAAGAGGGTTCTTGTCAGATTTTGGTGATTTGAGTCTTTAAAGCCATCTAAAGCCCCGGAGCTACGCTCTTAGGAATCAGCGCTCGTGCCCAACTTCACCAAAAGTTGCCAAGAACCGATAATTTTCGTTAGACACTAAAGGTAGGATCTCGCTATCAGGGAAGCCGTTAGAGGATGTCATCGTTCTATGACTTCTTTAAATGCAGCCGAATAATTTATTTATGTTTGCACATTCTGTTTGAAGAAAATCACTTCAAATATGTCCACAAGCTAGAACAACCTTGTTGTAGTTGTTTCGAAGAATTTGTTAGATTCTACAGAAGCTCAGTGCTGGCAATTTCGCATCATCAGCCCCCAAGGTTCTGTCTTTGGGGAGCGCAAAACCTTCTACTCCCCCGCCGCTGCCGAACATGCCGCCCGAAATTGGCTCTCTCCTCCCTGGTAGCACCTCAACTCTTCTAGAAGTTGTCGCATTCGCACAATATGTGCGACTCTAATGCCCACTCACCCTCTAGACCGCAAACAGCTTATGGCAAAGCTGTTATCCATGTTTTAGAGGAATCCTCTATCTTCCTTCTACCCTCAAGCTCATTAGTACTTGCTCCGGTTCAGAAAACAACTGCAATAGCGCTCATGGTGCTGATCGCTCATGCCAAATCAAACCACCATACTTCATTGCCTGGGTCATCCTCGGCTTCCTCCCAGATTTCTAATCCAGCTTCACTCTCATCCAACCTGATTTCCCGGATCAAATCCGAGAGCAGTGCCTTAGTTGGTCGTGCAGTTATCTCGATCGCCTCCAATCCTTCCAATGATTCTGCTAAACCCGCATACGTATTGGCATCAGATGACTGCTCCCTCAATGCCTTATCGTCAGAGGTATTGACCTCGACTTCAGAATGGGTTTGATACTTATTGATTTTCGGGCGTTCGATCATAATTCTTAGCACAACCATAATTGACCCTCAGCTATGGTAGCTATTTTCTTTAACTCAGGAAAATTTGACGCTGTGCTACAGGTCAGACAAATGGAGTGTAGCCATAGTTCCATTGCTCCACTCGTCGTGTTGTTTAACTATATATATCTGGGGGTGGATCGTGCATGAGTGGGGAAGAAGGGGAAGAAACACCAACATTAGGATCTGAGGGGGAATCTACCACGCTCTCATCCCGGTATTGCCACTTGACAAAGATGATTTCACGATCATCGATAGGGGATTGGTATTGGTAAACCCGCAGGCCACTGCGACGACCATCAGGCGTCCGATCCCTACCAATACAGGTAAGTTTGACTCCCAACTTACCCAGCAGAGTTTGCACAATCTCAATAGGGGTCATCTTCTCAGAGACGGTCAGGTTGAAGATCGCCTTGATATCGTGACTATGCTGCTTGCAGGAGGTGGCTAATCGTTGGACATCAGCATCGTTCGCTCGAACCTGCCGCTCTGGGTCGAGCAGTTGCAATATACCTAATCCTCGCAGGGCTTCAACTTGAGCAGTCAGTAGCCGCACATCCTGGAGAGCAATTTTCCCTTCCCCCCGTTCTAGGTGTCCTTGCCACTCGCGTCGGTCCCGCATCTGGACAAAAGCTGGATTATGAGTGAGATAGTAGTGCAGTCGAATTTGTGGGTACCATCCCTCATCATCTTTGAGTTTGAGTTCAGGAGTAATGGGTATTGGGTAGCGGTGCTGGAGTTCGTGCTTACGCTCGGTGTAACGTTCCAGGGGTGTCTTGGCTCGCTGAGCTTTAAGTTGCTCGTAATCATCAGAGGTAATATCAGGGGCGGAGGCGACGGCGATCGCCTCGCTCTGCTTGTTGGCTTCCCGAATAGCAGTGACTTCGCTGTGGAGCCGCTCGGAGACTTCCTGGCAATGTTGCCATTCCAGATATTCAAAACCAGGGAACTGGAGAACGCCACTGGTTAGGTCTTGCTGTAGTTCAGCAGCCACCACTTCTGGATTGAATATATCGGACAGCTCCTGCACCAGCTCTTTGATGACAGGCGGTAGCAGTTGATCGAGGTCGGCAGTAATAACCGTGACCTGATGCCCTTCCATAAGCAACGCATTGCGAAGAGCTTCACGATAGTTCCACATGGAGGAATTGACACGGGCTGCCATCTTAGCCCAGGTTCTCAAGGTGATAGGGTCAGTTGAGTTGTCCAGGTCAAAGTCCACCTCTTTAAGCAGAGCAATGTTGTATTTAATCGCTTTGGTAGTGGAGAACACTACATCCCGGTAGCTACAACTACCATTGCCAATCTTGCCTGGACCGAATCGAGCACACCAGACAAACCGGGGTACAGTGTCCCTGACTCTAGCCAGAGACTGTCTTGCCTCTGAGTCAGGGATAGCCCCTTGAAAGACACCAAAAACAGCAATAAAGTGACCTCGAGCATCAATGCTCACGCCGGTGCCAATTGTGGGGGTAGCAAGGATGATGTCATAATCAGTAATCACCTCGTTGAGATGCTCAACAATTCCGTAGGTTGGGTGCTGCGGGTTGGCAACGGTCTCACTGTCGATTCGGAGGATGCGTTTATCAGGAAACTTGCGTTGAAGTTGGGTTTCCAGGTTCTTGGAACTCCACTTACCCTTGACTTTTTGAGAGTCAAGGGCAATGTATATGGGTCCAAGTTCCACCATTGTTTCCAATCGGGACAGCAGCGGAGCCGGATTGGGCGTGTCATAGTAGGAAGTAATCCACCCCTGTTCGGGCTGCCACTGATTGATGACAACCCAAGGCTCAATGGGAGTTTCTGCCAGTCCCCGCAAATAATCAATGCTTAGGTCAGATAGGTCTGCGTCCTGAGCGACGACAAGACCGCCAGTGTTCAAGACCACATGCACCAGCTCTCGTAATGTTTCCAGGATTTTGACTCGCTTCTCATAGCAAGTAGAACTGTTGAGCGCATGCCAAATTACCTGCTCTGCTTCGTCGATCAGGAGGATTGCTCCTTTCCAATCTTGAGGATTGAAGCGGGCTTGAGATTTGCAGTGGAGTGAATCAACACACAATCCGAAGCCAAATAAACCTCTGGTTTCGGATTCCCTGACTTCTTCAATCCAATCAATGCCCAATCGGTCGCAGATGGCACGACCCAGTTGAGTTCGGTGAGTTAGCACCACAACCTTACGACCCTGTCGAATAGCATTTCGGATCAAGAACTCTAGCGCAGCCGTTTTTCCAGAGCCCTTGCAAGATTGAATGCAAACGAGACCTGCCTCTGGAAAGGGCAATTCTCCCAGGTAACGCTGATTTAAGACCAAAGAAGGAGTATAGGTGAGCAGCCATGGCTTTGATGCTTGCCAAAACTCCAGATCTGGAGCGGACTCGTACAAGGCGTGAAAAGCCTGTTGCCCTTGGGACACCACAAAATCATCGACTCCTTTCTGTGGTCCAGGTAGGGAGATGACTCTTACCTTACATCCAGCACTAACCAGTAGCTTACCCAGCTTGGTAATCGCCAGGTTGATATCCTTGATGGTTTTAGGCTTGATCTCATAATCAAAGCAGATAGAAACCGGGCGTCCCAAAGTAGCAAAGTGGGCGAGTTCAGGAATCAATTGCCGCGTTTCCCTGCGGTAACCATTAAAAATCCCCGGCAGGGCGATCACTGCGTAACCCAAGGTGAGCAAACAACCAGCTTTTTTCTCGCCTTCGGTAATGGTGATTGGCAAGTTATATTTCCAGACCCAGTGCCAGAAACCCAAGGGTTTTTCCTTAAGGGGAATAGAAATGTTATGTCGTTGAGCCACTTTTTGCCAAATTCGACTTGGGACATCGAGAAGGACTAATCGACTTGAGCCAGGTCCGAGACTAGGGCTAAGGTATTTGGCAGGTTTCCCCTTCTCTCGGTCCATCACAGGGGTAGCGGAGTCTGGCTTGAAACGTCCCCAGGTCATGCGTTGCCAGTTGTTGAAGGGGTCGATTCCGCTAACCCACCAGCCTCTGAGGTTGGCTCTAGCTTGCTTGCCGAAGCGGGTGATAGTCCAATTTAGCCGTTCTGCAATTGGGAAGAGGCTTGAGGCATTGGGATCGGAGGCTGTATCTGTCAAAGTCTCGACGTTGCGCCTGACAATCCCAGGGTCCACACCGCTATCTAGCCATTCCTGGAAATGATCTGGTTCGGCTTTGAATGACCAGAGGTTGCTTGGAACAGCATGATTCAGCTTTTGGTTCAAGCAATGCTGCCCTGTGGTGAGTAAAGAAGCACAAAATGGTTGAGCGCTCAAGCGCTCGTTGAAGAAGATTTCGGAATACAAAATAGAACTCCCTATTCATTTGCTGGAACGGAATAGAGAGCCATGCAGCAGGAGTTGCCAACAGCAATATAATGGCTTTAAGATACTGGCATGGCCAATCTTGACATGACAAAACTGAGCTTGACATCTCAAAGCTTGAGTTAACCAAGCTTGGCTTTGACAAGCTACTTAGGTGGCTTGTTTCGACCAAAGTTGAAAACCTGACTGAGCCGTCGCCAAACAAGCAAGTTAGGCTTTCTACTGATCTCAGCTGTTTAAAGCCCCAAAGCCCCTACTGTCTACTCAGTTGGGGTTTTGACCTCTAAATCAACTGCTTTCGGTTGTCGTCCGAAACAGATTTGGGTCTTGAACATTTCGATTCGATATCCTTATAGTTTTTAACCTCCAATGAGCAGTGAGCCAGTAGATTACACAATTAGCCTCTGAAAGAGGTAGTTTTGCTTACTTATGGGGAACCGCGAGTTGCCATGATTCCCAGATAGCAAAAAGCGAATCTAGCCTTGGATAGTATCTAACACGCTATGGTTAGAGTCTCAAGTACCAGGAGACTCCACATTTATGCTCTTTAAGATGCTTTTACGCGGGAGTCGTAGCAGAATTTTTACGCGGGAGTCGTAGCGTTTAGACTGAAAGCTCGGTTAATGTGAGGTTAACTTTGAGACATTAAAAAATATCTTACGCGGGAGTCGTAGCAAAATTTTTACGCGGGAGTCGTAGCGATAGAGACAAAAAATTACGCGGGAGTCGTAGAAAATTGTTACAAAAGTACATACTAGTAGAGATTCTACCAAGGAATTTGCTACACGACAGATTTAAATTAATGTCATTAGGGATAGAATCTTTGCGAACCAGGAAAATCAGGAATTCATGATTTAATCCTCTCTTTGCCGGACATTTAGGTACTTTCTGGTACTTTTCCTCGTCTTCAGAGTCATGTTATTATGTATACAAGCGTGTAATAACTTATGCTCTTAGGATTCACCACAAAATTAAAGCTGAACAATCAACAGCGCACCGTGATGGCTCAACATGCGGGCTATCGGCGTTGGCTTTGGAATCGAGCTTTATCATGGTGGTCAATAGCTTATAAGGAGGGACTTAAGCCAACAGCAAACAAACTCAAAAAGTTCTATACCAAGCACGTCAAGCCCAGCTATCCCTGGCAATCTCAACTGTCATCTAAAGTCTACCAATATTGCTTTCAAGACTTAGGTAACGCCTTTGAGAATTTCTTCAAAGGCGCTAGTTATCCCAAGTTTAAGAAACGGGGAGTTAACGATAGTTTTACCATTGACAATAGTGGCAAGTCTATAGCTTTAAAGGGAGTGAAAACCAAGCTTCCTTTTATCGGATGGGTATCGACTTATGAACCACTGCCTGAATGCCAAGTCAAGAAAGTAACTATTAGTTACAGAGCTGGAGATTGGTATATTAGCTTTGCTTACGAACAAAACCGAACCGGACCTCCAAAAGCCAAAACCAGTGTGGGGGTTGATTTGGGCATAAAAGCTCTGGCAACCCTCAGTAATGGTAAAGTGTTTGCAAATCTTCATGTCTACAGACTTGCAGAGCGTAAGTTAAAGCGACTTCAACGCTCTTTAAGTCGTAAGAAAAAAGGTTCAGCCAATCGTCTAAAAGCCAGATTTAAGGTTGCCTTAGCACATAGACGAGTTGCTGATATCCGTAAGGATTATTTGCACAAGCTAACTAGCTACTTGGCTAAGAATTTTGAGACAGTAGTTATTGAAGATTTAAGCGTTTCTAGTATGATGGCTAATCATAAATTAGCTAAAGCTATAGGCGACTTGGGAATGTACGAGTTTCGGAGGCAACTGGAATACAAATGCCAACTTTACGGCACTGAGCTAGTAATAGCTGACAGGTGGTTTCCATCTTCCAAACTTTGTTTTGGTTGTGGACATGTAAAGGATATGCCACTTTCTGAACGAGTCTATAACTGTGACAAATGTGGTCTCGTGCTTGACCGTGATTTGAACGCAGCAATGAATTTAAGTAACTGGGGGCGGCTTGCTCCTGGCTGCCTGTCTGACGGGGTGCCGCCGACGGTCCCGGTTGAAGCAGGAAGTAAACCTCAATGCCCGGACATGTCCGGTGTTGTATCAGTTTTATGAAGCAGCGTGAGTATCTTGTCCCAGTGGATGCACAGCTACTTTCTATCCTGGCTACTACTGGAGCTTCTTTTAAAGACCCTCTAGTCGATCTACCCATTATTGAAAGTGGTGCAGACGGTCAGTGCAATATCGTTGTCCGGGTTAGAGGTGGTCTTTACGAGGATAATGATGGGCTGGAGTTAGAGCGTCGGTACCAGCTAGGCAAACTTGAGGATGAAGAGGTAGATTTCATTCAATCTAACGTCATTTCATCAGTTCAAAACTTAGAATTTCGTGCTCACACACAAAAAGTAATTAAAGCGCTTGGTGAAAGTGACCCCGATCAACATAGAAGTGCTGAAATTCGTCGCTTGCAGAGAATTTTATTAGGTGTAAGCCAGTTTTGTGGACCGCGAAATTTAGAGACTGTCTATTTGATATACAAAGCAGCTTACGAACAAGGTACGCAAACCCCCTTAATCGATACACGCCAATTGCTAGAAGCTAAGGGATATAAACGCCGGGAAGATATTCGAGATTACGATCCTAATATCAGTAGTCAACTAGCTCAAGAGATTGTCTCGATGCACCGCACTGAGATTGTTTTCCAGGCAACTGCACCTGCACAGTCAGGTAAAAGGGGACGACGAGACGTTGCCGTGGTCTACAAAAATATACTGCGAATCCAGCGAGCTTTTTACCGAAATAGACCAGAGGAAGAAGTTGATTTTGAACGGAGCGCGGATTTAACCTTTCAACTTCCAGATCTTTATGAAGTTGAATTAGGTTTTTATGATGAGAAGGATACAATTCTATTGAGCCTACCTACACGAGCTGTTCCAGTTCCACATATTAACTACTCTAAAGACTATCAAACTCGTTGTCTGATATATATTGCTGGTCGGCTAAGATGGGATAACAAGTCACCTATGTGGATAAGTAAGCCAACATTGCTTAGAAAATCTGGAATACTTGGTGCTAATTCCACTCGTAATAATCAATTACTTCAGGAAACATTAGGAAGTTTACTTGAACAAGGATACCTTTTGCAGGCTGAGATTGTGAGTAAAGCAAAACAACGGCAGGATTTAGTTAAAATAGCGCCCAATCCTGAAAAAATCCGTAAATTTGTGCCATC
>JAFASY010000147.1 GCA_019244235.1 Chroococcidiopsidaceae cyanobacterium CP_BM_ER_R8_30
GGAATTTCCCAAACGACCAACTATGCAGTCGTTGGTTCATTTCAGTCCCGTAGTCTATAGACTTTCTAATATTCCGAATATCGCCAATAACTAACGTTTGCACCCCTTTCTTATGTAGGGTGGAAACAATGTGTCGAGTCTGCTTATGCAGGATATCACTGATTTGATGGTTGATTTTAGCAACCATTCTCGACTTTGCTCTCACCAATTTCTTGCGGCGGTTAGAACCTCTCTTAGTCTTTGAGATGCGTTCCTGAATTTGAGCTGTAATCTTGTTGCGGTAAGCAACCTTAGACTTAATTAACCTCCCATTGTAGATCACAGTACTTTTTCCATCGTGGGTAGTAGCTGAGCGCAGTTCACCCAAATCTACAGCAGCAATTAAAGTTCCAACAGGCTTGGTTGTTGCTACAACTGGATACGTGGCTCTCAACTGATAGCCACCACTCTGTTTCCAACCAATCTCTACAAGATTCGGTAACTCGGACCACTGCCAATCAAGAATCAGTGGTTCATTCCCTCTACCATTTGCAAGTACTAACTTTCCATCTTTGAGCCTAATTGCTGCCGACTTCCAAGTAATCTTATAGAAGTACTTGCGACGACGTGGGTATTTAGCCTGGGTGTCTCCGGCTTTTTTCCTCTGGTTAGCGCTTTTGATTGAGCTATAGAAGTTATCAGCAATTGCATCACAGGCATGAGCATGTAGGTCTGAACTTATATGCCACCGTTGCATTGAGTAGTTAGACAGGAAGATTCCTTTCTTCCTCAAGACGCGCCAATAACTAACTAGAATTCTTGAGTAGAGTTCTCCAGAAGCTCTAGCTAACTTGTCTAGGAGTGGTGTTTTTGGTATGTCTAGACGGACGGTCTTGTACATCATTAGACGTGTTTTTGGTTTTCTATATATTCCTTAATAGCAGCCAATGGAGCGCCGCCAACAGTTGATACAAAATAGCTATTCGTCCAGAGGGTAGGCAATCGTTTTTTTAGCCAAGGAAACTCTTGTCTCAAGAGACGTGAAGACCTCCCCTTCAAAACCCTTACAAGCTTAGCAATCCCAAACTGGGGGTCTACTTCAATTAGTATATGTACGTGTTCTGGCATTACCTCCATTTCTATAATTTGTGCATCAAACTCATCTGCTACTTCCTGCAAGATTTCCTTGAGTCTGGTTTGCACTCCCTACACTAGGACTTTCCTCCTGTACTTCGGGCACCAGACAAGATGGTACTTGCAAGAGTAGACTATATTTGAGTTTGACTTAAATTCACGTCTCATACAGATAAGTATATAGCACCTACCTGTATACCACTATTAAGATATATTACTACTGGCGACTAAAGTCGCGACGCTTGGCTTCCCCCATGACTAGAAGTCAGGGGCTTGCGCCAACGCTTTCTTGGTCAAAGAAGTTAATGAATGCCTGAGACAAATTCAAGAGAGATTGCTGCAAGCACTGAGAGTAACACTCTGTTAACCATTCAAACTCTTGCTTCCAAACGGGAAGTTGTTTTTTCATGGTTAGGGCAGATAAACCTTTCCCCTCTCTTTGTACGCAAGAGACATAGTTGTTAAAGACCTATTCCACACCCAGCGAACACACCCAAAAGCTTGCGTTAGATGGCTTTGCTGGGCTTTAGTTGGGTAGATTCGGACTTTAACTGCTCTTAGTAAAGGTAGATTTAACATGCTTGCCGCACCATGATAACATAGTAGGGTAGGTATCAACAACCTCGTCGGCGATTCAACGCGCTACGCGCATGCTACGCAAACGACGCACCAAGCTCCGCTTGGAGGTCGGCTTCTCGCCGTTGAAGCTAGATAAATGTTTTGTTGTTACCTTTCAGATCGCATCTCCGTTGCAGGTGCCATCTGAGGTGAAGCTGGTGTTGCTTTAATAGTACAATTTTTTTCCTTACAATTCTGCTGGTATAGCTGCTCGACGTAGCGTGTTTGCCAACTTAAAGGAGTTTCTAGCAAGTCCCGTACACCAGTGAGACCTTGTCCGATAAAGAGCAACACTGCAATACTGTTCAAAACAGCATGGATGAGTCGCCAGCGATTAGACCTATCCTTGTAGATATCTGGAAGAATTGCTAGGGAGAAAATCATCAGCATCGCTGCCGCAATGCCAATGTAGTAGTGTGAAACGTACCATTCATCAGTCCGACGAAAGACTGCGGGATGGCATCCCAATACGACTAATCCCATGCCCGTCAAAGTAGCAAAGATGCCACGCCAGATCCTCGTCTTAGCTTGATAAAGGAAAACCAAGGAGGTAATTGTAGCCAGGAAGAGCAGGACGTAGAATATGACTTGAAATGGCTGTTTATTCCAGAGGCGATCGCTCAAAATACTAGTGACAGGATCGTGGGAAAGCCCGATGAGGGAAAGCCCAACAACAGTACCAGTAAGCCAGCGTCCCAATCGCTGATGCTCTAAGCCAACTGGAGGAATTTTGCTCTTACCTCCGACTGCAATTTCTATTCGACGTCGGCGCGTTTGCCAAGCAAGGTTAGTAATAAGCCCAATCAGTGGCAGGACAAAGACAACGGCGATAGCTGGGTGGAGTAGGGTAAAAGCATCAGCGAGTTCGACCATGTAAAAATCTCCCAAAAATGGTATTTTTATCAACCAAATCAAACATTGAATTGCCATTATTCTTTCTCTATTTTGTAGTGCTACTGAAGTGAAACTGAATGATTCAGATTTTGCTACGAAGAAAAAGAATAAAGGTGGCAATGTTCGCAATCAAATACTAATTTACGAGAAACTAATGACAAGAATTTTTAGAGATCGAGGATAACTTTTGGTGCTTTAGGCTTGGAAATACAGATCAGCACAGAACCTTCGTCTGGAGTTCCAGTTGGAGGTTCTTCATAAACAACTTCACCTGCTTTGAGCCCACACATACAGGTAAGGCAGATACCCATACGGCAACTGTAGGCAGGGTTAAGATTATTGGCTTCGGCGAATTCTAAGATGGTTCCATCACCCTCGCGCCAAGTCAAGGTTTTATTAGACTTAGCAAAGACAATTTCAGCTTCCTTAGTTTCCTCGCCAATAGCTGTAGCAGGCGGTTGGCTCTCAGAAGCTGCCTTACCACCTTTACTAAACGATTCAAAGAAAACTTGACCTTCAGGTATTCCCCATTCCTGGAGTCCTTCTCGGATAGACTGCATAAATGGTGGAGAACCACATAGGAAAAATTCAGCTTCTTGCCCAACTAACTCTTTGATCAGCGCCACATCGATATAGCCAACACTATGATAATGACCTGCATCTTCAGGTAAGGGACGACTGTACCTGAAATGTACGTGTATATTAGGATTTTGCTGAGCGATCGCCGTAACCTCATCGCGAAAAGCATGGAACCTACCATCCCTTGCACCATGTAAAAACCAGAGCGGTCTGTTAGGGTTAAGGTGACTACAGGCTTTTGCCATACTCAGCATCGGAGTAATCCCCACCCCATTGCTAATCAATACAGCAGGTAAGGAATGATGCACATCAAGGACAAACTTACCACTTGGCGGCTTTGCCAAAATCACAGAGCCTTCCTGTACCCGATCGTGCATGAAGTTAGACGCTATACCCGGCATCACATCTAGCCCCTTGGGCATAGGTTCGCGTTTGATGGAGAGGCGATAGTATTCATTGGAATCGCTGTAATCTGAAAGTGAATAGGTACGAATAACAGGCTTAGCCTCCCCAGGAATATCGAGTTTGATTGTTAAGAATTGACCCGGTTGGAAGTTAGGAAGGTCACCATTATCCTCCGGCTTGAGATAAAAAGAGATGATTTCCTTACTCTCTCTTACCTTGCGAACAACTACAAATTTCCGCCAATCCTGCCAGATGTGACTGCCTGGATTAGACTCTTGCCCTTCGCTAGAGTTTTGGAGCGATTCTGCTTCAGTTATCTTACTACAAGCAACCAAACCAACAAGAATACCGCAGCCAGTTCCGATCAGCGAGGCATACACACCAAATTTATGAGCTGATTGCCCTTTGGGATTGACCACACCAATGACTAGACTCGAAATGATAGTAACTGCGGAAAATGCAACACCAGCAGTAGTAACGCTTCTAGCCACTGGATTTTTAATTTCACTAATATTTTTAAGCACATTTCACCTCAATCCATACAATATCTGCTCAACAATATCTTTGATCAAGACTTATGAAAACATTATAAATTTTGGCAATAAAAGCTGAGAATAGGCTGAGATTAGACTGAACCGTTTATAAAAAAGTCGAAAAGGCGACTACGATAAAGCCATCTATAACCCCTTGAATCCAACCCCAGTTTCCATCTTTTGAGGATGATTGCTCTTGCTAGCAGTGAGAGAAGGCTTGAGCCAAGTTCCAATCTGACTTAGCATAATCCCAATCAAAACCACACTGCCTCCGAAATACTGAGCTGGAGTGGGTACTTCACCTAAGAGTAGATAAGCTCCCAAGGCAGCAGCAATTGGATTGAAAGCCCCCGCTGATGA
>JAFASY010000188.1 GCA_019244235.1 Chroococcidiopsidaceae cyanobacterium CP_BM_ER_R8_30
TCTAGGAACCATCACCCCAGGTGGCGGTCTAAGTGTCATCAGTTTGCTAGAAGCTTATCCCAGTCAACGAATAACAATTGATGTGGGTCAAGTTCCAGAATTAATTGCTTTCATTTTTGGTGGTCAAAACTCAAATGACAGGGCAAAATCTGTACGGCAGTCTGAAGGAGGAAATCGCCCTACAGCTACCTCATCCCAACAGCTATTTAACAATAACCTCAGCTCAGCACCTTGGTGGCAACTAGCTGTTACCTATCAAGATATCGATACCCAAACTAAGCAATATAGTGGCTGCTTATTTGGTGATTCTATTTCTTCTGGTCTTGGCAATACTCTAGGGCAAACCTATAACTTTGCACTACCGGGAATGAGTACAGTTTCATTGGTCGAACAATTAAAAACTCTGAACTCAGCAAAAGTAAAATGTCAAAAGGCAATTATTGCTATCGGAACAAACGATGCTTTATATGGCACTAGTGATGCTACATTTGTGAAGAAAATGGACGAAACAATTGCACTGGTACAATCGCTAGGGGCTAAACAAGTTGTTTTAATTCCGGCTTTTTACTCAACTGTCGCTGCTAGCCAAAATCCAAGCCTAGCAGGTACAATTCCGCGAGTGGAGGAAATTAACGCTTTGATTCGTCAAGTTGCCGTTGCAGAGAATGTACCAGTTGAAGCATCTGGCATTCAACCTTTATTTAAAGACCGGGCATTGAAAGAAAATTTAACTGAAGATGGTGTTCACCTAAATGCAGCAGGGATAGAAATCTATCGACGAGCACTCTTAAAGATCCTAAATATACCTCAATAACTCCTTTACTTTGTACCAAATAGCGATCACCTACATCCTTCCCTAGCTCCTAGCTCCTTATTTCGTACCAAACAGGCGATCGCCCGCATCCCCCAACCCAGGGAGAATGTAGCCGTGTTCATCCAGCTGCTCATCTACCGCAGCCGTATAAATCGTTACATCTGGGTGTTGCTCGTGGAAATGCTTAATGCCTTCTGGAGCAGCCAGCAAGCAAATAAACTTCAACGATAGGGGATTAGTCTGTTTGAGCCGATCGATCGCTGCCACAGCTGAATTGCCAGTGGCTAGCATCGGATCGACCACTAACATGTTGCGTTTGTCCACATCATGGGGAACTTTGAAATAGTACTCGATCGCGATCAGTGTTTTAGGATCGCGATACAAACCAATATGCCCTACCCGCGCTGATGGCATTAGTTCTAACATGCCATCCAAAATTCCCTGACCAGCTCGAAGAATGGAAACAATAACTAGCTTCTTATCAGGAGCCAGCATTGGGGCGTTCATTGGAGCTAATGGAGTTTTAATCAGTTCATATTTAAGTGGTAAGTCTCGCGTCACTTCATATGCCAATAGTAGGCTAATCTCTTTCAGGAGTGAGCGAAACTTTGCCGTACTGGTTTCAGCTTTCCGCATCAATGTCAGCTTATGCTGAATCAATGGATGATCAATTATAATAACTTCACCTGGCATATCTAATCTCAAAAAACTGTGCCGTCGCTTTCAATTTGAATTGGCGGTACGCCTCCAGATCTGAGTTGAGCTGCAATTCTTCGCCCAGCACTCCAGGTTCCCCCTTGCAGGACTTTAACCAGGGGTAGTTCCTCCACACTCATACCTAGTTGTTCGCGCACTGCTGCTGCAATCCGATCTAAGAGAATCACTGTTAGGGCTCGCCACTCGACAATTACCTCTGAACCAATCGAGTGCCGTTTTTGCAACACATCTGGATGTTTAACCTGCAACAGCCCCAAATCTAAGCATAGACCTCCGTTACGATACTCAGGTAATCCGGTCAAAGCATCAAGACCAATAATTTCCAAACCAAGTTCTTGCAACGGCTCTAACAAAGAGTATGTGAGCCACTGAGAGAGTTTATGAAATGGCACCAACCCCCCTTGCCACGGCTGTGCATCTTCAAAAGCCAAGGCAGAATGATACCAAACATCGCCTAGATTCACCCCAGCAATTTCTAGCCGTCCCGGCCAAATATCCCCCAATCCCTGCAAAACCGCACTCAACACCTGTTCAGCTGCCAACTGTCCATGATTAGACTGTTGTAAGAGGTAATCGACTAAATGACCAGGACGAGGGTTTTCAGAGCCAAACAGCTGAGGTGACGCGAGCAGCGATCGCCCCAACTGTTGCAGCAACTCCAACCGCCCAGCCAACCCCACCAGAGGATTCTCCAAACTCACCTGAAACCCAGATGCTAACCCCACCTCCGTCAGTCCTTGCAGCCCTTGAGCATCGACTTGCAATCCGCGATCACCAGAGAAAATCCCCTGACAAAACATCCAAAAACTTGCCACAGCCAACCCCTCTGAGCGGCGAAACACCTTATCAGTACCTGTTTCACAATACTGCCATAGCTCACCCGCGCCAGCATCCAACAACACACTAACAACCGCCAAATCAAACTTTGCCCGCACCCTCTCCACTAGCGGCAGCTCCGCCAACTGACTCACCCGTGGCACCCCTCCAGCCTCAAAATGCCGCCAACGGCTGTGAAACGGAACCTGCAAATCCGGGTACTGCTCCCGCATCACCTCAATTACATAACCCGCCACCTCACCCAACCGACTCAAATCGCAGCCAAAATACCTCAACCTACCAGCACTAGCCAAATTAAATAACCGACCACAACACTCCCGAATCGCCACCGGAGAGCGAAGATAAGCAATCACCCCCCTCTCTCCCACTTCTTCCCTCTGCGCCTCTGTGGTTCTTTCCTCACTCACTCCAACAAACCCCGCCCCTTCACCTCAGCCAACCCCTCCAAAGAAGGCACCGCACCCTCTGTATAATAACCAGCCGCCTTCTTTGCCTCAATTTCTACCTGGGCATCCTGTGGAATCAGCTCCTCCGGAATCGGCACCCGCTGCACAACTTCAATCCCTGACTGCACAATCGCCTCATACTTCAAATGACTCATTGAAACCAGACGGTCAATCCGAGTAACACCAAGCCAATGCAGCACATCCGGCATCAATTCCTGAAACCGCATATCCTGTACTCCCGCCACGCACTCAGTCCGCGAGAAATAGGCATCAGCGCGATCGCCCCCTGACTGACGTTTGCGAGCATTGTAGACCAAGAACTTCGTCACTTCTCCCAACGCTCGACCTTCTTTGCGGCAGTAAACAATCACACCTGCACCCCCCGACTGTGCCGTTTGGACACACACTTCAATCCCATGCACCAAATACGGGCGACAGGTGCAAATATCACTCCCAAACACATCGGAACCGTTACACTCGTCATGAACCCGTACTGCTAAAGGCTTATCCGGGTCAGTAATTGCTGCTAAATCTCCTAATATATAAACTGTAATACCCCCAATCGGCGGTAAAAACACCTCCAAATCTGAGCGAGTTACCAACTCAGGAAACATCCCGCCCGTCTGTTCAAACAATGAGCGGCGCAACTCACCTTCAGTAATCTTGAATCGCCTCGCGATTCCTGGCAAATACCAGACTGGCTCAATTGCTGCCTTAGTGACAACCAAATCGCCACCTGGCTTCAAAACCTTACCATCTATTGGCAATCGCCCCTTCTCCACTGCCTCTTGCAGCTCCGGCAGATTAATATGTGCCTTGGTAATTGCGATTGTTGGTCTAATATCATACCCTTGCTCATAGTAAGAGGTAAAGACCTCACCGACTACCGCACCAAAGGGATCGAGGGAAACAATCTTCTCTGGGGAAGCCCAGCCAGGATGAGGTCCAATATGTTCTACTGGCGCAGTATTAGTGAGGTCAGCACGATGGCCTGACTGCAAAGAACCACTAGCCACTGCTAAAGCCCGATAAATCGCATAGCTACCAGAGTGGGTGCCAATGACATTCCGGTGTGCAATGTTAGTCAACGTGGCAATAATGGGACCGCGTTTCTGGGGGTCTTTTTCTCCCCAAGCAATTGGAATTGGCTTAGGACCGAATTGATTCGGATGAGATGTCAGAACAATATGCCTGGGAGCACTCTTAGGGTCTGGCATAGACGCATGGGTTCGGAGATAGTGTAATTAAATACTAAACTTAGAAAAGCAAAAAAAATTTGCTGGTGTAAGCCTAAATTCTAGCAATTGAATTTAAGTTTACTGAGTTTTTGCAACTGTTACTACCAGTGCAGTCAAAGGTAGGAGGTCAACTTTACAGAAGCTGCGTTAACTTCGTCATAACTTATACAGATCAACCTGGGAGTACATATCTCATGGATCAGTCATTGATCGCTCGGTTACTTGAAGACCTGAAGCACCCAGATGAAGCAGTTCGTCAGGATGCAAGCGCAGAGCTTTGGAGCATCTGGTTTCATCAAAAGGGAGCATATGGAATTGAGCTGCTACAACGCAGTCAGAATTTGCTAGAAGCTGGAGAGATGGCTCAAGCAGAAGCGATACTCACAGAACTCATTAATGACCAACCAGATTTTGCAGAAGCCTGGAATCGACGCGCTGTTCTCCACTTCATAGTCGGGCAGTACAAAAAGTCTTTAGATGACTGTCAGATGGTTATTAATCTCAATCCAATCCATTTCGGAGCTCTTCATGGCTTGGGTTTGTGCTACGCTGCGTTGGGAGATTACAGGGCTGCTATCGAAGCTTTTCGTCACGCACTAGAAATTCAGCCTTACGCTCTAGATAATCAGAGGTTGATTCTGGAATGCACAGCCCGATTGAATTAAGACCTGATTTTTAGAAGAGCGGATTTGCCCGCAAATAGGCTTGTCTTACCAGAGACGATGCGGAACCATTACTTAGAGCGATGAGCTGATTGAGTGCATCGCAGTAAAGACAGTTGAAAACTGGAATTAGCGATCGCCTAGTTATGAAAAATAATTCTCAACTTTACCAACTGATTTTTGCGACCCTTAACGAGTACATAACAGCTAAAAAAACTACTTTGATAGATACAATTGTTTGGTTTTAGGCTTTATGACCTTGTGAACTTATTGACTATTTATTTCAAGTAGAGATTGCTTTATTCTAAATTTTTAAACTTATTAATGTCAATATCCCATTAGAATGATTTTTTACCCTTTGACTTATATTAATTTCTAATTACTAGAAATCCTTTTTCATTTATTCAAAGGGGTCAGAAGTCATGGGTTAGGGATCAGGGAAAGACAGTTATTTACAAACAACTAAGAGTTGAAGAATCTAAAGTCATTTACAAATTAACTTCTTCCCCAGCAATCCTGTTCTCGTCAACCAAATAGCAGTAACGAGAGAAAAAATAGTTATTTATACTAGTAAAAGATGAATCGAAAAGGTCATAGAGAAAATCACATTATAAGTGCTGAGACAGTCCGAGATATTATCCTCGGTATGTCTGACGGTCTAACTGTACCCTTTGCCCTAGCAGCTGGTTTGGCTGGAGCAATATCGCAAAGTTCAGTGGTGGTTGCAGGTGGTCTATCTGAAATTGCTGCTGGTGCAATTTCTATGGGTTTAGGTGGCTACTTGGCGGCACAGAGCGAGGCTGATACCTACCGAGCGGAACTTGCACGGGAACACCGGGAGGTGCGGGAGGTCCCTCACCTAGAGGCTGAGGAGGTCCGGGAGATTTTAGCTAGCTACGGATTAGCAGGAGAGACGCTAAGAGCAGCAGTTCAAGGTATTATCTCCGATCAGAAGACTTGGGTACATTTTATGATGCGGGAGGAGTTAGGCTTAGAAAAGCCTGACCCTAAACGAGCAACATCCAGTGCCCTCACTATTGGGGGGTCATACATTGCGGGTGGTTTTGTGCCTCTTGCCCCCTATTTCTTTAGCTTGCCCGTTGAGACTGCCTTTTTCTGGAGTATCGTGACTACCTCTGTAGCACTGTTTGTTTTTGGTGCCGTTAAAGGCAAGTTCACCTCAGTCCCACCACTCAAAAGTGCCCTACAAACCTTGATAGTTGGCAGTGTTGCAGCGACGGCGGCCTATGGATTAGCTCGTTTGGTCGGTGGGCATACTTGAGCAAGACTCCAAAACCCAACGCACAAGTTTTGCTAGTCGCTCGGCACTGTCTGGAACCGTGATCGCTCTAGCAGCCTGAGCCATCTGCTCTAGTTGTTGAGGTGATTGCAGCAAACTGACAACTTGACTCGTCAACATCTGGGGAGTCAACTGCGCTTGCTGGAATACTATCGCTGCTCCTGCTGATTGGAAAACAGCCGCATTATAAGATTGATGGTCTTCTGCCGCGTAAGGAAAAGGAATCAGAATGGATGGTGTCCCCGTCACTGCCAATTCGGTTAAGCTACCAGCCCCAGCACGACTGATTGCTAGATTTGCGCGGTGCAGTAATCCTGCCATGTTGTCATAAAAGGGCAAGGAGAAATACTGTGAATGCTTCAGACTCGCAGCATCTGGATCTTTATCTCCAGTTAAATGCACTATCCAAGCCCCAGCATCCAACCATGTCTTAGCACATTGACGTACTATCTGGTTGACTGCAACAGCTCCTTGACTACCCCCAAAGACAACAATGAGGGGAACAGCTTCAGGAATGGGCAGATCGAGTGGAGGGAACTCACTAGTTGCCCCTAGCCGGAACTGAGAGCGCACTGGAGTGCTGGTATAAGTTGTTTTAGTTCTAGGCAGATACTGAGCAGTAGGCTCAAACCCCAGAGCGATCGCACTGCACCAAGGACTAAACCAGCGCGTGACTTTACCTGGTATGGCATTAGCTTCATGAAGAATCACAGGCAAAGAGAGAGTGCGAGCCGCGATCAGAGCCGGGGCAGCAATGTAACCACCAGTTGTAAACACACCCTGAAAATTTCTCTGTTTTAACAACCGCCGCACCTGGAGAATAGAACTGAAGAGCTTAGCTCCGATTCGTAGAGAAGATAGACCAAAACCAGTTTGAAACCCCTCTACAGGGATGGTGTGTAGTGGATACTGAGCTGGTACCAACTGAGTCTCTAACCGATCCGGGACGCCCAGCCACTCAATTTGGTAGTCTGGCAACTGCTCCGCCAGGGCGATCCCTGGGAATAAGTGTCCACCAGTACCGCTGGCAGCAACAAGTAATCGGAGTGGTGCAATTGCCATCTACAGCTTCAGGTCCCAGGTTAACCTATGATGAGAAAGTCTTCTGCCTTTTCTAATTACCTATTCAGACTATCACTCCATGCGTAACTTTCTCACTTCCCTTTCTGTCTCAAACCGATTTCGCCCTAACAGCTGGCTCGCCATTTCTTTGCTGACACTTTCATTGGGTGGGTGGAACCGAGCTCAGGCAGAGACACCGCAAACTGCTCCACCCAAAATCCAAAACCTCTTGGCTCAAATTGATGCAGCGGGAAATAGACACAATGTGAATGCATTGCTACAGTTCTACAGCCCAAATTTCACAAATTCAGACGGCTTAACACGCCTAACGATGGCGAAGACTTTAACTCAACTCTGGCAGCGCTACCCCAACTTGAGATACCAGACGCAACTGCAATCTTGGAAACCTGAGGGGGGGGGATATTTAGTACAGACAGTTACAAGCATTACGGGCACCCAGCCTGCTACTGCTACCAATAGGAGCATGGTACTCAATTCCACTATCAAGTCGCAGCAGTACATAGAATCCCAAAAAATTAGCCAACAAACTATCTTAGCGGAGCAAAGCCAACTAAGTTCTGGTACTAAACCACCCGTAGTTGAGGTAAACTTACCGCAGCAGGTTAAAGCTGGTCAGCGATATGAATTCGATGCTATTGTCCAAAAACCCCTAGGTGACGGTTATTTGATTGGAGCGGCGACCGAAGAACCTGTTCAGGCAAACAAATATTTGAGTTCTGCACCAGTCTCGTTGGAATTATTGCCTTCTGGTGGCTTGTTTAAGCAGGGTCAAGCACCAATAAAACCACAGAGCCTCTGGGTCTCAGGTGTATTAATTGGTTCTGGTGGCATGACTCTGGTGACTCAGCGCCTCCATGTGGTAGGAGGAAGCACCACAACAGATACAACCTCTTCACCCTGACTTTATTTCGCAAGAACAATAGTAAATCATGTCATTTGATTACGACCTTTTTGTCATTGGTGCTGGTCCTGGAGGGGCAGCGGCAGCCAAACGGGCTGCTACCTACGGTGCCCGTGTCGCAGTTGCTGAACAAGCATCTATTGGCGGCACCTGTATCAATCGCGGCTGCATTCCTAAGAAGCTGATCGTCTATGCGGCTGACTTCGCTCTCCAGGATCGAGTGGCAAATAGCTACGGCTGGAGCGACTGCCGTAGGCAGATTGACTGGTCACGATTGATGAGTGCAGTACATCAGCACATTGAGAGTATCCATCAGTCATATCGGCAAGCTTTCCAAAAAGCTGGGATTGAGTTGATTCGGGGTCACGCTAGCTTTGTTGATCCTCATACCGTGCAATTAGACGGACGCAAATTGACGAAGTCAACGCAGCTCCTGGAGGAAGCCTCCAGGAGAACGTTGACAGCCGATAAAATTTTGATTGCAGTTGGAGGACATCCAATAAAACCAGATGTACCGGGCATGGAATATGCCATTACCTCCGATGACATGTTTCATCTCGCTCAGCTCCCTAAGCGGCTAGTAATTATTGGCGGTGGCTATATAGGCGTGGAATTTTCTAGTATGATGAACGCTTTTGGTGTCCAAGTCACTCTCCTGGACACAAACGAGCTGGTTTTAGAACGGTTTGATCGTGATGTTCGCTCTGCCGTTCAATCGGGTCTTAGCCAACGGGGAGTTCGCTTTCTTAACAAGACGACCGCTAAAGAAATTAAACCAGTTGCTTCAGGTGGTTTGCAGATGACCTTGTCTGGAGATAGTCAAGAAACCTTAACAGCAGACGTTATCCTCTGCGCTACGAGTCGAGCCCCAAATACACAGAGTTTGGGTTTAGAAACTGCGGGAGTTGAAGTTGGCAAAAAGGGTGCCATTCAGGTAGATGAATACAGCCGCACAAGCCAGGACCATATCTTTGCCGTAGGTGATTGCACTAGCCGGGTACCATTGACACCAGTTGCTAGGGCAGAAGGTCGTGCTGTTGCAGAGACTGCCTTCGGTAACCAACCGCAAAAGGTAGATTATGATTATGTAACCTCTGCCGTCTTTGCTCGTCCCGAAGCTGCTACCGTTGGCATGACAGAGGAACAGGCACGGGAAAAATTGGGTACATCTCAGGTGCAATGTCACCACACTGAGTTCAAACCGTTGCTTTACAGGCTGATGGAACAGAGTGAGCCAGCACTGATGAAATTAGTAGTAGATGGCAACTCCGATCAGGTTTTGGGCGCTCACATGGTAGGTGAACATGCAGCCGATATTATTCAGAGTCTAGCGGTTGCTATACGTAACGGGGCTACTAAGCAAGACCTTGATGCCACAATTGGTATTCATCCAACGACTGGGGAAGAGTTTTTGCTCATGGAGTGATGCCCAGAATAACTCGGCAAACTCAATATGTAAAGATATACTAAGAAAACTTTGGTTTTGCGTAAAAGGAAATGTTTACTCAGATAAATGCATGGCAGTTCAGACCCATAAATTTTACAGTCTCGCCCCTGGTTCCAAAACTAGTTTTTAGAAGGTGTCCTAAAACTGATATCTCTCCCGAAGCCTACAAATAGTGGAATTGCCTGATAATGAAATTGAGCGGTTAAAGACTCTGTCCCAGTATCATATCCTTGATACTGCTCCCGAAGCTGACTTTGACGAGCTCACTCGCTTAGCCGCCTATATTTGTCATACTCCAATTGCTGCCATTGGCTTGACTGATGCTAAACGCCACTGGTTCAAGTCTAAAGTAGGATTTCTGGCAACGGAAGAACCTCGTGATGTAACTTTCTGCGCTCACGCTATCCTGCAAGAAAAACTATTAATCGTCCAAGATACCTTACAGGATGAGCGGTTTGTCAATAATCCCTTTGTGATTGGCGATGCTCACATTCGGTTTTATGCTGGTGTACCTCTAATTACTCCTGATGGCTTTGCCCTCGGTACTCTCTGCGTTCTAGACCATGTGCCACGAGAACTGAGCCATGGACAGCAAGAAGCATTGAAGCTTCTGGCACAGCAAGTGCTGAAGCAACTCGAGTTAAGGCGTAACTTAGCAGTTTTAGAACAGAACATTTTGGAGCGCCAGCAGTCGGAAGCGCAACTGCGACACCATGTCTATCATGATGGACTTACAGGTTTACCCAATCGGGCTCTATTGATGGAGCGATTGGGATGTGCGCTCAACCACTCCAAACAACACCAGGACTTTGTATTTGCCGTGCTGTTTATCGATCTTGACTGTTTTAAGGTAATTAATGATAGTCTCGGACACCTGGTTGGGGACCAACTGCTGATCGCAATTGCTCAACGTCTGACAACTTGCTTGCGCAGTGGAGATCTAGCAGCGCGTCTAGGAGGAGATGAGTTTGCCATTTTGCTGGAAGATATTACAGATGTCAGTAATGCCATTGAGGTCGCGCATCGGCTCGAAGCAGCATTTGCATCACCGTTCCATCTTGGTAAACAGGAGGTTTTTACTAGTTGCAGTGTGGGCATTGCTCTGAGTGTTATGAATTACGACCAGCCAGAAGACCTATTGAGAGATGCTGACATTGCTATGTATCGCGCCAAGACGTTAGGAAAAGCATGCTATCAGGTGTTTAACCACAGTAGGCATGAAGACCATAACGCTCTTACCTTTGGAGAAGCCTCTTTAGTAGACAATTAAGAAGAATTTTAGCTTTTCTCTACTGACTTCCCATGCAGCTCTAGCCAATCTTTTCCAACGCGAATTGTCAGATCGGATTTGAGATCTCCCGTAGCGGCAACCTTGATGTTGCCTAAACCTAAGACCTTCTGAACAGCTACTGCCCCAGATAAGTTACCTTTCTGCACAATGATCTCGGTTTGGCGCTGCCGATTGTCAGGCCAATCTGCTCCCATGTAGACATTGGTAAAGCCTTGTGCTCTGAGATATTTGCTCAGGCTTTGACTTGAGTTAGATTTAGCCGAGGCATTTTGGATGGCAATTTTGAGCTTGCGCTCTTGAGTCGCCGGAGCCTCCTCCGGCGAACCCTTGAGCATAGTGGGTGAAGGCTTATTGGTAACACCAATTGCTTTCACTGCAAAATAATCTGCCATCATCTGATTGATCGCCCCTGCATCAAGCCAGTAGCTGCTCGGATCTCGGCTGAAACGGCTGGTACTACCAGGCAGCAACAGCATTTGGAGATTTTGGGGGTCCACTCCCACACCAAAGTTCACCAGCGTCGCGATTTCCTCTCTATTGAGATTGGTATCAATATACTTAAGCATGACTTGACTCAGCTCAGGCAAATGCGGCAGCACAGTTGGACTAGAGAGGCGATCGCACAGTGCCTGTAGCAGTGCTTGCTGTCGTTGGATTCTAGCAATATCGCCAATTCGAGAATCACTGAATCGGGCAAACTGTTCTGCCTCCTCACCATTCAAAGTTTGCCATCCCGGTTCGATATCTGGATGTTGGACAGTGTCAGAAGCGATCTGTTGGGGAACGAAAACCTCCACTCCACCTAAAAGGTCTACCAACTCTCGTAAGCCGTCAGCAGTGATGCGAACATAGCCATTAATCGGTACATTGTTCAACATCCGACTGACTATTCTCGCTGCCAAGGCTGAGCCTCCACGAGCATTAGCAAGGGATACTTTAGCAAGTCCAACACCAGGAATAACGACTTGGCTATCTTGTGGGATAAAGAGTGCTTTTATAGAGTTATCTGTTGGGTCAAGCCGCAACAGCAACACAGTATTGCTAGGTTGATTGAAGTCTGTGGCACCAGAAACTGAGCCAAATCCTAAGACCAAAATATTGATTGGTCGTGACAGTTCGTACTGAAAGCTGTTGCTCCAGAAATTGTTCTGAGATTTAGTACCTTCCCAAAGAAATTGTTGTGTCTGGTTCAATCTGTTGCGACTGCTCCAGATTGGAGTTAGCAGTGCTACACTTGCCCCTAGCATTACAAAGAGGGTGATTCCAAAACCTCGGAATAGCCACCGATTCTGTGGAAAAATTATTGATAAGTTTCGTAGCCGAAAGAGATTCCGTTTTTTAGCTCTAAGCTGGCGTTTTTCCTCTGCCATGACAGGCTGAGGTTCTAATCGCTTTTCCAACCGATTTGCTTGTTTAACCACCACTATCTCCTTCCCCACACTAACCCCTAGGAGTATCTTAATCGTAGTCTCTGAAGAGAGGAGGTGGGGAGCCCCACCTTCCCTATTGCCAGCAGTAATGCGCGTGCGTACTATAGAGTAGCCGCAATCTAGCTTTAATTAATATGAGTAGATCCCTGGTACCTGTGATCCTAGCTGGTGGTAAAGGTGAGCGCTTCTGGCCCCTCAGCCGCAAACACCGACCTAAGCAGTTTTTAAGTCTAGATGGCAGTGGCAAAAGTCTTTTGGTGGCAACAGCTGACCGACTGTTACCACTTGCTGGGGGTTGGGAACATTTGTGGGTGGTGACATCCGCTCAACTAGCAGCAGGAGTGCGAGAACAGCTACCTCAGCTGCCAGTAGAAAACCTATTGGCAGAGCCTGAGGGACGTGACACTGCCCCAGCAGTAGCTTGGTCTACGATAGAAGTTGCCAAGCGCTACGGGGAGGACACGGTGGTCGGCTTTTTTCCCGCAGATCCCTGGATCGAAGACCAATCGAGCTTTCAAAAAACTCTCAAGGCTGCTACTGAGCTAGCGGCAACCGAACCAGCTATTGTGACTTTAGGAGTCAAGCCGAGTTATCCAGCCACAGGTTATGGGTACATTGAGCAAGGCGATATGACCAATAATATTGGAGGGTTGCCAGTCTATCGCATTAACCGCTTTACTGAAAAGCCCGATCGAGCAACTGCTGAGGCTTTTCTGGCAACAGATCGCTTCTGTTGGAACAGTGGTATGTTCATTTTTCAAGCTGGAGTTATGCTGAAGGAACTGCACATTTATGCTCCAGAAATCATTACACCCCTACAAGCCCAAGAACCAGAAGTTGCCTACCCCCAACTGCCCAAAACGAGCATCGACTATGCCTTGATGGAGAAGACTAAACTGGCATATGTTTTGCCTGTGGACTTTGGCTGGGATGATTTAGGGGACTGGAATGCGATGGAGCGGTTGCTTAAAGGAGACGCTCCCAATGTCGAGTTAGCAAATCATGTCGGCATAGACACTCAGGGAACTATTCTCTACGCTAGCGATGATGCCGAAATAATTGTTACGATTGGTTTGGAAGACGTGGTGGTCGTGCGCGATCGCAACGCTACCTTAATTGTCAAAAAAGACCGTACCCAAGAGATTAAGCAGGTTCTTAAAACACTGCAAAGCAATCCAAAATTTCTAGAGTTCTTGTAAAAATTGCAGCTCTTGGTAGAAATTCGGATATTGCTATTTCGGGTAAGAAAGTGTGTTCCTACTAATTGCGAGGCAACGTGTTCTTAACTCAAACCACTTCTCGTCAGCGAGAAATTATTGAAGTCGTCTTCCGCAATGGCTGGGAATATATGCGACGGTTGCTGACAGGAGGCAAAGCCGACGAACCTCAGCTACCGACACCAGCTGTTTTGCGGAACATCCTGGTAGATTTGGGACCAGTCTATATCAAACTAGGTCAGTTGCTAAGTACGCGCCCTGATATCCTACCAGCAGTTTACATTGAAGAACTGTCAACCTTGCAAGATGAGGTGCCGCCAGTCAGCTGGGCAGAAGTTGAAGTTGTCATTCGCAAGCAGTTGCGCCGACCATTAGAAGAAACGTTTACCACAATCAATCCTGTACCTGTTGCAGCTGGCTCTATTGCCCAGGTGCATCGAGCAACGTTAGCAGATGGTCGTGAAGTTGCAATTAAAGTGCAACGCCCCGGAATTGATGCCACTATCGCTCAGGATATCTCTTTAATTAAAGGGCTGGCAGACTTAGTTGCTCGTACCGACTTTGGACGAGACTACGAGGTTGTTGCCTTGGCAGATGAATTTAGTCAGGCGCTAGCTGCAGAGCTAGATTTTACCCGAGAAGCTGGCTTCACTGAGCAGCTTCGGCATAACTTATCAACTAGTCGCTGGTTTGACCCTCAGCAGCTAGTGGTAGCAGAAATTTACTGGGATTTGACTACAGAAAAGTTGCTAGTGATGGAGTGGTTAGATGGGGTGCCGCTGTTATCAGCACATCTCAAGAGTGATGAGAATGGCAAAGATCCTGCGGTAGAGCGAGGAGCGATTACCACCCTCCTATTCCGCGCCTTCTTTCAGCAGCTCTACATTGATGGATTCTTTCATGCTGACCCCCATCCAGGCAATTTGTTTTATCTCAAAGATGGGCGAATAGCAATGCTGGACTGTGGAATGGTAGGACGCCTTGACCCTCGCACCCAGCAGCTTCTTACAGAAATGCTTTTGGCAATCGTAGACTTAGATGCTCAGCGATGTAGTCAACTGACACTGCAATTGGCTGATTCTGCCCAGCCTGTGAATCTATCTCGCCTGGAGAACGATTACGATCGCATGTTGCGCAAGTACTACAACCTGAGTCTGTCTCAAATTAATTTCAGTCAGGTATTTTACGAAGTGCTGCAAGTCTCCCGGAACAATAAAGTTCGACTGCCCAGCAATATGGGCTTGTATGCAAAAACTTTAGCTAATTTGGAAGGGGTAGCTCGCGCCTTCAATCCAGATGTTAATCTCTTAGATGAGATCAAGCCATTAATCACAGACTTGTTTCGGCGACAGTTGCTTGGCGCAAACCCAGTGCAGTCGTTGTTGAGAACAGCGCTGGATCTGAAAAGTCTCTCGTTACAAACTCCCCGCCATCTTGAGCTATTATTAGACCGCATGAGTTCTGAAACTTTGCAGTGGAATTTATCACTACGAGGTTTAGACGATTTGCGTCGCAGTGTCGATGACTCTGCTAATCGGCTTTCTTTTAGCATTTTAGTCGGTTCGCTAATTATGGGGGCGGCCCTAATTTCAAGTCGAGCCCAGACAACAGAGCTATCTTGGTTAAGTAGTGTGTTGTTTGCTGTTGCTAGTCTGTTAGGGCTGTGGTTGATTTTTAGTATTCTCCGCTCTGGGCGTTTGAGGTAGGGTGTCTTTATCTGAAGTAGACCAATAGTAGGCAATGTCCTTGCTCAATCCTGATAACGCCGATTGAAGTCTAGTCTACTAAACTACTTCAGCTAATTTCATCACCTCTAGCAGGGAGTTGATACTAACGAATATATCTTCATCACCAGGATTTGGGTAAAGCAGTTTATGTAAGTAAAAACCTCCAAACTTTTCACCAACCAGGTAATAATATTCCAGGTTAACTAGATTGCTAACTAACCAATAACAAGGATAAACATAACTCGGTGAAAAAATCTCTATAACTTTAGTTTTTGGTTCACAGAATACTATATTGGTAAGACCGCTTCCATGAGAGGCTATCACTACTTTGGCGTTAGCCATTAAAGATACCTGTTCCGCAATTGACATTGATTCTAGAAATATCGCTTGAAAACCAAACTTGCTCAAAAAATTTATAACTTCATCTTCATTGATAATTCGACGATTGGTAGCGTTTCTACGACTAATATAAATTCTTTCTATCTTTTCTGATTTTTCTATAGCTCTTTTAGTCAAGAACTCACTTCTTAAAAAATCACAAGCCCATTTGGGCATCCAAGCTATAGTGCCTGGAAAAGATGGAACTACTAATTTGGTTGCTTTGATATGGGCATGACGATCAATTTTTAGTAATTTGTTTTTTGGAATACCCAATATATCTAATGTTTCTTCGTGAAAAGTGAGATTGTTATCGTTAACGATAAACCAGTCTATATTAGCTAGATCGATTTTGCTACAGCGCAGTAGTTCAATGCGTGGAAGTACATCAAACATCCAATGAAAATATACGTTGTTTAGCAATCCTGCTAAAGTAAAAACTGTTCCATCGATATTCTGAACTGGAGGTAGGTTGCTTTTAGAAAAGATTGCATGTTTACTTGGATGCTTTTCTGGATGTCCAGGACTTAAGACAGGAAAGTCTGGAGAAACATCTGCTAAAAGCTTATTATCTGCGGTAATTATGGCAGTTTGATCTTGAGATTGATTCAACCAGTAGCGTCCCTCTGGCACTATGGCAACAAATGTTGCTGGTAATTCAATATGAGCTTGCGCTCTTGAGTCGCCGGAGCCTCCACAGGCGTTGCCTTGAGTTCCAAATCTAAAAGCAAAATCTATAGTTTTATCTATAGTTTTGGGCGGTTTAAGCTGAATTTGATTTTTAGGGTAGACACTTATATAGTTGCTTGTCTCTAGCTTATGAGTAACCGCCCAATCCCAGGTCAACTCGTAAAACTCACTTGGGGGAGTAACTGTCACCTCAGTTAAATCCTCTTGCTGTACCTGTGTTCTCTCTAAGTTAAAGTAGGTTTTTTCTAAATCTGGTTGAATCTGTAGTGCTTTCCTATAACAAGTGATCGCTAGCTCAAACTTCTTCTCTCTAGCTAAAGCTTTGCCTAAATATAAATAGATAGATACTGAGTCTGGTTGAACCTGTAGTGCCTTTAAGAAATCAGCATTAGAGGCAATGACATCATTAGATTTGCCATGCTGTAGCAAAGCATCACTCCATTGACAATAAGCCTGCATAAAGGCTGGATTGCGTTGAATCGACTGTTGGAAACAGTCAATAGCCTCATCTGGTTTACTTTGTTCTAGCAGAGCATTTCCCCAGTCGCTATAGGCTTGTGCGTCACTTGGTTTGAGCTGAACTGCTCGCTGAAAACAAGCGATCGCTTCATCTAGCCTACCTTGCTCGTAAAAGCAAATTCCTAGAGCATAGTGAGTTTCAAATCGATCTGGCTGAATTTCTAAAACCTTTAGGTAGCAGGGAATGGCTTGTGCAAATTTATTTTGCTTTTGTAGGAGATACCCCTGACTTTGATAAGCATCAGCAAAGTTAGGCTTAAGTTCTACTGCCCGTTGCCAGCAAGCGACTGCTGCATCATAGTCTCCACGCTCAGCAATAGTGCTACCTAAATTGTAATGGGCTTCAGGTTGGTCTGGATTGAGTTCCAGAATTTGCCAATAAATTTTCTCTGCTAACCACATGCTACCAGACTGAAAATATCTGTTTGCTGTTGTTTCCAGTATCTCTAGCAACTCTGAAAATCCTAAATCTATTTCCTCCTGTGTTAGGGCAGACAACCAAACAGCTTGAGCTTCTAAATCTTCTCCAGCTAGTAACAAAGCTAGTCCAAGATACCAGTAGTTAGATGTTAAATCAGGATTAGCCTCAATGCATTGCTGATAAAGAGCGATGGCATTACCATACTCGCCTTGCTCTAGGTATTCAGACGCCTGTTTCTGCTGCCGAGCGATGTTCATATCTCTGCTACTGCGGTTGTTGACAATCTCTAATTGATGTTTCTCTATATAATGGTACATTTGAACTAGTCTATTCGTGACTGAGGTCACTACCTATGACCCTACTCCACTTACTTGCTGAGTATGAAGCGCTTGTGCAACAGCATCGAGAGCAATTCACTCCAACACTCACCCAGTTACAGGCATCAGTGAACGAGACGCTGCATCAAATTCGGCAGCAAGAACGCTCGCTCGTGGACGCGCAAGTCCAACAGTTGGCACAGCTGCAAGGGCAACTGGCAACCAATGCTCGCTGTCTGTTGAATTCTGTCGAGTTACAAGCCTTTGTTGCCGAAGTACAGGCAACCCCAGCCCTTGTACTTTGGCATCAAAATGAACCACTTCTAGAAGTCGATGCGAATTCTGCAAACTGGCAATTAGCCCAAACTGACCTCACCCTTGCAATTCGTGACTATGAAGCTACTGTCGAGCATGATGCCTATGATGATGAGCGCACCTATACGACTTATGGCTACAGAGTCACAATCCAGCTTGATGACCAGAGCCGACGCATTGAGGTTCTGACTCAGCGCGTCTATTCGCCTGTTAAGCAGCACCCATACAGCCTGCGAGAACAACTTTATTACTACTTTGAAGATGCTGCGGCAGAACTACTGTCGCGACAAGAAATGGATATGCCACGCAAGAAAGCGTTGAGGCAAGAAATCAGTTATTTATTAGGCTGTGCTTCCCGCTTACTACAACTCGCGCCTCAGAAAGTGCAGTTTCAATATTCCAGCATGAAGGCAGCAACTTTTGTTATCATCATCTTAAGCTGAGGTACATCCTGCTGCGTCGTTTCCCATAAAACATCTACATCTACGCCAAAATACTCATGGACTAATTTATCTCGCATCCCAGCTATGGCTCTCCAGGGGATATCTGGATACTTGTTTCTGATGAATTCTGGGATGTTCTTGACAGCCTCACCTATAATTTCAATCGCTCTTGTAACAGCAAAAAAGGTTTTTCTATCTCGTTTAAAATCATCAATCGACATGCTTTCTATAAATTCTTCAATTGCAACAATAGAATCTATAACGTCCTGAAGGTAATCCTATACTACCCTCTTCGTCATAAATAGATAACTTCCGCCAGAATCTTCTGACCAATCCTTGGCTTTAACACTCGTTTCATTACCAAATCTACTTTGATCCCAATAATTTGACTTAAATAGTTTTCTAATTCAATAAATTTGAGTAGACTTGGAGCTTGTTCAAAATCTATCAGGACATCAATATCACTATCTTCATTCTGTTCATCTCTGGCATATGAACCGAAAATGCCCATTTCTTTTACTTTGTATTTTTCTTGGATAAGTGGTTTAAATTGACTTAAAATTTCTTTAATTTCTTTAAAAGTCTTCATAAAGAATTCAATTCGCGGATTGGTAAGGTTAGCAAACAGCATAACTTATAAGCAATGTTAGCACAATGCAATAAGCCTTCTCGCGTTTCCAGGCAACTGACTGGAACATATGTTAAGGGTGATCGCAGCTCACCCTCATTTCACTTTAAATGATTCACCAAATCCTTTAATGCTTCACCTACTCTCTCAAACACTTCAGCCCAATCTCCAGGCTTTTTCTGCCGAAATAACCCCATAGTGGGATACCATGGGCTGTCCTCTCGGTCCATCATCCATCGCCAATTTCGACGGACGGTAAAAACTTGCGGGGCTCTGGCAGTAACTTCTCTAAAAATACAACAAGGCACCATTGCTCTAAGTTATCTAGGAAAGCAACAGAAGGAACAATCACAGCTTGGGTTGATGTGGTATTTCGGATAAAGTTTGCAGTTGAACGAGCAATATTTTTCTCTTTAAAACAGTCCGGTGCATTTTCCAAAGAAAGCTCTGCCCAAACTTTGGGATTTCTTAGATCAAGAACATACTCCAGCTCTACTCTAAAACGAAACACCTGACGACGATAAGTTTGGGCAGCTAATCCCGGTGTACGGTTAACCCTAAAGTGTCGGGCATATTCAGCCAAAGCAACATTTTTTTCCTTCTGTAGAAGAATCACAAGCACAAGCCCAGGCGAAAGGCTACAAAATGGAAGAAGAGTTAGATGTTTCAGAAGAACTAGAAATCTCCCTAATCGGACACCTGGGTGAAATCCAGTGGAAAGCTTTATTGCCCCGCATTCAAGCTCGAATTGTACTAGAGAACGAAAATCAACAGGCGATCGCACAGGCAGGAGCTGAGCATCTTCCAGCTTATGAAATAAACGGACTAAGTAAGTTGTTCAACATTTCCACTTGAACTAGTGGAAGATGACATTTGATTCCCGCCGTAGTTAGGAAAACGGTGGGATGGAGAAATCATGAAATAAGCGAATATCATAAGATGTAGTAGCTAAAGCTCTCACCAGTTTTTTATCTACATACACACACTCGTATCCACCACGCACATAAGTGGGGCAGTCATCTATCGCGATCCTCTCTAATTAAAGAGGTACTGTCTGGTAATCCGAAATTCATAGGATTGACACGGCGACGGCGACGAATTTCAGCCAGAATCTCTGACTGGTTTTGTCGCTGACTCTGAGACTCTAGTGCCTCCTCTAGTAGACTGACGGCTTGGGCACTAATCGAGCGGTTCTGGGCTGAGGCTAACTGTTTCAGGCGTGCATACAAGTCATCTGGCACATTCCGTACATGTAAGGTAGCCATTCTCAACCTCTAAGCAGAATTGATCCAATGCTAGCATAATGCAACAAGCAGGTTGAAGAAGACAATAAGGGGTCTAAGGTCTATCTCGACTCATAAATAAACGTCCGCCAGCGAAGCGAAGCCCTCAGGCGTTAGGACACATTATTTTCTAACAAATTCTTGCGTAAAAATACTTAAGATTGTTGTATAATAAATACATACAAAGAAATAGGTGAAGACCCAACCCCGATATCCTTAACCGGACTCCTAGAGGTGAAACTAATCGCTCATATTGTTCAATGCAATTGAGCCTTGACAACTCAGAGTATAGGGTTCCACTCAGTAACATTTGATATATCTTGCCAATGGCTGTGAGTGGGTAAAATTCTAACAGGACGAAGGATAAGAAATACTTTGTATTGCTCAAGCTCATATCTTGCAGCTAGCTTGACCTGAGAAACTTGAGGACCGATTAGATCTTCTGGATGCTCTAGAAACTTTAGCTGAGATGAAAGCTAGTGATGAAAGGCCGATTTCTTGGAAGCAAGTTGCATCTGAGTTGGGGCATTGATGGCGTATCGAGTTGAATATAGTAAGTGGTATAGTGTAATAAAAATCATTACATAACTATCTGCATCATGGTCGCACTCAGTACAAAGCCTTATGTCGAGCAACGGGATGGAGGCTACTGGATCGTGGGCACACGAATTTCCCTAGACTCGGTAGTCTACGCCTTTCTCAAAGGTAAGTCTCCCGAAAGCATCATGCAGTCTTTTCCTCTGCTGACCCTAGAACAGATATACGGAGCGATTACGTTTTATTTAGCAAATCGTCCTCTAATCGATGACTATCTGGTCAAAGCAGATGCTGAGTTCTCTCAGCTCCAACAACTATTAGAAGCTACTAATCCATTGCTTTATCGAAAGTTGCGAACAGCAACCGAGCGTTCAGTATCAAATTACTAATGGCTCTTCGATTTCAAGCAGATGCAGACTTCGATCAAGATATTGTTAGAGGAATTATCCGGCAACAACCTGAGATTGATTTTCAATCTGCTACTACTGCAGGGCTAGAAGGGTTATCCGATCTAGATGTTTTAGCATTAGCAGCTAATCAAGGTAGAGTTCTTGTAACTCACGATCGTAAAACAATGCCTCAATATTTTTCAGAGTTTATTATTCGTAATACTAGTCCTGGGGTTCTAATTGTCTCCCGTAAGCTTTCAATCAGAGATACTATCGAATATCTAATTTTAATTTGGACAGCCTCAGATGAGAACGAGTGGCTCAACCGCATTGCTGCCATTCCACTATAAATACGGTATTCAACAGCAAGCGGGAGTTGCTCATGTGCTGCTGGAATGCTGTCTTTTGGGCGTACCGTAAAGATAATGATCGTGTTGAACAGACCAATCGTTTGGCGCTTCAATAGTTCCAGTCAGTTCCTCAAGGACATCCCAGGCATTCTCCTGAGGCACTGGCTCTCGACTGACTGGATTGTGATTACGTAGCGTGTGTCAGGCTGTAAATCCAGTGTCGAATCTGGACGTAAAACCTCACCATCAAATACAGCCGTCAGGATCTTACTCATGAGCTAGACAGGTTAGGAGTTTCACGCCAAAGTAAGGGGTACTTCAATTTCTTCAGCCCACCATGCAGCGTAGGCAAGAGCCTCGTAAATATCAGCTTCTTCTAGGTAAGGATATACTTGTAAGATTTGATTGAGAGTGTGTCCTGATGCCACTAACCCAACAACTGTACCAACAGTAACCCTCATCCCTCGGATACAAGGTTTGCCGCCCATGACTTCTGGATTCAAAGTGATTCTAGTCATCTGTTTCATCAGTTGGTAGCCAGGTAAGTATACCAGCTCATTTAAAGTTGCGTTTATAGCGTTTAGTTTAGTAAGCTAGAGAAATAAAGAGTTAAAAAGGAGCAAATGATGCCATCTGTTTTGGCTCGTGATCCAATTACTGCTACAGAGCAGGAGCGACCAAATATAGCCAAGGTAGAAGACTTTTTGACTCGTCTAGATAATGAGTACAATTCTTCCTGCCCTCGCCTTATGAGTTCAACAGGTGAAGAGGTTGAGCTGCCAGAGCCAGTATTTCATCTTTTACGTCAGATGGTGCATGATCTAGCTCAAGGAAATAGTGTCACAATAGTTCCTTTGCATAAGGAACTAACAACCCAGGAAGCAGCTGACATTCTCAATATCTCACGTCAGTACCTTGTGGAGTTGTTGGAAGCAGGAGACATCCCTTTCACTTTAGTAGGTACCCATCGTCGTATCCGTTTTAGCGATTTGATGGATTACAAAGAGCGCCGTGACGCTAGGCGACGTGAAGGACTATCACGCCTTGCAAAGAAAAGCCAGAAGTTAGGCTTGTATGGTAAGTCATCCAAAGCTACTGAGTGTGAATCAAGATAAGACACAGTTGATGGGTTACAAGAGGAGTTTCTTGTGTCATCATTTGGAGTGGTTTTGGATGCCTGTGTACTTATACCTGCCTCCTTACGAGACACTTTACTACGAGCTGCCGAACAAGGGATATATCGGTTGCACTGGAGTGAGCTGATTTTAGACGAGGTTAGCCGTAATCTCGTTAAAAGAGATATGGCTAGCTTCGAGGATGCTCAGGATCTGACCAACATAATGCGGCAATTTTTTGCCTCAGCTACGGTGCGGAATTTTGAATCGCTGGTTCCATGCATGACCAATGAAGAGAAGGACCGCCACGTGCTGGCCGTGGCTGTGGTCTCCAGGTCACAAGTTATTGTAACAAGCAATATCCAAGACTTCCCTGACTCAGCGTTAGCTCCCTTTGGAATCGAGACTCAGACGCCGGATGAGTTTCTCACCCGAATTTTTGACTTGTATCCTAAGAGATTAGTGAAAGTCTTGACCGAGCAGGCTCAAGATTTGGTTGCTCCACCTATGAGTGTGCAGGAAGTCTTAGAAGAACTTACCATCCATGCACCGGAGTTTGTTGGCATCATTTCTTCCTATTTTTGAGCATATAAATACGGTATCCAACAGCAAGCGGAAGTTGCTCATGCGCAGCTGGAAGGCTGACGCTTAGGCATACCGTAAAGATAATGGTCATGGCGTGAGTCTGGTTGCAATTTCAGTGTTGAATCTGGACGTAAAACCTCACCATCAAATACAGCCGTCAGGATCTTACTCATAAGCCAGACAGGTTAGTTACTATCTCAATTCTTACACTTCTTGTAGGATAGCTTGCCTGAAAAAGATTGAACGGGAGCGATCGCTCTTGGGCTTTAGTTGGGTAAGTTAAGATCAGCAACCCCTGAGCTGAGAAGTTTTTCCAAGGCTTTGAAAATAACTATGATGTCCCGCAAGCAGTTACAGCAGGCTTTTGCTTTAGTTTCGTTTGTCTCCTTTTTTGGTTCGACAATTTATGGCGGGATTGGGGCGATTAATGCTGCGAATCAACAGTTGGCAGCAGGTACGCCTAAAGTAGCGCCTTCGGTAGAATCACAAGTGCAGGCCCAGGTGAAGGGTTATGAAATGGTGTTACAAAGGGAGCCAGAGAACCAAGTGGCTCTGGAAGGGTTGGTGACGGCACGGTTGCAATTGCAGGATAGGAAGGGTGCAATCGCGCCTTTAGGGAGGTTGGTGAAGTTGCATCCTGAGCGGCAAGATTACAAGATGCTGTTGGCTCAGGTGAAGCAGCAGGTGGGTAAGGGCGATCGCAGAGGTTGAAGCACTACTTTAAAGACTGCGTGTAATCGGCAGAATTCGCACTCTGGATCGAGCTTCGTCAACTAGGAGTTTCACGCCCAGGAAAGGGGCATTTCAATTCTGACACTTCTTGCAAGCTTACTATGTTTCTAATGAAGATTATTTTGGCAGGTATTGACTTGAGTTTGCTATTGAAACAACATGAACCTCCGTTACCCAATGCATAGGCTTGGTGATTCTTTCAGTAGTTACAAGCTCGTCTACACTCATGGAAAGAGCCGCAGCAACATGTAGAGCATCCATACTTGCTAATCCATAAGTCAGAGCAATATGAGCAGCTGCTTTAAGAATCTGATCTAAGTCAGATGCCCAATAGGTGACAGCAGTAAAGAAAGCTTCATAGAATTCGACCTCTTCTTGCTGCTTGTTGTAAATAGCCTTGGGTAAAGTTTCTAATTGAACAAATGCGCTGGATGCAAATTCTCGTAATGGGTCATCAAGAACTTGAGTAGCTTTGAGACTGACTTCCGTGGTGCCACGAAAAGCATTAATCAGTACGCCAGAATCAATATAAGTTTTTCTAAGGCTCACTGTATCCGCCTCTACGGTCTGCCAGTTCTTGCTCTAGTTCTTCTTCGGTGAGCAGTTGCATCCCCTTGGTCAGTGCCTGCTGCCGAATCCTCCAGAGCTTCTTACCAAGAGGAGTTTGAGGCACAAACTCACTGGATGTTTGCAGTTTTAAAGACTGGGCGAATTGTAAAACACGCTCTTGAGCTTCGGGTGGTAGTTCTCGCGCTTCTTTCAAGCAAGACGGCTTCGTTACTCATAACTACTTTTCTACCTCCGGGATACACCTTCATTGTATGATGGCTTGCCTGCAAAAGACTTGAACGGAAGTGATCGCTCTTTAGCTAGAATTGACACAAAGCAGATGCTGAGTTCTCTCAGCTTCAACAATTGTTAGAAGCTACTAATTCAGTGCTTTATCGTCAGTTGCCAACAGCAAGCAATTATAGGTTGCTCACCCAGTCAAAATCTACGCTTCGCAAATGCGCCTTTAGGGAAAGTAGGTGAAGTTGCACCCAAAGTAGCAAGATTACACCTCTTTTCGCTCCATGTGTCTATACTTACCCTGTAGGCGCTCTTGTTGTTGACAACGAAGATCAGCTTCTACCATTGCGATCAACTCGTCTAATGCCAATGAGACAAGCTCTAACTGTCGGTTGCTTTCGCGCAACCGCGCAACTGCCCGTTTTCTTGTCTGTATATCAGGAACTTTTGGTGACTGAGTCATAGGAGGTGCCAATTCCTCTTGATTTCCCGAACACTCGCCTGAGCCGCATCCACCGCAGCCTGTGCTTGTTCCATCGTTTGGTCTAGTAAGACTAGCATAGCAGTAGAAGCCAGAGGTTGGAACTCCAGAATCCTTAGCAACAGCGTATGAAGCCGAGTATAGGGAGCAGTCAATCGTTCTCTGGCTTTCTGAAGTTCCTCTAGTTCGGGAATCGTTGCTTCCGTTTCACCATGTTGCTCCAAGAGTGCCCATTCTGCAGCTGATGCTTCGTGAATGCCTATCGCTATCTGTCGCTGCAGGCTGAAAATGGTAGTTAAGATTTCATCTGGTAGCTTTGCCATTAATTTTGACTGCCGAATGATTGACCAGTTTAAGTAAAACTGAGGCGCAAACTCTAGCCAAAGGTGGGTCAAGAGCTTGAGATAGGGCAATCGCTCCTGGGCTTTAAATGGGTAAGTTAAGAGCAGCTACCCCTGAGCTTAGAAGTTTTTCTAGGGCTTTGAAAATAACTATGATGTCCCGTAAGCAGTTACAGCAAGCTTTGGCTTTGGTTTCGTTTGTCTCTTTTTTGGGCTCGACAATTTATGGTGCGATTGGGGCAATTAATGCTGCGAATCAACAGTTGACATTCTGAGCGGCAAGATTATATGGTGCTGTTGGCGCAGGTGAAGCAGCAGGTGGGGGAGAGAGCGCAACTAACACCATACAGGAGTCTCTGCCTGATTGGTTAGGCGACTCCATACCCTGTATATGGACGCTTGTATGGAGGATGTAACCCTAAGATGATGTCCTCTTTGGGTACGCCCATTTCTACTAATTCCTGTGCTATGTCCACCTCAGTCATATTGCGCTGAATCCAAATTTTGCCATCCTTAATGTCCAGGTGCACAAAACAGTTGTAAACCCGTCTCAGCCCCTGCCAGCCCACATTCAGTAACTGATAATGGTCATGCTCCACATCAAAAATCAGTTGGCATTCCATATCTGAACTACCCTCTTCCACAGTTGTCTGTTGGGAGAGCAGCTTACGGATGCATTGGCGATAATGTTCTAGTCTCTCCATGTGATAATCATCTCCTTCAGCGGATCGTAAACAATGAGCTTAAGTTGATATAGCTTAACTGCTTCCTGTACAAACCGCTCTTGGAAGAAAGAATCAAACGTATCGAACGGCACCGCTAGGTATATTGTCCTGTCCGGTTCGCTTATCTCTAGAGCAAGTCGATAATTCAAAAATTGCCCCAAAGCCACATGAAAGTCAGTTAGCGTCGAGTTGCTCAGAAAACTTTTGACTTCAACTGCAATTTTTCGCCCTGCCTTTTCCGCTGCCAAGACCTTTTCTGCTGCCAAATCGATATCAAACCTCACACCTTCAACTTTGATCGTTAGTGGATCGGCAGTAATTATCCACTGCTCGTTTAGGAGAGCTTGTTTAACAACATCATGAAATAGGTCTCTAGCAGCCATTGCTTCTGACACTGCTACTAGCCCTATCTTAAAGCACCGGGCTCTGCAAATCTGATTAACTATCTTGCCATTACCGCTATCATAATTTGCGAGACATTTGAATGTTGCAGAAAAAACTAGAGTGGGAGTGATCGCTCTTAGGCTAGAAGTGGGTAAGTTAAGAGCAGCTACCCCTGAGCCTAGAAGTCTTTCCAGAGCGAGAAAACAATTATGATGTCCCGTAATTGGTAGCTTAGCGACCTTCCAATAGCCGTTGTACCGAAACTATAATGTCAGGAATTGCCAGTGGACGAATTTCTCCAGTCGTGAGGGACACTTCTAAGCTATAGTTGCCATTAATGGGTTCTCGGAACACATTAAGCTGTTTCTGTTTTAAGTCCACAACCCAATATTCCTGAATCTCTGCGGCTGCATAAGCCTTTCGTTTGGTATCCAGGTCTTTAGCAAGGCTAGTGTTGGAAAATTCAATTAGCCAGAAAATATCTTCAGCTTCAGGATGGCGCTGACGGTAGATTTGCCCAAGCGGTCTAACGATTGCCAGATCGGGCTCTGGTTCTGAGTTGTTAGACAGAGTGATGGGACGACCTTCACGAACTCTAGCTCGCTCGCCCAGAAGGTTGCTGAGATATTTGCCAGTTTCATCTCCAAGATAGGCGTGTTCTGGCCCTTCTGGGGGCATTTCAATGATTTCTCCGTTTAAAAGCTCAACGTGACGCTCTTCTAGAAGACCAACTTCGAGCATGCGGTGATAATCTTCTAGCGTCCATTTAATGATCGTTACAGTCATCACGATGTCTTCCTAACCCAAGGGATCTCTTCAATTCTGACACTTAAGAGCATGTCCTCATGCAAATGAGTTTGAGTACGATTGATGCAATCAGCGTGAAAAAGGATCGCAACCCAACTGGAGATATCTCTAACTGAGCTACTTGATAGACTGAATAGTGGAGAGCTAATCGTAGCTGACCCTGAGAAACTTGAGGACCCATGTCATAATGTCTGCACAGGCTTATTAAGCGTTGATGACCCGCTTGAATGAATTAGAAGAAGTGGCTTTGGGTCGGAAAGCTGAATTGGCACTGAGTCAGTCACAGATGGTTGGTACAGAGTTCTTTACAGCAGAACTGAAACGTTTAGCCGATGGCGAAGCTTGATGGTCTGGAGACAGTTCTCGATTTCTTAAAGGACTACAACCTAAGATTGCAGCACAGCTTGCTAGAAAAGTGTTAGCTCTCAACATTGAGCCTTTACCCAGTGGTAGTAAGGAACTGAAAGGTTATCCAGGTTTTTATCGGGTGGATAGCGACGAGTATCGCATTGTGTATCGGTTTGATGCCAACGAGGATCTAAGGGTTTCACGCTCCCCACTCGAACAAGTTACGATGGGTCTAGTTACTTTATGCTGAAAAATATATGTTCCAGCAGGTGCATTACCTCAGAGTTAGCAGCACTGCAAGCCTTTCGCGCTTCCGGAGCAAACAAGTTACGATAAATTTTTTCTGTTAACTGCTCCATTACCTATGAGCATTGTAATTCCTAACGACATTCTTCAGACACTAAGAATAACCGCAGCTGAACTGAAGCTAGAAGAGGTTTTTAAGCTATGACAGCCCCAGCGAGAGACCTGAGCCTAACTGATTCTCAGTGGTATGGACTTCAAAGGATCGCGGCCCAACGCGAGATATCTCTGACTGAGCTACTTGATAAGCTGAGTAGTGGAGAGCTAATCGTAGCTGACCCTGAGAAACTTGAGGACCGATTAGATCTTCTGGATGCTCTAGAAACTTTAGCTGAAATGAAAGCTAGTGATGAAAAGCCGGTTTCTTGGAAGCAAGTTGCATCTGAGTTGGGGCATTAATGGCGTATCGAGTTGAAATTACTAGAAAAGCAGCCAAGCAGGTCAAAAGTTTGCCTCAGGAAGAGCGAGAGCGAATCGGGACCGAAATCGAAGCACTTACTGATAATCCACGACCAATTGGAGTAAGGAAGATATCTGGTGAAAGAGACTTTTACCGCGTGAGAGTTGGAGACTACCGCATAATCTATGAAATTCAAGACAAGATTTTACTGATATTAGTGATTGGGGTTGGGCATCGCCGAGAGATATACCGAGGAATCTAGGTGATTATCAGTTTAAGCAAAGCTGAGTCACAAACTTAGCCAAAGGTGGGTCAAAAACTTGAATGGAGGCGATCGCTCTGGAGCTTTGGATGGGTAAGTTAAGAGCAGCTACCCCTGAGCTGAGAAGTTTTTCTGGGGCTAAGAAAATAACTATGATGTCCCGTAAGCAGTTACAGCAAGCTTTTGCTTCGGTTTCGTTCGTCTCTTTTTTCGGCTCGACAATTTATGGCGCGATTGGGGCAATTAATGCTGCGAATCAACAGTTAGCAGCAGGTACGCCTAAAGCAGGGCCGTCTGTAAAATCACAAGCACAAGCACAGGCGAAAGGCTACGAAATGGTGTTACAAATTTAATTTGGAACGAGTATGAGCCGAGCAATTTCATCTCCTAAACGAGTAAAATGATCGGGATATAGAAGTGTCAAATAAAGTTTTTACCACGATATAAACTCGTTAATACGCTCCTCTCGTAACTTATCAATAATTGTTTTCCAGTTTTTTATAGGTTCTGTCTTGACAACCAATATCCCCTCTTCAAGATAATTTTCTGGCTCTTGGGGTATTGGTTGTAAAATGATTTGACCTTCTTTGATTTCTAAAGATAGTTGAGCTGGAGTATTAATTCCTAATTGCTCTCGAACTTGTTTTGGAATTAAAACACGACCGGATTCATCGATAGTAAGTAATTTCATATGTTTTTTTAAATTCTTTCAAGTCATCGGGTACACTTTTTACACCTCCATTGTAAGCTGAAGGTAAGCATAGATAGAGAAATGGGGTGCAAAAGATGACACTCATCGAACTACTGCCCGCTATTCGGCAACTCTCGACACCAGACAAACTTAAGCTAATCCGCATTCTAGCAACAGAACTGGATACTGACACAGACATTTCGCCTTTAGAACCGTTGAAAACCTATGATTTGCCAACTCCCTACAATTCTTTTGGTGCTGGGGAAACACTGATGCAGGCGATGAAAGCCGTAGATTAGCTCTAAGCACATGCGATTCACATACTCGACTACTGATCGATCTCAAAACGAGTTCGATAGCTTACCACGGATGCCTTTGATTCTGCGTCGAGACAATCGAGCTATTGAAGTTCTTGGACTAGTCGATAGTGGTGCAACTGTAAGCGTCTTACCTCACGAAATTGGAATTGAGTTAGGTGCTGTTTGGGACGATAGCAAGGCGATTATTCAATTAGCAGGAAATTTGAGCAATCAGCCAGCAATACCGTTTTTTACAATTGCTGAGATAGGTGAGTATGCTCCAGTTCGATTAGCATTTGCTTGGGTGAGAAGAGCCAACACACCCTTGATTCTTGGGCAGACAAACTTCTTTCTGGAATTTGATGTCTGTTTTTACCGCTCCAGACTAGAGTTTGAGATTAAGCCCAAGTTAAAGTGAGAAGTTTTGCTGTTTTGAGTGTTCTGGTAAATCAATTTGTAATGGCTTGCCCGAAAAAGACTTAAACGGGAGTGATCGCTCTGGGGCTTTGGGTGGGTAAGTTAAGAGCAGCTACCCCTGAGCTTAGAAGTTTTTCCAGGGCTTTGAGAATAACTATGATGCCTCGTAAGCAGTTACAGCAAGCTTTTGCTTTGGTTTCGTTCGTCTCTTTTTTTGGTTCAACAATTTATGGCGCGATTGGGGCGATTAATGCTGCGAATCAACAGTTGGCAGCAAGTACCCCTAAAGCAGTGCCGTCTGTAGAATCACAAGTGCAAGCCCAGGCGAAAGGCTACGAAATGGTGCTACAACGGGAGCCAGAGAACCAGGTGGCATTGGAAGGGTTGGTGACGGCACGGCTGCAATTGTACAGTAACTAATTATTTGTCATCGGTAACAAATTATTGTCATTGATAACAAGATATTGCCGCTATTAACAAATTAGTGACATCATGATTAACAATTTAACCTTAGAAAGATTGGGAGAACCATCTCAGCTTTATTTCTCAATATCCGTATCTACATTGTTAAATGCCGTCTTTGAACTAGCCTTAAATAATTTAGCTCTGATGAAAGGTCAAGTTCTTGAAATTGTCAACTTGTCCTGGGTTAGAAGAGAAGTTTTACAACACATTCTGCGTATGAGTTGTTGCTAGGAAGACAGTTACAACATTCTCTTAAAGGAACTGTTACAAATTACTGATTGGCTTTCGACCCACTATAAGCCGGAAGGTGACCACAACCATTTTTCTCATGGGCAAGATATGTGTCTTTCAACCCATCTCAAATTGAAAGGAAAGTTGCGATCCTGGAGATTTTTGTTAATTATCTCTAAAAAGAAAGATTTTCAGTTTATAGTAGACTACACAGGGGTAGTTGCATCACTTGATTCCTGATGTGATCTATAACTGCTAACTGCTTCCAACTCGCCCTAAGTCAGAAGGGTCGCCACAACAATCCTTCTCATGGGCAAGATATGTTTCTTTCAACCCACCTTAAGACGGCTTTCAAATTGCCATAGGTGAGAAGGGCAGTTGCACCACCTTCCAATGCCACCTAGTTATCTAGCTCCCGTTGTAACTTTCAACCCGCCCTATGTCAAGAGGGCAATTGCACCCGACTCTTTAAAAGCATATGCACAAAACCTTGGCACTTTCAACCCGCCCTATGTCAAGAGGGCAATTGCACCGAGGTGCCACCAGCTTTTCTCCTAATCAGCTTGTCGCTTTCAACCCGCCCTATGTCAAGAGGG
>JAFASY010000143.1 GCA_019244235.1 Chroococcidiopsidaceae cyanobacterium CP_BM_ER_R8_30
TCCTCCAGTTTGTCCCGCAGTTCTTCATCTTTGTGAGAGTAGGAAAAGAAAACCTCAATTGATTCGCTTACCATTCTAACCTCTTAATAATTTTGCTAAAACAACACCGTTCTGATTGCCTGAAACTTCTTATTAACGCGGCTTTTAAAAAAACGGTATGAGATGCCTATTTAGAAGGCTTGAGATTTACTCTGGGGCATTCATTAGGAGGCTTACAGATTTCAGATTAACGAAATGGCTAGAGCCTAGGTGTTCCTAAGCAGCCAAGTTCCAAAAATTCTCTACAAACCATTGCTTGCTCAGTGGGTCAATTTCTGAAAGCACTTCAGAAATTAACTTTGCAACAATCTCGTTATCCCATTCATTCGTTGATTGAAGGCTACGGACAACCATCTGCTCATGCTGTTGGTTAATTGCTTTAGCCAGTAATTTCTTGACCAAACTGTAATACTCAATTGTAAAATGTGGCATATTACACCTTTATTTGTTAAGAAAATGACTCTAGATACTATGTTGAGCTGTCAAGTAGTCAGTGAAGGGCCTGTCTGCAAACTATAAAAGCTATAGCTTTAGGCTACTATCTATTTCTCAGCGTTTTGTCTTGTATTTATGCGAGATTTTAGTTTTTGTAAAGATCATTTATAGAGTTAGCCCTATACCCCGCACCGTAGGTGCTATGAAAATTGTTTAGAAGATTTTGAGCCTCAGTGTATAACAAGGTAATTTCGGCTGAGCTGCTTTTGCTTTTTTCACACACTCTTCATGGTTTCCCCCTTTCTTTAAAAGCTGGATAGTCACCAAATTTCCCTTCTCAGATGGGTTAATTTGTTCTTTACTGTAACAGTAATGATAAGCTATGCATACACCTAGAAAAACGGCACTAATTGCAAATAATCTGTTTGTAACTTTGCCTATCCTTTTAAATATAAATTGAGGCTGTGATGCAGATGTTTGAGTGTAATTTACTCTCTTTTTAGAACTGAAATCATCGTTTATAGATTTTGTAGAGATAGCGTCTTTAGCCAGTTTTTCAGTTGACTTTGAATATTTAGCTATTTTTTTCTGTAAAATGATGCTATTATTAATTATGTGTATTTTAGGATGGTTAATTGATTCAAGGAGAGATTGAATCGCTCCAGGAACTTCTTGCCTAGATTGCTGGAAATTATTATTGTGCTCTTTTCTTTCTGGTTGTTTTTGTGGTGATTTAGTTACCATTATCGCCTCTTAAGATTTTCGCTAGAAACCACCTGGGTCTGATTAACCCTAAATTTTATTACGTAGGTTCTTGAAATTTATGCACTCCTGGCTTTTGACCACTTCCACAGCTTATGTCGGTCACCGTTCTCCCGGAGGCTTTCTCCGGGAGCAATGCTCTTTGCTTCGTCAAGGACCATTGCCTGGACGTGGTGTTCTAACAAATAACGCGCTTCGCACACGGGGAGTAGGTAGGGTATTTATTCTCTTCCCCTACTCTCTCTTTAGTCATCTCCTGTTAGTCTGAGAGCTGTCCTAACAATGCCATTCTAATACTTAACATTATTTTTACATAGATTGGGCGAACTTAGGTAGCAAATTCACTCTTCAAAGTATAGTATTTTATTAAAATTTGAGTTTGACTATGCTTACTGATTATCGACAAGAAGTAGCAGCTAATGCTGAAGAATTGGTATCTTGGGCAGAATATAGATCTGCAAAACTTGAGCTTTCAGGTGAGATTCCAATTCCCTATGGTTTTACAGTAGGAGCAGTAACTTTTGGTGGCAACATTTATCTAAGAGTTCCAGCAGAAGAGACGAGTGTTGAAGGATTCTTTGTTGGGATAGTTGTTGGAAATTACAGTCTTTACCAAAATAATCCTGCGATAAGTTTATATGACCCAACAGGTGTGTTAATTAGAGCGGACGTTAGAGTGGATATAGATGGCAGAAAGCTCGAAGGAAGAGTATGCACACGTCAATTCTTAGGAGATTGGATTTGTACTGATTGGGCAACGCTAGCTGCTTGGTAAGGAGATTAGGCAGCTAGAAACATTTCCGTTGTTCCAGTCAACTAAAGCTGGGATCAATAACTCCATCCTTATTGTCTGCATCTGAGTATCTGCTGCACGCTTAGAAAAACCAACCGTAGGAATGCAGCCCCTTACCTAAGATATTGACCCCGAGATAGCAAATCCAGACTACGATAAATCCAGTTGCTGCTAAAATTGCCGGACGGCGGCCTTGCCAACCACGGGTGATACGGGCATGGAGGTAGGCAGCAAAAACTAGCCAGGTAATCAAAGCCCAGGTTTCTTTGGGGTCCCAACTCCAGTAGGAGCCCCAGGCTTCATTCGCCCATACTGCACCAGCAATAATGCCAATCGTCAGCAGGGGAAATCCCAACCCAATAACCCGATAGCTAATGTTATCTAAGGTGTCAGCTAAGTTCATAAGTTGTGGTGACAGGGGTTCGGCTGGAGCCGTTTTTTGAGACGCTTGGGTAGTTACCAAATCTAAAACTGCCGTATTACCGCCACTATTCCTATTAATTAAAACAGGTGTTCGAAATGGCTCTACTTCCGTCTGACTCAGAAGATCGCTCGTCCGTTGCAGACGATAGCGATCGCTGCGATACCCTCCTGTGCCGACAGAACTACCTCGAAGATCGATGTTCTGACCACGAGTCACAATGAGGAATGCGATCGCCAACAGTGAGCCCACAATCAGAGCCGCATAACTGAGCATCATGACGCTGACATGCATCATCAGCCAATTAGATTTGAGGGCTGGTACCAAGGGTGCTGCCGACTGCATAGACGATGGAAGAAACAGGGCGGCAAAAGCAGTAACGCTCATGGCGATAGGTGCTGTGACCACTCCTACAAGATGACTACCACTCCTATTTTCGGCAATCAGATGGATAGTGGTGATCCCCCAAGTCAAGAAAAACAGGGATTCGTAGAGATTGCTCAAGGGGAAGTAACCAGCCTCTAGCCACCGCGCTCCTAGTAGGGCAGCAATACTCAAGTTGGCGATCGCCATCCCTGCTGTTCCCAATGTCGATAGGTAGGGGATGCGCCCAAAAGCTGCTCCGACCCAGTAAAACAGCATAGTGAAAAAAAGTACAGCAAAAGAAACATTATCCAACCAGTTCTGCAATACAACGAGATCCATTCAGTCTTCTCCTTAGCGTTTCAAACGATGTGCTATCTATTCACAAGCTTGCTTGGTAACTAGATGACAAGAACAGGGTATGGAACGGAGAACGCCCATGCTTTTCAACATAAGTTCCTACACCCCACAACGGCGTTCATATTGGGGCGGTTGTAGCCTCGCCCCAACGTCCTCCCCTACACCTTGTTCCTAGAAAGTTTTCACAAACTCGATGAGTGCTTTCTTATCTTCATCTGATAGTTCTGAGCCAAAAGTATGTCCCCTATCTTTAACAAAATCAGGAGATTGATTCGCTTCTAGGAGTATGCTTGCCAGTTTGGCATTAGGTCCACCAGAAAAATCTAAGTTCTGCAATGCCCTCTTAAGATCTAGCCGTGAAAGCGCTTCCCTAAGATCTATATTTGCTAGCAAGTCAACAGGCATGCCTTTAGGAATCGGAACCTTTATTCCAAGGGGAAGTGCTAGAGTGCTTGCTTGAGTTGTCCTTGGAATTATCCCCTCGCGCTTTTCAGGCCAGAGGAGTTTTTCCATTGCATCCATGTAGGCTGCTACACGTCCCTCTACTGAAGGATCTTTGTTGTATTCTCCCAACGAGTTATTGTGCAAAAGTGGCGCTGTCGCCCAAACACTAATTAGAGTTGGTGTTCGATAATAGCCCCGACCACCTCCTGGCATATCGAATTTAATTGGTTTCTTTTCATCAAAGGGATTATCAAGTGTTAGCTGACCTACTGAAGGAAGTTCCTTGTAAGTCTTGGACGAGAATTGCTGCCAGATATGCCCCTCAATCGCATTAGTTCCCAGCGCTCGTTCGGCATTAGTGCCAATTTCCGTAACCGGGTAGCGCTTATCATCTGATAAGAAATTGTGGTCGAGAAAATTGGAGCTACGGACAGATTCTAGGTACCACTGTTTAGCCTTGTCTGGATCGATAGCGACATCTGCTGAAGGTTGTTTGCTCGAATGGCACTGTGCGCAACTACTTGCAAAGGCAATCTTTCCTCGTTCTAGTACCGACTCGTCCTTGGTTAATAAGGCCTCACCTCCCGGTGCATCTTTAAGGTGCATCGGCTTCTGAGTCTTCAAGAATGCTTCTGCATCTGCCATGCGTGCTTCTGTCTTTCTCCAGTCTTCGCATTCAGACCTCGCCGTATTGATATCAAAGGGTCGCTGTCGGGTTCTGCCTACCAAAGGATCGTGGAGAGTTAACCAGTAGTCTGAACACATACCAATATTGACATAGACGCGCAATGAGGCATTCTTGACACCAGTTGAGTCAGCACCATCTTTAAGGATGTGATTCACCGCCTGCTTTGTGCCATCATTCATCACCTCTTCAGACTTGGGGCGATCGCCTAGAAGAAAGATGGAGTTAATCACATTTGGGTTATTAATATGATCGTTGCCAATCCGAGAAGTGTCGGAGGTACCTGGTGGCTGTGCATCTAGAACTTGCCAGACAAAATTATCTGGTTTGAGGTCGCCAGCAAATAACTTGCCTTCCTCAATATACTGATTGCCGAATGCCGATACCAGGTTCTCCCACAATGGTTTTTCTGGATCTTTAGGTGGGTTGAGTGGATTAAACGCCACATGGCAGATGCCACAAGCTAGCCCAATCCGGTAAGGAGGCTCAATAGTTTGGTCTTTAAAATACTTTTGAGCATCCCATTTAGCTGGGACAAAGTTCGGGTTCTCGAACTTACGCATGCCCATGATGCCAGTCGAGTGCGGGTCATTTTTACACTTATCTAGCCATAAACCGTACTTGTCCGGCTCCGTGGCCTTCTCACATCCTGGGTCGTTAATCGCGCCAAATCGGTCGAACCGTTGATCGTGCTGACGCGAGTCAATGAATTTGAGTAAATCCACAGTTCCGTTCGTGCTCAATGTTAGCGAACGATAGAACTTCTCGTTACCCCCGGTCCAAAGATACCAGGTGCAACGACCGCGATTTTCTGCCTCAGTCAGGTTCGGACTTGGGGGCAAATAACCGATGTCTTTGCAGGCATTTGCGTCTGAATCTACAGATGTTTGATTGTACTGGCTGGTCTGAGTTGTAGGTATTTGATTGTATTCAGCAGCTAAAGCTGTAGGTGTTCTGTAAAAGCCACCTAGAAGCAACGTCAACGCAAGGAGCATCATACAGCCTATAAGAATGACACGCGCCTTTTTCATAAAACTCCTTTGCTATTAGGAAAAATCGCCTCTTTGCCAGCGCCTACATCTTGCAATTCAGTAACGCCTTTCTTCAGAACACTGCTGATTTCTTGAACGACTTTCTCGCTGTGCCAGTAGCTACCATGAGCATCGCCACCATGCAGTAGGGCTAAGGCTGTTTGGCTAAAGGGTTCAGTTATATAGTCGAACAATCCTGCTTCATGAGTGATGATATCTGCAATATCTAAGTATTGTTTATCACCATCCACTAGGCTGGTCATCAGTTCGTTTAGTGGGTAAGCGACAGGATCGCCAGGATGAACGAAATTCCTCCAGGGTAGCTTTTCCCCTTGTCGCGCTTGGTGAAGGCGCTCTAGTAGCAGTTGTAGCTTTGGTGTGATGTCATGACCACTAGAGCTAGATGGAACACCTTCAGCATTATCCCTACCCGGTGCTACATCAGTCAGGCTGAAGATAGCAATAGGTGAACCCATAGTGTGAATACTGGCAAGTTGGATGCCCTGAAGCGGGTTAGGATCTTTCCCAGATATCCCAAAGATGGTATCGCGAATGGCCATGACATCATCGTGACCAGGTATTTTAGGATTATCCCATCGATCGGCAAACAATATGTCAAAAAGGATAACAGTTCCCCAACTGTGTGTAACTAAGTGCAGACGGTCATTAGGCTGAGCATTTTTTATCTCTTGTAGAGCCTGCGTCTTCAGTACATTGACGACTTTAGAGCCGATGTAGCTGCTAATGTAGAGTGCCGCATCTCCCACAAACTGTAGAAGCTGCCTTTCACGGAATGTTCTAAACCAGATTTGATCCCAAAGGGGTGAAGATTGTAGTTGTGCTAGGAGTTTAGCCTCTGCATCTTTGTTAACATCACCCCAGTAGAGAGCTACCTTTTTGAGGTCTCGTTTCCGATCGGCGGTGCTTTTTTGCATGAGTGCGAAAAATTGATCGGCGTATTCGGGCTGTTCGCGTACTTCCCGGTTGTTAACACCGTGTATAAACAGAATATAATCAGTAGCCATTACCACACTTCTTCCTCTTTATAAGCTTTTGAGGTACTCACTTAATGTTTTTTTAGGTTTGAGAATCAGAGCGGCCCCATAGAGATACCCCTGATTACTATTGGCTGTAACACTCGTTCATTAAAAATATAAGAAACCTTAAATATAGGTTCAAGAGATAATTTTTTTGTGCAATTGGTCTTTTTTTCGATTCTAGTGATAACAGCACTAAGCTCATGTTCATTCCCTACCAAAATCAACTAAGGTCTTGTGATAAGTGTACAAACAAAGAACACTATAAAACCGAATTACTTATGCGGAAACTTATAAATTCTTACGTTAATTTTTTTTACGTTAAGCAGAACCGAAAAAATGGCCAATTATATAGAAAAATTATCTCTTGAGCTTGGTTTACGATTTTTTATACTTTTAATAAGTACTTAAGGTTGGATTCAGGTAGTGATACCGTCTGATAAATGTACTTCTTTAGAAGCTCAAAGGTAATTGATGACAACTTTAGTATGATGTTTGTACTTAAAGCTAAGATTTTGAGGTGACATAACATGGGAATTAACAAAGCAGATTTAATGAAGATGTCCCAAGTCGAATTAGATAATCTTTACAAGAAGAGTTTAGCTGATGTAATACCAGATGGTGATAGCAATGGGACGGCAATTGTTGGAGCTGGCTCTTTGTTGGAACAGCCACTTTCATCCCTAATCAAGTTGATGTTTTGGCATGGAAAAGTATTCCATCGAGATCAGGGTTTTTTGCTAAATAAGATCACGCCCTTCAGCCTTAAGTTAATCAAAGCTGAAATATACAAAGGGGATAGTTGGATAGATGGCAAAGAAGCTATCATTCTAGACTACTCCAAAACCTCATTTGTGGCTCAGAAAATTAGAGACGAGATTCGGCAGGTTGCACCAGACCTTTACCTAGGCTACGCATTTTGGGATAGAACACGAGTTTTAGAGTTTATTCTTGAGTTCTAAAACCTCTCTTGCAGAGCAGTTTTTGTCCTGTTATATGCATTTTCTTCTCTTGTGCACATTAAGTTGCAGTGACTAACATTGCCAATATCAAAATAGGGAGAACAATAATCTTAAGAATTTATTGGGAAACATTCACGACAATTGCTTAGAAGCCCAAAATTATTCCCTTTAAAAAGCTTACAAAAACTTACTTTTCAAAACTGAGTTATGGAATCATGACACACCAAGTTCCACTCACAATTATAGCCAAGATCAAACCTGACAGAATGGACAATCTCAAACAATTGCTGGGGAAGATGAATGAAGATGCTGAATCGAATAATATCATTCCCTTTGTGAAGTTCAGTCAGGTTCACTTTGCCCGGTTTGTAATTCTTGAAGAGTCCCGAGATCTGGATAACAAGGTAATTCAACCAAGCATTGTATTCTCAAGTGAAATTGATGCTCCTCTGGAGGGATATTTCAACGATCTCGTGGATGTCACAGGGGAAGGTTTGGACCAAATATACAGCCACTGCGAGGGGTATCCAACTCCAGGCGAGCGTACTCGGCAGAGCCGTTTAGCCTATCTCCACGCCCATCAGGTAGAGATCCAGGCGTTCTATGTCAATACTGTTGGACGGACGGTACAGCAGATTCACCAGGAGGCTAAACTGCGTGACCAGATCGAAGATTTTCTGGATCGGCAGCAGGCAAAACAAGATCTGTCGAGTTGGGATGGAATGAGTGTGCGTCAGGCAGTTCGAGAGTTTGTCAAAGGGGAGCGATCGCTCAATTGGGCTTTAACTCCAGCGATACCCAGCTTTGGGTGGCTTGTTGGGGAAACAATCCATTTCATTTCGGGTCTTCTGATCATCCTTATCGGGTTATTGGTCTTCCTGCCGTTTTCTCCAATCTATGCTGCAATTTTGCGCTACAAGGAGGAGCGAGATGCCCAACAGGATAGGGTCAGGCTCAGTAGTAGGGAAAGAGGTGAACTGGCGATCCGGGAAGATCATGTGGTACAGAATCAGTTCAGTGCCGTGGGGTTGATCAAACCTGGTTGGTTCCGACTAACAACGGTAAGAGTTCTCCTATGGCTCGTTAATTTTACTTCTCGCCATATCTTCAACAACGGTAACCTTGCAGGAGTCCCTGCGCTCAACCTGGATGGGGTAGACACGATTCACTTTGCCCGCTGGATCATCATTGATGAAGGGCGACGGGTGTTGTTTATGAGTAACTATGACGGCAGCCTGGAAAGCTACATGAATGATTTCATCAATAAGGTTGCCTGGGGATTGAATGCGGTGTTTAGCAACGGTGTGGGGTATCCCAAAACACGGTGGCTCATCTTGGACGGCGCGAAGGATGAACAGGCATTCAAGGCTTTTTTACACCGACATCAGATTGTGACCCAGGTTTGGTATACCGCCTATCCCCAACTTACGGCTGTCAACCTGGCTAACAACGCCCAGATTCGTGCCGGACTGAGCAAAACCTTGAACCAACAAGAAACAGAGGCGTGGCTGCGTCGATTGTAATCCAACGGTTGATAGGCAAAAAGCGCGATCGCCCAAATCTAATTTTTAAGGACCATTTGCATTATGGCAACCCTCAAACTTCAAGATATTCAAGGCATTATCGTCCGGGGCTATTCTAATCTAGATGCCGCCTGTTTTGTCTTGCTACGTATCCGGGACGCTGCTGCCACCCGACAATGGCTCAGTACACTGAGCGATCAAATCCAGAATAGTCAGGATCGTCCCGCAGAAACATGCATAAATATTGCCTTTACCTTTGAAGGTTTAAAGGCGTTGGGACTCGATCAACAGACCCTAGACACATTCCCCACTGAGTTCAAAGAGGGCATGACTGCTCCTTACAAGAGTCGCTTTCTTGGAGATCAGGGAGACAATGCCCCTAATCTATGGGATTGGGGCGGAACGGATTCGGCACCCGTCCACATCCTGCTAATGCTGTATGCAATGGATGAAGTTAGACTCACTACAATGTATGAAGCGCTTGCTGGAGCATTCGCCACTGGTGGCATTGAGCAGATTCGCAAATTAGAAACCTTTACTTTGAAAGATGAACGCGGTGCTTCTAGAGAGCACTTCGGGTTTCGAGACGCGATCGGACAACCCATTATTGAGGGACTCAGTAGAGTGGGGTCGCCAGACAACACCATCAAAGCTGGAGAGTTTATTCTTGGCTATCCCAATGAATATGGTCTCTTTACAGAAACACCGACAGTAAGCGCTCAGCACGATCGACACAATCTCTTACCAAATGGGCAGAATGGGTCTAGAGAGCACGATCTGGGGCGCAACGGGAGCTATTTGGTTTTCAGACAACTGAGTCAAAAGGTTCAGGAATTCTGGCGGTTTTTGGATGGCGTGACCCAAAAAACAGATGGCGCCAGCGATTCTGAAGCTCGCCTGAAGTTGGCGGCCAAAATGGTGGGGCGTTGGCCCGATGGTACGCCATTGGTGGAAGCACCAGACCAGGACAATTCAGACATGGAAGATCAGAATGAGTTTGCTTACCATCACTCAGACCCCTACGGCTTCAAATGCCCGTTTGGTGCCCATATTCGGCGCTCAAATCCTCGTGACTCGCTCGATCCCCAACCAGGTACACAAAGGTCGATCGCGGTGAACAAAACTCATCGGCTCTTGCGGCGAGGCCGCAGCTACGGGAAGCCTGTTTCGCCATCGTTGAACCCCCAGGAAATGTTGAATACCGAGGCATCTGGCGAGAGAGGATTACACTTCATCTGCATCAGCGCGAATATCAGTCGCCAGTTTGAGTTCGTCCAGCAAGCCTGGGTGAATAACCCAAAATTCAACGGCTTGTACAGCGATGCTGATCCGCTGATTGGCGATCGCGGACGAAACGAAGAGGTGAGTTTCGATCGATTCACGGTCCAGGCGACACCTGTCAGGCAATGTGTCAACGGTTTACCCAGTTTCGTGCAGGTGCGTGGCGGAGCCTACTTTTTTCTGCCTGGTATCAACGCAATTCGCTTCCTAGCATCCTTTTCCTAATAAAAACCTTATCTCCTAAAAACAGCTTGTGCAATCTAAAAATTGCTCATGCACCGCTACGCTAATCTAATTTCAATTTGAACCATTTCAGCGATGAACTCAAACACTAGTCGCCCAGTACCGCGAGCTAATACCGACTCAGCTTTTTTGAATTGGTTGAGTGATACAGCTACCTTCCTTTTGCAGGTGGAACGTCGGTTTGATCCCTTTTTTCGACCAGCGTTCGATGCCACGCTTCGCGATCCGATCGCAAGCTTGACTACGGCATTAATCAATATGAATCGCCCGAACGAAGGCTTGAAAATCGCCGAGGAAAAGCCTATTCCAGATGAAGAAGCGTACCTCGACTCGATCATCTCAACCTTTGCAACGCAGATGCGTCAGCTTTGGAAGCCCGGAGGGTTCGAGCGAGGGGGGAACACGAAGACGCAAGGCATTGTGCGCGGGGAGTTTATCGTTCACGACGATCTTCCCGCAAAGCTACGGCATGGCATCTACGCGCAGCCGCAGACGTACCGTGCATGGGTGCGTTTTTCCGGTCCCGGTCCCTACGTTACGCCGGACATCGATGATGTGGGCTTCATGAGTATTAGCATTAAGCTGATGGGTGTGCCCGGACCAAAGTTGATGGATGAGGAGAAGTTCACGCAAGATATGTTCGGCGTTTCCACGCCGACCTTCGTAACGCCGGATACCAAGGCAAACGCGCAGTTGCAGATCGAGAGCCTGAAGAACGCGCAAATTTTCTATTTCGTCAACCTCCATCGTCCACATGTACTGGACCTGATCATGCAGTCGCTGTGGATTAAGACGCAGAGCAGCCCGTTTGAAGCTCCCTATTTTAGTTGTGTTCCGTATCTGTTGGGAGAAGATCAAGCGATGCAATACTCGGTATGGCCGAAGTCAAAGAAACGGACTTCGATACCACGGCTTCCTTTTCGCCCTCCTGACGACTATCTACGCGCTGCGATGGTCGCTACACTTGCCGAAGAAGATGTCGAATTCGACATTCGCCTGCAACTGCAAACTGATCCGCACCTTATGCCGATTGAAAACAACGCTGTGCTTTGGTCCGAGAAGCTTTCGCCCCGCGTATCGGTAGCGACGCTACGTATCCCCCGGCAGAAATTCAACTCTCCGGCGCAAATGGATTTTGCCAAACGCCTCTCGTACAATCCGTGGCATTGTATTCCCGATCATCGCCCGTTGGGCAATCAAAACCGTGCTCGGCGACGGATGTATGCGGAACTTTCAAAACTGCGGCATACGATGAACGCCGTGCCTCACTACGAACCGACGGGAGATGAGGTCTTTGAGCAAAGTTCTGGGTCTGTCGTTCGTTCTTGAACTCAAAGGTCAGCCGGAGTTCTACTCCGGCTGCTGCTTTCTTGCCAGCTCAAACTAGCTGCGATGCGACAATCGCCAAGCTTGGGGAGTGGTGCCATGCAGCCGACGAAACAACCGAATGAAATGACCGGGATCGAGATAGCCCACTGTCTGGACAATCTGATTCACTGATTCGTCAGTTTCCAGCAGTAAGCGGCGTGCCAAAGTCATGCGACGCTCCACAATCCATTCCAAGACTGTCCGCCCTGTCTCACGCCGCACCAAGTCAGTCAGGTAAGCGGGGGAGAAATTCACCGCCTTTGCCACTTCCGAAAGCCCAATGGGCTGACAGTAGTTAGCCTCAATGAAGCGGAAGACTTGAGTCAGCAAGGGGCGGGATTGCGCCGAGCACTTGGGCAACAGCAGTTCTGGCTCTAGCGTCTGCTCAATTTGGCTCAGGCGAGCAACGTCAATCAGTAGCAGGATCAAGAGGGCCCTTGCCGCCTCAGTAAAACCCAAATGCTTGTTGCCCAGTTCTCGCTGGAGCTGCTGGAGTTGCAACAGCCAACGGGGCAGTTCCTCTAGTGGGATATGCAAGTGTCTGGACTTCACCTGTGGGCTGTGGAGGAATGAACGTAGCTGCTGCGGCAAAAATAAGTTAAGCTCAGTCTGTCCCAAACTGAGGGCATCGACAGCGAAAGCGACTATCCACCTGCTAGCACGATCCAGACCACTGGGATCGTGAATTTCACCAGGAGCGATGACAAACAGATCCCCAGCTTGCGCCCAGACTTGCCGTTCGCCCATGGAGTGCCAGCCCTCACCTGCTTCCACGAACAACAGCTCGAAGAAGGTATGGGTATGGGGGCGGGAGGGTCGAGTGTGTAGGCTGGTGTAGCGGGAGACCCAGACTTGCGGGGATGCAGGGCTGCGGTCTAGCAAACTTAGTGTGGACAATGGAGTGACAACACAAGCTGTCTTTGGCATAGCAATTATCTCCCGTTTGTAGGAACAATTGATTGATTTGAGCAGCACATATCTTAGATACGTCAGTTAAGCAGTTGATATGCTTCAGATGTGCTGTTCTACTCATAAAAAGTTGCCTCAAGCTCATCCCTGACACCAAAAAACAATCACTTAACCCAGAAAAATTTACATTCCTAAACATATTTTCTTATTTAAAATTCGTACTTTAGGGTAAAAGTCAATGTTATACAGATTAAAATTTGTCCTAACTAGCTCTCAATTCATGGGATGGAAGCTTGTATTGAATCCCTACGCAATGAATTTGATTTTTAACTGAAGTGTATAACAATGTTGATTAACAAGAGCCTTAAGAAAAGTAAACTTTTTGCAGGAGAGCTTAAAAATAAGCATATTGGTATTAAGCAATAATAACTAAATTTGCAAGCATGAAGACATTCATAGCTAGGCCGGTATTAAGCAAAACTGAAAGAATGCCCAATTCCTTAGAAAGATTGTCCTTTGCAGGACTTTAGCAAACATTCTAAGCAGCTTCTCAGCTATTTTATAGTTGCTGTTTGAGGTTAATAATTAGAATTAGGTATGTAGAAAACCCATTCTACTTCCTAATGATTATCACCTGTTTTTGTGGATATATAACAGAAACAGCTAAGTTGTTAGTGATATCAACTATTTAGTACGTAACTTGAATACTTGTACGACCGTGTTTTGGCATTTATGCAAGAGGCCTACTATGTGACGTACTCAGACGCGAGTTGTACCAGGTTGCTGCCCAATCCATCATCCGTCAACTAGATAACCCACTTCAACTCAGCATCGGGTCCTACCGCAGTTCGTCTGCAAGGCGGATAAGATTGATCTCAAACTCATCCGCGTCGGTCATGTCCAGCATGAGGCGAGCCCGCATACCCAAACGCGGATTGCAGGGTTGGTAAATAACTGCCAGTAAACGGCGCTGGCTCTCCTCCAATCCTAAGTGTTCTGCCAGGACATTCTCTAACTCTGTGAAGTTGCTAGTGAGATAGGCAGGAGAAAGTACTGCCAGGGTGTAGCGGCTTTGCTCCACTGCTCGTTCCATTTCCTTGACTAGAGGTGTACCCAACCGAAAATCCCGATAGTCAATGCAGGCATGCAATCCTTGCGCCTCCAACTGGGGTAGCAGCGTCTTGCGTACCCAGGTTTTATCTGGTTGCTGATGGCGGTAACTGATAAAGAAATCGTAGGCAAATGTAGACATCAGGGCTGCCTCTTAAGTGTATGCGTGCCTTTGGTTGACTTTTTATCTTCGAGAACGGGGAATCCAACCAGGTTTTGTTGAACAACGACGAGGATCTTGGAAAAAACAAGGACTAGGCATAGGCCAGGTTTGTGCTGTGGGCATAAAGGTCTCCGGAGAAGGGTTATTTGTTTGTTGATTGGTTGTATGCGAGGTGAACTTTTGTAAATGAATTCTCCGTGACATATTATTTATCCCAACTCCACTGAGACTCAATATCAGCAGAATATGGTTTAAACCTTTACCATATTCTGCTCTAGCAAATTGGCGATGACTGTCTTGAACATTGCTGCTATATATTACAAGTTTTGTAATACCCAGACTACAATCAAATTTGGGAGGACAAGACCCAGATTTAAATACCTGAATGCTTAATGTCTTAGCTCCAGTCGACTTGACTGCAAAACGAGTAATTCCGCGAGTATTCGGATTTACATTGACCCAATTACTAATAAAATCTTGAGGTGATGCAGACACAGAATCAACTAGACCCAAGGTCGAGACAAGACTATAAGCAGCAAGAGTTATTAAGCATCTCAGCATATCCAAATTCCTCTATTGATTTTCAGACACTTGAACTAATGTTGCTCGTCTATAGATATATTAATATCCATCACAAACATGCCGATTCTCTGGAGATACATTCTTATTTGTTGTCAAGTAACTATCTAAAGCATGACAACTGTTTTCTAACAACTTATCTAATTCAGGGATGCCGCCAATATTAAACCCAAATTCCCAAAGCCTCACAGTGTTGTCATCACTAGTAGAGGCAATAAGCTGATCGTTACTTTTATTTGTTTTTGGGCGGAAACTTACCTGATTGGCTGCTTGAGTATGACCTCTAAGAGTTGCAAGCATTGTGCCGTCTAATTTCCATAGCTTTACAGTTTTGTCTCTACTGGCAGACGCTATCATCTCACTGTGAGGACTAAAAGCTATGCCGTAAATTTGGTCTTGATGAGCAGCAATTGTTTTTATGAATTTGCCTTCTTTAACCCTCCAGAGTTTTATTATGCCGTCATAACTGCCCCATGCAAGGATTTGACCATCAGGACTAAACTTCACAGAACTAACAATTTTTTGGTCAGGATTACTATTTTTTTGCTGCTGTGGACTTTTTATAATCTTTAGAAGTTTACCGTTTATGTTCCAAATCTTCACATTACCGTCATAGTAACCAGTAGAAGCAATTGTTTTACCATCTGGACTATAGTCTATGCTATAAATTACACCTCTATCTTTAATTACATCTAGATCTTTGATAGTTCGGAGTAGTTTGCCATTAGCTGTATCCCAGATCCTTATAGTGCCATCATAACCAGAAGAGGCAAGAGTTTTACTATCTGGACTGAAGCTGACAGCAACAACTATATCTTCATGACCTCTAAGAGTTCTTAAGGGTTTTCCCTGTGCACTCCAAAGCTTCACAGTTTTGTCATTACTAGCAGAGGCAAGCATCGTGCCGTCAGGACTAAATTCTACGCCCCAAACCTGATCTGTGTCTGGAAGAGTTTTTAGTAATTTACCACTGATGCTCCAAAGTTTGATGGTTTTATCTGCACTACCAGAGGCGATAGTTTTGCCATCGGGGCTAAAGCTCGCTCCTACAACTGGAGCTTGATGACCTTCTAAGCGATTGCGCTCCCGCACTTGTTCAATGACAGATTTAAGTTTATTGAGAGCATGAGTGTTTGATCCACCTATCTCTTTCAACTGCTTCAGGGCTTTTACACTCGCTATCAACGCTTCAAGCTGATTATCTGTCTCTAACAGTCGTTGAGGTTCTGAGATCAAGGCATTAATGGCAGTTTCTTTACGCTGTTCTGCCTTTATCCAAAATCCTACGGCAATGGCTGCAAGGAGTGTCAACAAACATCCTGCCACAAGCACAATCCGGGTTCGTTGTTTTTGGACTCTAACTCTGGTTTCTGCTTCTTGTGCTCTTGCCGCTTCAGCTCCGGCTCTAGCTTCTGCTTCTGTTTGACGAGACTCAGCAAGTTCCCGTAGTTGGCGTTCTTGCTCTAGATCTCGTTGTCTAACCTCTTCTTCTCGCCGTTTAGCTTCCTGAATTACCCGCCCACTCGCTTCTACTAATGCAGGCAGCACCTCATCGTACCCCAGAGCCGCGGCATCGGGACTGCTCAGCCACCCCTGTGCTTCAGCCAGTTCCACCTCATCTAGCAAACCACCACTCCCTTGACCTAGCCGCACCCACTCAGTCGCCTGAGCTGTCAGTCGTCTCCGGGTTTGTTCTGCCTCCCGTCGTTCGCTGATCCATTGCTGCAACTTTGGCCAACCGCTAATCAAGGCTTCATGTGCCATGTCCACCGTTGTATTAGAGCCTTCTTCGCCGCTAAGAGTTAGCAAGTGGCTATTTGCCAGATGGTGTAACGTTTGCTTAAACAGGCTTTTGTCGTCGTACGCAGTAATTAAGGCATTAATTGACTGCTGGCGACGAGTATCAGCGCGTCCTTCGCCAAACTGGATCAAACGCAGAAAAATCCGGCGGGCGATCGCCTGTTGTGCTTCACTTAAACTTGCCAGAGCTGCATCAGCTCGTCGGGCAAGTGCTACTTGTAATCCTGTGAGCTTTTGACTCCCCAAAGCTCCATAGGCTTTACGAGGAAGCACTAAAGCTTCGTAGGCTCTAAGCGGTAAGAATCGCCGTTGCACCTGCTCCCACATTAGCACCAGTGTCTCTTGGATCAGGGGTAAAACTCCCGGTTCTCCAGCGGCATCTGTCACTAAGCGCTCTACTAAGGCAGATTCAACAAACACACCAACATCCTCGGCTGGTCTAACAATGGCTTCACGCAATCCCACTGCATCTAGGGGAACGATCTCTAGTCGATGAGACTGAATCTGTCGCCACAGTGGCGAACTCATCAAGTCAGGATAAAAGTCAGCTCGAACTGTTAGAATCAAGTAACAGTTAGGAGTTTCGACCAAACGCAACAGTGCTGACTGGAAGGAAACTGTTTCCTGGAGAGCCAAGGTAAACAATTCCTCAAACTGATCGACAACTAATAGCAATCGTTGAGTACCAGGCTGGGTAGCTAAAACCTCTGTTACTGCCAGCCCTGGATTAGTTGGGTCACCACCCAATGCAGTTTCTAGGGCAGTAAGAGGTATCTCACCAGGACGCATCGTGCGTACTTGCCACTCGCCAGAACCAAAGAGCCTACTGCGGCGGAGGACAGGGAGCAATCCTGCAAATACTAAGGAGGATTTACCACTGCCTGACGGACCAATCACCGCTATAAACGGATGTAGGCGCAGGCGCTCTATGAGTTCCTTGACTTCCTTATCACGCCCAAAAAAGCGATCGCTCATGTCCTCACTGAAAGGTACCATCCCAGGGTAAGGACAGGTTGGCTGAGGCAAGGAATCTGGAACAGGGCGATGCACATCGGCACACAGACGTGCAACAGCTTCTTCCCATTCATCTGGATTGGTAGCGTTGAGCTTCACGAGAACACTTAGGCGAGGTGGCAACTCAACAGGGTGGAGGATAAGGGGGATAACTGGCCAGGTTGCCGTGTCTAAGCCATAACACTGGGCTAGTGAGACAATAAACTGTTCAGAACAATCTGCTATGTAGGCAGGGGAAAGCACGAGCAAAGTCCGCCGACTTTGCTGGATAGCACGCTCAAATTCAAAGAGCCGGACTGTTCCCAGGGCAAATGCGGCTTCTGAGTGATAGCAGATGCCTGCTTGCTTCAAGGCATCTAGTAAATAGCCTTTGACCCAACCCCGGTCTGCATCAGCATAGGAAATAAAGAGATCGTACTTTGTCGTTTGCACCATTTTTACCGCTTGTTGCATAATGCCACTGTTTTTATGCCAGCTTGAATACAAATAACTACCCTTAAGGCCCGTAGGAGTTTTTGCGTCCCAATTCAAAATCGGTAGAGCTAGATCGCACCTCACTCAGAGCCTGTAAGAAACAGGTCAAACGCTTTGGGTAAGTGTTCGTCTTGAACCTGCTGCTCGGCTGCCTTTTCACCTATTAGGGCTAAATCGTAGCGGTTCTCACCCGCACTCATATCACGGAGTGAGTTCAGTTTTGGACTCAGTTTTGTCAACCCTAATGCATTCAGGGCATTCTCCTCCAGCGGCACGTCATAGCGCAGATAACTTAAAGCTGGCTCAGGTGTCAGTAAATCAGAAGCTAGGTCGCCAACTTCCCTGTTGATCTCCCAGGGTGTGGGAGTATTTGACAGGTACTGGAGTAAGAGTTGGTCCTGCCAATTCGCGTCGTTCATCAGCATTGATGGCACTTGCGTTGCCCAATCCCATATCCTGCCTTCTACCACGTTGTCTACAGTGTTATGGTAATGCCACGACCCTGTCCCAATTGAAACCAAAAGTAAGCGGTGTTCTCCTGCTTGCCATCGGAAGGGAAAGCCTTTGAGCGTGGCGATGAGGAAAAGTTGCAGCGCTGGGTTGTTCGCCATACTGACTCCACCGTCCACGAAAGCCCCGACTTCACCATTGCCAATATCGAACTTCTCCGGAACAAAGTACGTTGGTGCCGCCGTACTTGCCCGCACGGCTTGGCGCAGTAGGATCTGGCTGTTGCGGCTGTAGTACTTACTATCTGGGTGATTAATTAGAGGCCACGTGCTACCAGTGTCAGCTCGCTTGGCAATAATGCACAAAGCAGTTTTAATTGAGTCATCTCCTAATGTTCTCTCCCCAAAAACCTTTGCAAGTTCCTCGTTCAATGGCTCCTGAGCAAATCTTGCTTGCAAGACTCTCCAGTTCCTCTTACCGAAAATCCTCCCTCCTAACTCCAAGTACATTTGCTTAAGTTCTGCTACCTCCATCCCAATCGCGAGTCCACTTGCAATAATCGCCCCAGTACTGGTTCCACCGATCAAATCGAAGTAGTCGCACAGCTTGAGCCGAGAATCTTGGTGGCGCTGGCGCAGAATCTGTTCAATCTTCTCAAGAAACCCTAGTGCCAGAATCCCGCGAATACCTCCACCATCTAGTGCCAAAATTCGCTTGGGACTATTAGACGTCAACCTTTCCAATAAAGTCATAGTCGCGCTTCCTTACATGACCAAAGTGTTGTCGTGTCAAGAATGTGGACTTGACCTGAGTACTTAAGCACAGCGTCATGCATATGCTTCGTACCGCCAAGCTCGTCAATCTCTTTCCGGTCCCAGAGGCAGATAAAATTAACCTTCTCCAGTCCATATGTCAGCGCAGTATAGAGCAGCCACAAATTGTTCCGCACATACGGGTTACTACCTTTTGGTGGTAAGCCAAGCTCTTCAGGCATGTTAAATAAGCGCGTCTTTGGACCTGCTGTCACCTGGAAAAACCGATTGCGCCATTGCTCGCCAGCAAAGGTCACCGACTCCTGCAAAAATCTCGGCTCGTCGAATGGAATGTGCATTTCTAGAAGCAGCCCGCGCGCAAGGCAGGCTTCTGCAAAGAGCAAGTCACCGCCACAGGCTCCACTGCATATTGCTAGGTCAAGAGATCCTGCTCCTAGTTCGTCAAGCTTACGAGCGATCGCTCCTTGAGCAGTTCCTTCTTGATTGGGGGGAAATCGCGGTTCTACTCGCTCTGGTGCATCAATCATATGACCGCTGAAAAGAAAGACCCGACGCGGTACCCAGTTAGCTTGCGGGGCTTCGAGCTTGCCCAGCTCGTGTTCTAAAATCCTGAGTGCTGCCTCAACCTCCTGTAGCCGAAAGCCCAGATCCTTTAGGAGTAGAAGCTGCTGTCGCGAGGAGTCTAGCGCAAACCAATCCTTTTGGGCAACAGCGACTGCCGCCTTAAAAGTCTGTTCAACACGACTCTTGTCACCCAACAAAACTTCAAGTTCGCCAAGCGTGACTCTTGCCCAGTAATTCTTCGGATTCTCGATCAGGGCACTGTTCACTGCCCAGCGAACACCCCCCTCCAATGCTTCACGTTGAGTCTTCTCATCTGTACCTGTCAGGTGCCTAAGTAGATGCAACAAGGTGACAGCATTGATACCGGAGTAGAAATGACTTGACTGCTTGCGGAACGCCGCTAGATAGGCATCGAAGGCTTCGAGGAGTAGATCATCTTCGTAGAGCGCGTCCTCTTGCATCTGTGTCGGAGTCTTCTTGTTACTCCTCCAGGCATTAATCCAGACCTCTTTCTCCATCCGACCAAGGAGTGCCCAGCTCTCTGCGTCGTCAGGATTTTCTTGGACTACTGTCCTGAGCCAGATCGCAGCGTCATCGTACTTTTTGAGCCGACCAAGTAGAATCCCTTTCTGTCGGCGGCTCTCAAGGTCTGTCGGCTCGATATCAAGGGCTGCTTCATATTGTTTAAGCGCGAACGCAAACTGCCCAAGCTTTAGTAATGCGTTACCAGCTGCACGATAGGCCTCAAGTCGGAGAACTCGTGTGGGTGCCTCTTCGGTAAAAACGAGGATGTCACCGGATCGTCTTTTCATCCGGGCAAGCTCAATCCGACGTTCCCACTTCTCGTGAGCCTCCCAAAATTCATTTGCCTCATTAATGTGCAAAGACTTCCAGTCCGGCTCCTTAAGAAAGCGAAGCAAATGGTATACGGGGCTGATCTTCCGCCCATGCCAGGATGCTATGGTTTCGACGGCAAAGTTTGCTAAAGCTGTTTTATCGTCCTCCAGTTTATCTGGGTCAGGCACGCCATCTTTAATGTGGTAGCGCAGCGTTCGGTCTACGTAAATGTCAAAAGGGAGATGGTCTCGCTGGCACTGAATTTGCGCAACCCCACGGGAGCGAAGCGCGTGCCGGACTCCTAGCTCATACCAAACATTAGGATTGTCGATAGATAGATCTACAACCACTAAGTCGGCTAGAAGCAGCTCCTGAAACATGTCTGTGCGAATGTTTCCAGCACGTAGTTCTTCATCTGCTCGGAAGACCTCAAACCCTACGCTCTCTAAGGCCGGTTTGATATACTCGCTGTAAACTCGATTGAATTCAATGCCTTCCTTGGTACCGTAAGGCATTGCCACAAACACACTCAGAGCCATATATCTGCCCCGTAAAACCCATCGACCTTACTCGTTTAAAATTAAGAAACTCTAGACATAACTTCAAGGGATGATCTTTCTGTGCGATTGGTTATTCTTTCGGTATTGGTTAACAAGAGCTATAAAGCTGCTAAAGTAATTAAATCAGCATTCCTATATATTGATTTATATCAGTTTCAAATGATAGTTTAACATCTAACAATTTACATTAAACAAAAAGGAAGGTCAAAGGAATGACTAACAAGAAAGCTGAAATCAATGAAGTCATCGCAGCTGCCGGAGGAGACGTCCAGGAGAACGGTGACCAACAAAACAGACTACAAAACAGTGAATATCAACGCATGCCTCAAGGGTCCGTTGGAGGTTCCTCCGACGTCTCAAGAGCGCAATCTCAAACTGGTTCAACAGGTATTACAAAAGAAACTTATGGAGACAATTACCAAGCACATCTATTAGAGCAATATAAACTCTATGTTGAGATGACTGATAACATAAGTGCAAGAAGAAATAAGATGAATAGTTTTTATACATCATTGTTATCTGGATTGTTAGCTTTTCTTTCCCTGACAGGTGAAAAAGCACAAATTGCTCCTCAATTTCGAGACATCATACTTTTAGCAGTAGCAATTTTGGGAATGATTTTATGCTTTTTATGGTATGTTAATATTCAATCTTACAAGCAGCTTAATTCAGGGAAATTTAAAGTTATATACGAAATGGAGCAGTATTTGCCTTTTGCTTGCTACGATAAGGAATGGAATATCTTAAGGAAAGATAAGAGTCATGGAGGGTATTTAAATCATACAAGGATTGAGCAATACATTCCTTTAGCTCTTGCCACTGTCTATCTTGGCTTACTTATATACTCCATACTTAGCTTATTAAAATAGCCTCCACCTAGCCAATTGCAACCACTCATCAGTAAATTATCTAGATCAAAATTCCACAGGATGAGTGTTTTATCGTTATCGGCAGAAACAAGCATCTTGCCGTCGGGGCTGAAATTGACGCTATTGACACCATTGCTATATCGGAGATAGAACCAGAAAATCAGCCCGGAAATTATGGGCTTCCTTACCAAAGGTTTATCAGCAATCTGAAGCATGAACGAAACGATTATTACCGCGAGAATGCATAAGGATGGGACGGTGGTTGAGGTATTGGCTGACGGGAGTGAAAGGCCCTTTCCCAAACAGCCTATGCGTCCTATGACAGAAGAAGAAATTCACGCAGCGGCTGTTAGCGACCCTGATGCACTTCCTATGACAGAAGCTGAATTACGCACCGCCAGACGTGTCCCCCGCGTTAAAACCATGCGCCGCGCATTGCACCTTACACAGGAAGAATTTGCAGCGCGTTACCATATCCCGCTCGGCACGTTGCGGGACTGGGAGCAAGGACGCAGCGAGCCAGACCAGACTGCGAAGGCATACCTTAAGGTGATTGATGCCAATCCTGAAGCTATTTATCAGGCATTGCAATCTACACCTCACTAAGCTCGACTGGAAGCGGAATAGATTATTATGCTATTTCATCTTTGGAAATAAACAAGGCTTTTTAGTTGTTTTATTGAGAATACCCCTCTTTTATCACTCTAGGCAGAGGAAAAGCGGAAATTCATCCTATTAACAGAGAGAAGTTTCGGTAGTCTGAAGCTGTTCATTTGTTCAATCAGCCGTGGAAATCCAAGGGATAACAGTGAATTAGCAAAGACAAGCAACCAGG
>JAFASY010000108.1 GCA_019244235.1 Chroococcidiopsidaceae cyanobacterium CP_BM_ER_R8_30
TTCAGGAAACAGCGATTGATAAAACTGACAGTATTCATCGACAAACGCTACGGTGGGAGTGGCAAGTCGGGGCTCTACCATAGATACTGCCTTAATTTCAAGCCTTTTCGCTGATTATACCTTTGCCAGAGTGATAAAAGAGGGATACAATGGCTGGAAGGTATATTTTTGCGTAAGTCATTCTCAACTAAGAAAACCAGCATAATAATCTATTCCGCTTACATCCACTCACATGGCTATCTGATTGAGCCTCTGGCAAAGCTTCAATATGTAATTTTGCTTACTCATATATTCCTTTTTCAGGATACTAAAATAACTTTTTATATTCTTATCCGTCTCTCCAAACTCATTGCAGAAAAATGCTCTAGTAGTAGGCGATGGATGAAGACATAGCCCCCACCAACTTTCTGTAGAAATATACGTTCTGTAGCGTAATCGAGAAAACGGGCGTAGTTCCAAGGGATATACCCATTTTGCCAAAGCACAAACCGCAAGGTAAAGTGTTTGATGCAAACAATACCTGAACCTTGCTTAGCAAATAGCCCAGCACCCATCCCATACATTAGCCCATTAGCCAGCCCATAAAATATCCCCTTAACAGGTCCAGAAAGCGTCCCTACAGCCAGATCAGGAAATCGTATACCAATAATTCCTAAAAGGAGTCCAGAAAACAGCAAAACAATTAGGGCTGAATTTATAGCAGCGTTTGCTGACTTCCAGATTCCTTGGTTTGGAACTATTCTTCTATCTACTTCAATTCCCTTTTCAAATCCAAAAGCTACACCAAGAATTAGCCCAAGAATTAGCCCATAAAGTATCCCATTAGCTAGACCAGCAATTGGGATAAGAATTGGTCCTGTAATTAACCCAAGAACCAATCTATTTCTAGCTTTTACCCAAGAGCGTTTGAGAGTATCAGCTGGTTCTATTGGTTGAGGGATTAGTTGATAAGCCAGCCCACTCATCAGCGCATAAAACAGTCCATAAGCCAGCCCAAATTTCAGTCCACCTGTTAGCCCAAACCCCAAGCCGAAAATCAGCCCAAACCCCAAGCCGAAAATCAGCCCACCAATCAGCCCGCTGCCCAACATCCCAATGAACCCACGGGACCGCACACTACTTAACCCATCAATTAGTGCATAGAGCAAGGCAGCAATTGGTCCGCCAATCAGCCCATGAATTAGCCCCATTGGTCCCAAGTACAGTCCAGCTAGCAGTCCCACATGTATGACACCAGGCAGCAGCGCAATAAGCAGCCTAGCTCCAATCCGATATGTCTTCTTCTGAGCCTCGGTTTGCACCCAAGATAGCTGCATTTGCTCAATTAAAAATACTGTTTGAGACGATTGAGACATTCTTTGCGCTAGCCAAATCAGCCAATGCCGGGTCTGCTTTTCCGAGTACTGCTGACTGACACTCCGGCGCTTAAACATCCGCTCGACGTACGTATCTAGTAGATGCCTGCGGCGTTCTTCCACCAAGTTTGTTTTCGGCAAGTCTTCAGCAGATACCCCTCGGTACGCCAAGATCATGATGTTGAGGATTAGAGGTGACTTTGCTAAGTCTTGCAATGCCGTATCTCCCTGAATTAGTGCGCTTAACCCTGCCAGCTCGGGTCCAACACTGGTAAGGCTGTGACAAACTTGTTCTGGCGTGAGCGATCGTAGGTAGATTGCACCTTGAAAGCTCAAGCGATTGGAAAGAGCTTCGTAGTCTTTGATCCGGCTGCAAACAACTATCTCTGGTCCACAATCTTGGTTGAATTTGTTTAATGCTAGAATACATGCCTCTCGGCACTCAGCACGGACTTCATCCAAACCATCGAGCAGCAGTAACAGTTGCTGCTTTCTAATCCAAGTCTGACCAATTTCTTTAGGAACCTGATATTTGGTAATCAGCTCTCTAACCAGCCAATCAGCGATGGTTTGCTTCTCACCTAGCCAAGAGGATAGGTTAAACACTACGGGGATTGGCTGGCTAACGTCTTGCTCGGCACGGGTAATTAGGTCACGGGCAAGTTCCAGTAAGGTTGTGGTTTTGCCTGCTCCTGGCTCTCCAAGAATCAAAAGTGTCCGCCCTTTTCCCAGTTGGTCAAATATTTCGATTGCTTTAGTACCTGCAGGCAGGGATTGTTCCGACCCATCAGCAGTTTCCCCAACCATGTTCCAGGGGTTAGCCACCGCATCGGGTCGTTCCTCCAGACCTAGCTCAACTAGCGCTCGACTATGTAGAGATGTTTCTAAGACACCTTTAACCCAGAAATTGCTCACCTTGCTGAGCAAAGCCTGACGATTGTGGTATTCCTGCCTGGTCAGACGAGTTCTAGCAGCTGACTCTTGCTGACCAAATACATTGACAGTAACATCTTTGAAAACACTCCCTGGACCTTGGTTTTGTATACTGTCGCGACCAGCTTGACCGAGTTGGCTTCCTTCGATTGAAGATTCATCAATGTTCTGTCGTTGGTGGGGCTCGGAAACAGGCTGTTGGTTCAGAGGCTGGCTCATTGACAATTCATCTGAGACTGGCTCTAGAGCACTAGCCTTTGAACCCGTGCCGCTATTAATCAGCTTTTCCAACAGCCCTGGCCCTAGGTGAGTATGCCCGCGATAGACCAAACGAATCGCCTGCGCCAACTCCTCCGAAGGCATATCTTTGAGCAAATAGCCCTTTGCTCCTGCCCGCATCGACTCAGCAATCTCACGATCATCGTCATAGGTGCTCAGGACCAAAACTTTGACGTTCGGAAACCGCTGTGCGATCGCGCGTGTGGCATCTTTACCATTCATCACAGGCATCCGCAAATCCATCAGCACAACGTCAGGCTGCAAGGCTTCTACTTGTTGAATAGCCGCTTCACCATTACCAGCAGTTCCCACCACTTGCAAATCCGATTGCTGCGCTAGCATAGCCTTTAGCCCTTGCCAAACGAGAGGTTGGTCATCTACTAGTAAAAGGCGAATCATATTTTTACCTCTTGTAAGGAGAGTGTTGGCTCATCATCTCGTTGTTGTCATAGCTCAATAAAGAAGTCTACTGTTACACCAAACCAAGGTGCCAATTGAGAGGTTATTCGCTCTAACTTTTGTCGTTCTTGACCTGCCCCAATTCCGTTAGCTTCCTCCAGAGCTTTGATGGCTCGTCGTAAACGCTTAGCAGCAAAGTTTTTGTCAGGTTCAGTTTCCTGAATTTCTTCTTTAGCAGTCTCTAGATATTTGAGGGCTTTTTCTTTCTGTTCTTCTGACAAGTTGAAATTGCGGAATAATATCTCCATCTGAGCAATTAGCTCAGCAACTTCTGCTGGGGTTAATTGTTTCTCAGCCATACCCTGGGGCAGTTGCTGAGTTTGATTGAGGTCACGACCAGCTTGTCCAAGCTGTCCTGAAACTTGACTGCCACTAATGCTAATTGATTGTGAAGGTTTTTCTTCGCGAACGGACTTCTTACCAGGCTGAGATTGCGGGAGCGCGTCGCTGGCGGCGGCTCCGGCAGACTGTTGAGGTGCTAGATCCTCTGGTTGATTCCTTATTGCTTGCACTGGCTTCACCGACGATAAAGGGGTCGATGCGATCGACCCCAACTTCCTCTCGATAATGGGTGATGGTGAATCCAGCAGATTGCTGCGTTCTCCGTGCAGCAATTCGTTCTGATCTGCTGGCTCGGTATCATTAGACAACCGTAGACCGTCTACTCTTGTTAGTTCCTCAACTGCCTTACGAATTCCTCTAGCAATATCTGCAAATGCCCGATCGCGACTCGCCCAATTATCCACAGGTTCAGCATTTGTGGGCAGAGCCTGGAGCTTGCCGAAGTGTGCACCTTTCCAATCAACTTCGCGGAGGATAACGGGAATCACACGAGCTGCTCTAGCTGCGTGCCGTTCCATCGCCCGTGTTAGCTCTATGTCATAGCAATAATTTGAAGCCAGGAAATCTGCACTAATCAGCAGCAGAATCACCTGGGCTGTATTTAGGTGTTTATCGATCTCGCCTGCCCATTCTGTACCGGCACTGATCTCTCGGTCGTACCAAGCTGTAATCACACCTTGCCGCTGCAAAATACTGAGGTGCTTTGCTAGCTCGTCTCGTAGGTCTTCGTCTTCATGAGCGTAGGAAAAAAAGATTTTGATGGCTTCTGGCATAGCTATATAATCCTCAAAAACGTGCCTACCTCGCTCATGCCGATCGCAATAGTACAACTTGTGGGGTTATGTCCTGTAACGTGTCTTTGTCAGCCAGCACTTAACGATCCCTCTACACTTTGTAATGCCAACACCTCAATCGGGTAAATCTAGATTTGAAACTTTCGTTGCTTGTGATCAGTCTACAAAATCTTTTTTGTCAGGACCCGGAAGCCAATCAGGAGTGTAAAGCGGGGCTTCTGATTGAACACGTCCAACGACTGTTGCTGCCGTACCAGCTAAAATCACAACTATTTGGGCAACCTCTTTCCCAGAAATGCTGTGTTGATCGTAAGCATCTCCAACAATTGGAGCTATAGCGGCGATTGTCGTAAAAATCGAACCCCAAACTGTTTTGCTGGCAAAGACACTTTTTGGTTGTAGAGTAGGCATAGCGATGCAATTCTTACACTCCTGTTCTCCCTAGCTTCTGTTAATAACAATCTAAACCAACGAAATGATAAAATATCCGCCTTAAATTAGTACAAACTTAATTTTTAACCTGAATCTTTGATTGGAAACGTTGCATGTGAATTAGAAGCAGTTGCTACCTGAAAGCCCACATTATTATCCTGGCTCAATTCTCTTTTTGGTAATCAGTCTAAGCAATCCAAAACATAGGTACAAGAGATGATTTTTTTGTACAATAGGTCATTTTTTCGGTCTTGGTTGGTATCGAGCTAGTTGCGATGTGACAATCGCCAAGCTTGGGGAGTGGTGCCATGCAGCCGACGAAACAACCGGATGAAATGACCTGGGTCGAGATAGCCCACTGTCTGAACAATCTGATTCACTGATTCGTCAGTTTCCAGCAGTAAACGGCGTGCCAAAACCATGCGACGCTCCACAATCCATTCCAAGACTGTCCGCCCTGTCTCGCGCCGCACTAAGTCAGTCAGGTAAGCTGGGGAGAAATTAACCGCCTTTGCCACTTCCGACAACCCAATTGGCTGACAGTAGTTGGTCTCAATGAAGCGGAACACTTTAGCCAGCAAAGGGCGGGATTGTGCCGAACACTTGGGCAACAGCAGTTCTGGCTCTAGCGTCTTGTCAGTTTGTACTAATCGGGCAATGTCAATCAGTAGCAGCATTAATAGTGCCCGTGCTGCCTCTGTAAAACCTAAATGCTTGTTGCCCAGTTCCTGTTGGAGCTGCTGGAGTTGCAACAGCCAACGAGGTAGCTCTTGGGGTGGAATGTGCAAGTGTCTGGTCTTCACCTGTTGGCTGTAGAGCAATGAACGCAACGACGGCGGCAAAAATAAGTCAGGCTCAGTCTGCCCCAGGTTGAGGGCATCAGCACTGAAAGCGACTATCCACTTGCTAGCACGATCCAGACCGCTAGGATCGTGGACTTCACCAGGGGCGACAACAAACAGATCCCCAACCTGTGCCCAGAGTTGCCGCTCGCCGATCTTGTGCCAACCCTCACCGGCTTCCACGAACAACAGCTCGAAGAAGGCATGGGTATGGGAGCGGGAGGGTGGAGTGTGGGGTTGGCTGGTGTAACGAGAGACCCAGACTTGCGGTGATTCAGGGCTGCGGTCTGGCCAACTCAGTGTGGGTAATGGAGTGACAACACAAGCTGTTTTTGGCATGACAAGTAAAGCGCCTTATTATAGTTCTTGCAAAAGTCAGTTTTTTACGTATCTACGAGATTTATCACTCTTATCCTTACTGTTTATGCAAAAGTTTTACTTATGTAGCAATATCTGATTGATTAACAAAACTTCTGAAACTTATATAAGTCGCAACTCACAAACAATTGCAAACAAGTCTTCCCAGTTTTGAGCATTCTGGTTCATGAGTAACAGAAGCTCGTTAAGTACCTGAGTAGCAGACGACTGCTCTACATTCGGTGCTAGCTGCATTGGACTCTCCTTGTCTTATTTAACTTGAATGTAATGAGTTCCAATGCTTGATTTCTTTTAGATTCTTACAATGATTTATCAGATTCTTATGGTGTTAGTGAACCGGAGCTCATGCACTATGGCTTCAAACACTCCGGCTTTGAGCCATCGTTGCGTTTGCTGATAGACCGTGTACCACGGCGGCAGGTCATGCGGCATCAATCTCCAGGCTCCTCCAGTGCGAACGATCCTGTTAATGCAGGAATGTGGGATTGTGCTAGAAAATTGTCACCCTAGCTGGGAACAGTACCTCCAGGTTGAGCTAAGCGGTCGGCGGACTCGCTGCTGCAAAGGCGGAGACCTCCGCCGCCGCACGCGGCGTGTTAAAGCGCCCTCCAGTACGTCTCCAGCCATCGATTGAAGCCGGTAGTTTGCGGGTACTCTTGTTTCACCGCGTCTAAATCGACGTGATAACCGTGCGTTTCAAACCAGCGGAACATTACCGCCATCCCATGGCCGGCCTGCTTTTCAAACTCGTCCCAGGAGACCTGCCTATATTGCACAGGCTTGGCGGCAGCGCGGCTTAGCGCCTCCGCGATTCCCTGCATGGAGAGTTCATCACCCGCTAGAGAGAACGTTCGGTTGCGCCATTTGCCTTCGTGTTCAAAGGCGAGCGCGATAAATGCTCCAATATCCTCCAGGGCTACCATCTGCAGCTTCGTCGTCGGACTGAGTGGGAGGGGAATGCGGCCTCCCTGGATCGGTGCCCCGAATATGGTCTGCCAGTTTTCCATGAAGAAAACCGGCCGGAAGATGGTGTAATCGAGACCGCTGGAGCGAAGATGCTCTTCTATCTTCCCCTTGCTTTCGAAGTGAGCAATTCCGGTTTGTTCATCCGCCGAGCCGACGGAACTGTAAACAAACCGGCTGACGCCCTGCCGGTTGGCGGCTTCAATGAGCGCCAGCCCCTGCCTGATTTCACCAGCGGCATCCTCCGTATACCGCTGAACTGAGTACACGCCGTAGACACCGTCCAAGGCACGCGAAAGGCTGTCCGGGTCGTCAAGACTTCCGTGAAATATCTCTTCTCCGGCATCCATTAGCTGACGTGCTTTGTCTGAGTCCGGGTTGCGAACGAGGGCGCGCAACTTGAATCCTCGCTTGCGCAAATGCCGGTACGCGGCGCCACCCTGCTGTCCGGTGGCCCCGGTAACCAGGATTGTTCTCTGGCTGTTCTTTGACATGCGGCTAACTCCTCCCTAAATGACTGCAAATTGAGAAACGCCCGATGGTGCAACGCGAGCTTCTGTTGTTACCTCGTCTAGTTTGTTCTGCACCGCCAAGACTGCTGGAAGGGGACGCCACAGTACGGTCATCTCTTGGATCAAGCCTGCTTCGTTAAGCCGCCAATAGTCCACACCGTCCAGCTCGTATGATCCGACTGTCACCCGGAAAAACTCAGACACGTGCTGAGGACCCTGCATCATTTCCAGAAAGTCGAACTTGTCAACCACGCCCAGGAGGGCTTCGACGACCGGTCTGATTGCTGCCTTACCTTTGAAAGGCTCGGCGACGAGCGGGGTCTTGAGGATCACGTCATCAGCCATGTGAGTTAGCATGACCTCTAGATCTTTGCGCTGCATCGCATCGGTGAAGGCGTGGAGATGGGTCAGATTCATAGATTCGTTCCTCCTTATTCAATAAAATTTCAGCCACAGGGTAAGCTAGAATCGCTTAATTGATTCTCTATCTTGACTAATCCTCTTGAAAAGAGCGCGCAAAGACAAATAACCCACGATTACTGCCATTTATGGAACGGTTCTAATTGGCAATCCTGCTTATCAGGCAGAGACAAACCCTACGGCAGACCCGGAGCAGTCTGGATTCGCATGCTGTGCGAGACGTAGCCATAGATCAGTAGTATGCTCGACGGCAGCCATCCTACGGTCATCATGTCCGCCGGAGGGGAAGAAGTCGCTTTCGCTTACTCGTCAACTTCGATGTCAAGCTGAATCTCCTGAGCAACTTCGTTCCCGCGAAGCATTGCTGCGACCTTGAGTGCGCCGTCGAGACCTGCGGTAACGCCCGCAGTGCTGATGTAATTGCCGTCAATCACTACACGTGAGCGGGTCGGGATCGCCCTATAGTAGTGCAGCAGATCGAAGGCCGCCCAGTGAGTCGTAGCCCGCCGACGGCGAATAACTCCAGCCGCTCCGCAAAGCAGGGCTCCGGTGCATATCGAAAAAACGTATCGACTCGCCAAGGTTAGTGCCACCCAGTTGATCTGAATACTGTCCGGTATTGCCCTGGGGTGACGCCCAGACGGCGAGCGAACGTCCGGCGGAGAATTTCCGCGCTCCGGAAACCGCTGATGTCAGCAACCTCATCAAGACTCAGTGAGGTCGTTTCAAGTTGTTGCCGCGCTGCTTCGAGTCGGATATTTTCAACGTGCCGCGCAGGCGTTTCGCCGACCTCCTGCGTGAAGACGCGGGCAAAGTTTCGCGGGCTCATGGCTGCGCGACGCGCAAGCAAAGCCACTGACAGGTCACTTTTGACATTGTCAGCCATCCAGGCGAGCAACTCTCTGAGCGGTTGGCTTCCGCATGTCTGAGCCGCGAGTGTCGCGCTGAACTGTGACTGCCCGCCAGGGCGGCGCAGAAATACAACCATCATCCGTGCCACCTGGAGAGCGAGAGAACCTCCTAGATCCTCTTCCACCAGAGCGAGGGCAAGGTCAATGCCAGCAGTGACGCCAGCTGAAGTGTAGACATTGTTGTCTCGAACGTAGATCGGTTCCGGGTCTACCTTCACCAGAGGATGTTTTCGAACGAGTTCGCTGCACCAGTTCCAATGCGTAGTCGCTCGGCGTCCGTCAAGCAAGTCAGCTTCGGCCAGAACCAGAGCGCCGGTGCAGACTGAACCTAAACGACGGACGTTTGTGCTCTGTTCTCTGAGCCAGCCCAGAAAGTCGGGCGAATACCGCAACTCGCGAGTCTCCTCGACACCAGCGACAAGAAGCGTGTCGACGGGACTGTGCAACTCTCGATATGTCCGGTGGGCAAGGATTGGCGTGCCAATGTGACTTGCGACGATCTGATCTTCCGTAGCCGAGATAATCTCCACCTCATATGCCGGTTCACCACCGTGCAATCGGTTGGCGTCAGCAAATACTTCGGCAGGACCGAATACATCGAGCGTCCGCACAGGCGGAACGGCGATGATCGCGACGCGCCGCAATCTTTGAGTGACAACATTCATAGGGCTTTCGCTGCACTTCTTCCGTTGTTTGGCATGCTGGTTCACAGGCAGATATGGCAGGAAAGGTGGGTTAGGTGCTCACCAACATCATGTTAGCTGATAACTTGCATGATTGCTTGAGAAGCTGATTTAGACAGTTTGAGCAGCTATAGCCTGAATCCTAGATAAGGGAACTTGGTAGAAATACTGTTGCTGGAATTGTTCTTCTCGCACAGTGGCAAGAAATTTTTCGATCGACTGGACATATGCAGTATCTAAAACAGTTGGTTCTTCTACTGGAGTTGCGCTGATGCTAAAACCTTGGTCTAGAGAGCTAACTTTGAAGCCTAAATGAGTCAAGGCTTTAAACCCTATATGTAGGGGATGGTCACCAATGCCCAACTTCTGGTGAAGTTGATGACGGGTAACGGTTTGACCAGTCCGACTCAGGTATTTGGCAATCCCCACCAGAGACAACCAGACTTGACTGGGTGAGACGACTTGAGGCGCCATCCAAGCAAGTGCCAGTGGTTGTTTCAAGTAGAGCGCTCGTCGGAACCAAGCACGCAGCTCGTCCCAACTAGTGGGGCATTTCTGAACCAGAAGAGGAGGGGAAAAAAAGGTATCCTCTACAGGAGGCAAGGGGTGTACTAAAGAATATATTTCCCCTTGTCCCCCCCTCCTCCACTCCCCCCCTCCTCTTCCCCCTCGCCAGTCGAGCAGCCAATCCATTTGGGTTGAAGTTGTATTCCACGAAGGATTCTGGGTAGAGGTTCTTACGGCAATGAGCCGGATCTCATAGCGCTTTTTGTAGGTGTTGTAGTCTAGTTCTGCTATGCAGTCGCACCGCCCTGAAGGTAATTCCTCCTTGTAATGCCCCCACCACATACCAGCAAAACCACTCTTAGTGGAATCATCCCGAATATCAAACTCGGTTTTGATATACTGCACATTTTTTCCTTGCACGTCCTGCAAATTGCGATGCCAAGTATTTTCAAACCAGCAGTTTTGCAGCATGCGATTCGGGACAGGGTTCCCCATACCACACGGTTCTATGAGTTTTAGTTCCCTAAACAGGTCTTTGCCCAAGTCTGCCACCGTTACGACTAAGTCTGCTTGCAATACTGGCGTCGTTAGACTGCTAAAGTGTCGCCGCAGTCTTTGGTTTATTGCCTCTCTAAACAAAGGGATATTCTCAATCGGTAGACTTAGCCCAGCTGCGAAAGGATGCCCTCCAAAGCGGTGTAGCAGATGTGCCTGGTCTTTCACCAACTGGTATAAATCAATTTGGTTGACAGAACGGGCAGAACCACAGGCGAGAGGAGGCAGAGGGGCAGAGGGGCAGAGGGGCAGAGGGGTCCCCTCCGGGGAACTCGGGATCCCCACGGAGGAGCCAGCGCCTTGGGCGGGTTTCCCGACTTGGGGCGACTGGCGTTGGGGATTAGGGGCAGGGGGGGAGAGAGGGGCATCTCGATCAATCCTCTCCTCCTCTTCTGTCTCAGTACTTAAGAGAATTGTGGGGCAACCTGTTTCCTGTGCTACTTGTCCAGCTACTAAGCCTAATACCCCTACAGGCCATTGGGCATCTTCCAAGACGATGACGCTGGTTGTTGATAAGTCAAGTTGAGTTAGCTTTTGTGCCACAAGATCAGAAACTTCTTTTTGCAAAGCTTTACGGCGGGCATTTGCTAGTTCTGTAGCTTGAGCCATCTGAGTAACCGGGCTTAAATCACGGCTGGTGAGCAATTCAACACAGAAGCTGGCATCACCCTGGATGCGACTAACGGCATTGATACGTGGACCAAGACCAAAAGAAATATCTGTGGGGCGATCGCCACTTTTCTGGCACAACTCTAATAATCTGCCTATACCAGGACGTCGTCGCATTGAGGCAGGCTGTTTCAAATCCTGCTGTAGTTTTTCGATGCCCAACTGTGCTAGGTAACGACAATCCCCGCTAAGTTCTACCAAGTCAGCAATTAGACCAATCGCCACTAGATCTAATAAATCCTCTAGAGGCTGTTGCGACATATAGGGAAATGTTTGGTAAACGGCTTCCACCAGTTTGTAAGCTACAGCTACTCCTGAAAGATGAAACATTTGGTGGTCGAGCGGTAGGTAACGGGGGTTGATGATAGCTACAACTGGTGGGCGCTCCGGAGGCAAAGTATGATGATCTGTAATAATTACATCTAAACCCAGTTGATTTGCATACTCAATTTCACTAATATTTGTGCTACCCGTATCGCAGGTAACGATAAGCTTAGTACCTTTTTGAGCTAGGGCATCAATTCCCTGGCGGTTGAGTCCGTGAGATTCCCTCAAACGATTGGGAATGTAGTAAAGTAGCTGAGTTTTTTGAGCAAAAAACTGTCCTAGTCCGTCCCAAAGTACAGCAGTTGCAGTGATACCATCGGCATCAAAGTCTCCCCAGATAGCAACAATTTCATTGGCGTGGTGCGATCGCTCAAGGCGCTCAACTGCCTGCTGTATTTCCTGTCCGAACTCAAATGGACTCGCTGGTTGATAAGCTTGAGGGTTAACGAATCCCATCAGTTGCTGCTCTGTTCGAATCCCTCGCTGCCACAATAGCTGAGCGGCACGTTGCCCAGATATATCAGGCGCACAGCGTCTTACTGCCGCAACAAACCACTCTGGTGGCGGATCATCTGATGCTACGCTCCATTGTTGATTGGACATGATCAATAGAATGCCACTTGAATACACCTTAGTTAATAATTAACCACACTCCTCGCTAGCGTTGCGCTTGGGGCGCGTTAGGCACAAAGGAATAGGTTCTTTGTGTTTTGATCATCTTATGATGACTTAAACCTGATATCCTCTTATAAGGAAATTTCTTGAATGTCAGC